>NZ_CP012152.1:712500-1045000 GCF_001187595.1 Anoxybacillus gonensis
ATGCAACAGTTGCTCACAAAAGGAATTGGACATACGAAGTTTAAAAAGACGGAGATTGGGGAGATACCTGAAGCTTGGGCTGTAGAGGAGTTATCGAACCTTACTTTAAAAATTCAAGATGGAAATTACGGTAACGACTATCCTAAAGAAAATGAATTTTTAAGTCAGGGGGTACCATTTCTAACTTCCGCTGCAATCGGAAACACTAACTCGATTGACCACAAGAAAGTAAAGTATATTTCATTCGAAAAGCATGAATTATTAAGAAAAGCCCATATAAAAACTAAAGATATTTTATTTACCAATCGGGGGGCTAATGTAGGTGCTGTTGCTATAGTTAGTGAAAGATATAATAATGCTAACATTGGTCCACAATTAACATTAATTAGGTCAAACCCAGATCGTGTCCACTATGTTTATCTATATTACTACTTTCAAACAAGTTATATAAAAAAAGAAATTAGGAAACACGACTCTGGTAGTGCAATGAATTTCTTTAGCATAGGAACAACAAAAAAGTTTAAGATAGTCGTTCCTCCTTTAGAAGAGCAACTGAAAATTAGCGAAGTTCTTCAGACGATTGATAAAAAGATAATTATGGAGAAGAGAAAATTAAGTGAATTACAAGATATTAAAGCAGGATTAATGCAAGTCCTTCTCACAGGCAAAGTACGTGTCAAAGTTGATAATGAGGTGATGTCACAATGACCACTTCAAGTGAATGGAATGAGTTAAACCTCGTAGAAAAACGTTTAATCAATCAGCTTCAAGAGCTGGGCTATGAGCATGTCACAGGCTTAGCTCTTGAGTCTGAACGGGATTCGTTGAGTGAGGTAATTTTAAAAGAACGTTTAAAGAAAGCAATTCAACGTTTGAATCCATGGATTGATGAGAACAACCTTGCTCGCATTATTTACAATCTAACTCATATCGAAGCAACAGGCCTCATGCAAGCGAATGAAAAGTTTCATGAGATGCTTGTTAACTATATTTCGATTCAACAAGATTTAGGAAAAGGGAAAAAGAATCAAACGGTTAAATTGATTGATTTTGATAACCCTTATAACAACGAATTTCTTGTTGTTGATCAATTCCGCATTCAAGATGCAAGAGGCACGATTCGTCCTGATGTTGTGATTTTTGTGAATGGATTGCCTTTAGTCGTGGTCGAATGTAAAAGCCCAACGTTGCAGGAAGATACGCAAATTTCAAAAGCAGTCAATCAATTGCGCCGCTATCAGGAAACTCATGAGCAACTTTTCTACTATAACCAGTTTATGATTGCGACAAGCAATTATCGAGCGAAAGCAGGGACGATTGGTGCGAAAGTGCAACATTTCAGCGAGTGGAAAGATCCGTATCCAAGAACGGTTCCTGAACTTGGCGACTCTCCAACAAAACAAGACATTTTAGTCGCAGGGATGTTAGCGAAAGAAAACTTGCTTGATTTGATCCAAAACTTCATCGTTTTTGAAGTTGATGGCGGGCGGGTGATTAAAAAGATTGCCCGTTATCAACAATTCCGTGCCGTAAATAAAGCGATTCATCGCATTTTACATGCAAAAACACCGAAAGACCGCGGCGGGGTCATTTGGCATACACAAGGTTCAGGCAAATCATTGACGATGTTATATTTAGCCGTCAAACTGCGACGAATCAAAGAGTTGCACAACCCAACGATTGTCGTTGTCACCGACCGTAAAGACTTGGATGACCAAATTACAAAAACATTCCGTAAATGCGGTTTCCCTAATCCGCAGCAAGCGGAAAGTGTCAAAGACTTGAAAAGGTTGTTACAACAAGGTCCTGGTTCCACGATTATGACGCTTGTGCAAAAGTTCCAACCAGATAAGGATCAAGACGAATATCCAGAACTTTCAAGGTCGGAAAATATTTTCGTATTAGTCGACGAGTCACACCGTACGCAATACAAAGGTCTAGCGATGAACATGCGTAAAGGCTTACCGAATGCATGCTATATCGGTTTTACAGGAACGCCAATCGATAAAGAAGATAAAAGTACAACAAGAACGTTTGGCTCGTATATTGACAAATATACGATTGAACAAGCGGTCGATGATGGAGCAACCGTTCCGATTTTCTACGAAGCTCGTATGGTCGACCTTCATTTACAAGGCGAGTCACTAGATCGCTTATTTGACCGTAAATTTAGCGACTATAGCGAAGAAGACCGTGAGCGAATAAAAAAGAAATACGCCAATGAAGAAGCCATCTTAGCCGTGCCGAGTCGTATTGGAAAAATTGCTTTAGATATTGTGGAACACTTTGAAAATTATATCCTGCCAAACGGCTTTAAAGCGCAAGTGGTGGCGGTGAACCGTGAAGCAGCAGCCATCTATAAACAAAAGCTCGATGAACTCATTAATGGAAAATATGAAACAGCGTTAATTATTTCAACAGGGCCTGAAGACAAAAATAATGAACTGTTAAAAGATTACTCCTTATCTCGTGAGGAAGAAAAACAATTAATTGAACGATTCAAAAAGCCGTTTGAAGAAGACAAACTAGCGATTTTAATTGTTTGTGATAAACTTCTAACAGGCTTTGACGCTCCAATCGAACAAGTCATGTACTTGGATAAACCGTTAAAAGAGCATAACCTTCTTCAGGCAATCGCTCGTACAAACCGTACGTATGAAGGAAAAACGTATGGGCTTATTGTTGATTACTTTGGGGTATCGAAATTTTTGGAAAAAGCGTTAGCGATTTTCTCTAAACAAGACATTCAAGGAGCGCTGTTGCCGATTGAAAGCGAATTGCCAAAGTTAAAACAAGCCCACCGAAAAGCGATGAGCTTTTTTGACTATATTAACCGAAGCGATGCCGATGCGTGCGTTCAAGTATTAGAGCCTGAAGATGTGCGGCACGAGTTTGAAAAAGCGTTCAAAGAGTTTTCCAAACGAATGGATATGATTTTACCGAACCCTGAAGCTTCTCCATATGTAGAAGACTTAAAGTTTTTAGGTAAAGTGCGGCAAATGGCAAAAACGTTATATCGTGATGAACAAATGGATATTTCCGAGTGTGGCGAGAAGGTCAAACAATTAATTGCAGAGCATCTATATGCAGAGTCTGTCGAAGTCATCCATGAACCAATTGATATTTTGTCCAGTAAGTTTGATGAGCGGTTGGAAAAAGCCCCTTCAAAAGAAGCACAAGCGGCGGAAATGGAACATGCGATTCGTCATGAGATTAAAGTGAAGCTGGAAGAAAACCCTGTATACTACACGTCGTTAAGAGAAAAACTTGAACAATTAATCGAAGCAAGACGGAAAAAAATGATGGATATCGCTGAATTGGTAGAAAAGCTACGCAGCATGGTCAACGATATGCGAAACGTCAACCAACAAGCACAAAATCTTGGCTTTACGCGAGAGCAATATCCGTTCTATCAACTGTTCCAACAGATTCTTCCAGATGAAGAGCATAAAGATACAATCGATGCGTTGACGCATCTTGTTACAGACATGATTGCCGAGGAAAGTCAAGTCATTGATTGGGTCAACAAAGAAGATGTAAAACGAGAAATGCGGAAGAAAATTAAAAAGCAGTTGCGGGCAAGTGTTATCCCTAAAGATCAGATAGAAAACATCACACAACAGATTATGTCATTAGCGATGGTTCATTATAAAAAGTAAAAAGGGGAGTATTGTTACTCTCCAATTTTTTTATAAAGGGTGGTAATTATAATGAAATGGTGGATGGTACGTGCGGGAGATCAAAATGAACTCATTCCATTTTGGAAACAAAAAGGAGTTGCTTCGATAGGGTGGGCGGAATTTGGAGACCCAAAAAACTATTCGACTAGGGAAGCTTTGATTGAGAAAGCGCATAAGATTTATGAAGAAGAAAAACCTGCTACACGAATTACTTGGGCAAGTCAAGTATGGAGATTTAGCCGTGAAATTAAAGTAGGAGATAGAATCATTACATATGCTAAAGACAAACGTGAATACTTAATAGGGACAGTTACTAAAGAACATGAATATAATGAAACAATTGTAAGTGAATATTATCCAAATGTAATCCATATAAAATGGGAAAAGAAACAAATTCCACGTGACCAATTATCACAAGGTGCAAAAAATTCCCTTGGCTCTACTCTTACGGTTTTTCGTGTAGATGACTGGGGAGAGGAATTAGAAAGATTATTAGCTGGTGAAGAACCTGTAGTGAGTGAACCAGAAGACAATGAAGAGGAAGTTATTAAAGAAGACTTTGTTCAAAAAGCATTGACGATGATTCAAGATAAAGTTGATAAATTAGATCCATGGCAAATGCAAGAGCTAGTCGCTGGATTGTTGCAAGCTATGGGCTATAATGTGAAAGTAAGTAAAAAAGGACCTGACGGGGGAGTCGATATTTTAGCCCATAAAGATGCGTTTGGTTTTGAAAAGCCGATTATTAAGGTGCAGGTAAAGCATCGAAAATCAGCTTCGTCGGGTCCTGAGGTTCAACAATTGTTAGGAGCTCATCCAATTGATGCGAATAGTTTATTTGTATCAACTGGAGGATTTACAACAGCCGCTGAAAATATAGGAAAACAGCATAACGTCAAGCTCATTGATTTAGAAGAGTTAGTAAATTTAATTGTCCAATGGTACGATAGAATGCCGAACGAAACGAGATCGTTGTTGCCGCTGCAAAAAATATATATTCCAGAATAAAAAACTACAAAAGAGCCATTACTTCACAGTAAGGCTCTTTTCTATTTCTATAAAGTCAAGGTTGGACCGTTTACACGCAACCATTCTTTTCTTTGTTCATAGTCCGACATCACAGATTTAACAAAATGCCAAAAATCATTGGAGTGGTTTGGATATTTCAAATGTGCCAATTCATGTACTAATAAATAATCGATAATCGGCATTGGTGCCATCATAATTCTCCAGTTTAAATATATGGCTCCTTCGTTTGTACATGTTCCCCAGCGCATTTTTTGTTCTTTTAATTTAATTTTAGTAGGGGTTACTCCCATTTTAGGGCAATAAATTTTTAAACGTTCTTGTAGTTTCATTTCTCCGTACAGAATATACCAATCTTTGAACGCCTGTTGAAAAAATGAGATTCTTTCTTCTTCTGTTAAATGCGGTGGCACCGTGGCAATAAATTTCCCTTGTTTAAACATAAGAACCGGCTTTGTAACTTCCTCGCTTTTATATACTTTTAATCGATAATTGCGCCCTAAATAAGCAAATTTCTCTCCGCTTACAAACTCTTTTGGAGCAGGGCAATCAGAAATTTGATTTAACGCCTGCCATTTATCAATAATCCATGGAGCTTTTTTATAAAGGATAGAATGTAAAAGTGTAGGCTCTATCCCCTCAGGAGCTACGACCTTTACTCCCTCCAACCATTCAACCGATATCGTCACATCCCGCTTTTCCGGCTTATACTCTACTGCATAATCTATTGTTGTCTTGCCATATTGAAAGCTAGGCATAGAAATACTGACTCCTTCGTTCCTTTAATTGTCTTTCATTTTATCTTTGGGAAAGCAAAAGGTCAATCGGTAAACGATGAATTTGAAAAATGGTAACTATTCAGCCACATGATCAAGTGGGTTGAATTTAAAGAAACACGGCAAAGAAGGAGTTTGTCTTTATTCTGCAAACCACAGATCGGTTGGAGATTATTAATGGTATTCGGGTAGCGATGGATGAGAAAGTGGCTTCTATCATCGAGAGAGTTACACTTGATGTGGAAGAAACGGGAAAAGGCGTTCAATTCGTCTTATTAGGCTTAAATCAATGTTGTTAAAAAGTTGAATTGCTAATAGACCAAAGTAATGAGGACAAAAAAGTTGTTTAAACATAAATTAACGAAAGTAGATTTTAATAAGCTATAAAAACTTCGAAATTCATTTGACCCTGTACTATGGTACAGGGTTTATACTTTATCTAGGGGTGATAAGATGAAATATCGTATTGGTGAACTGGCTGACAAATGTAACGTTAATAAAGAAACCATTAGATATTACGAGAGAAAAGGCTTAATCAAAGAAACTTCACGAACAGATTCAGGGTATCGAATGTACTCGGAAGAGACTGTGAAGCGCATTGGTTTTATTAAACGTATGCAGGAACTAGGGTTTTCTCTAAGTGAAATTCATAAATTACTTGGTGTTGTTGATAAGGATGAGGTTCGATGTGCGGATATGTATAGCTTTGTTTCTCAAAAAATAGGTGAGGTTCAACAACGAATTAAAGATTTAAAGCGTATCGAAAATATGTTGAATAAATTAAAAGAAAGCTGTCCGAATGAAGAGCAACTACATGAATGTCCAATTATTGAATCTCTGATTGATGATTAAAGAAATGAGATATCAATGAAAAATAAGACATTTATAGTGATCGGAACACTTGTTACATTATTACGACTTGTAGTAACGAAAATAATGTAGAAACTACAGCGAATGGAAATAATACTAAAAGTGCTACCTTTACCATTACTGAAATGGATTGTTCAAGTTGTCCTGTGTTGTCAAAAGTGCTCTTGAACGTGTAGAAGGTGTAAAAACAGTGGAAGTAACCATTACAGAAGGTTCCCAAGGAACAGCTAAAGTTGTGTTTGATGCTTCAAAAACAGATGTAAAAACTTAAAAAAATACCGTCTTAGAATTAGGATATGGTGTTAAACAATAGGAGGTGTTTCATTTGTCAATTCGTAAATATCGTTTACAAGTGGAAGGTATGACATGTACTGGGTGTGAAAGGCACGTTGAAACAGCTCTAAACAGCATAGGAGCTAAAAATGTAGATGTAAATTTTCGCCGTGGAGAAGCTGTTTTCGAATTGCCAGAACATATAGGTATCGAGAAAGCCAAAGAAGCTGTGAATAAGGTTAATTATAAGGCAGGTGAAGCTGAAGTTATTCATCAACAAAAAAGCTCCGTTGTTGGTGATGATGAAGGTGATTATGATTATGACTTTATTGTCATTGGTTCTGGGGGAGGAGCTTTTTCTGCTGCTATTAAAGCAGTGGAATATGGGGCAAAAGTGGCGATGATTGAGCGTGGTACCATCGGTGGGACTTGTGTAAACATTGGATGTGTTCCATCAAAAACACTGCTACGTTTTGGAGAAATCAATCATTTAGCAAAAAACAATCCATTCCTTGGTTTAAATACTTCAGCTGGTTCGGTAGATTTGAAAAAACTAATGGAACAAAAAGATGAACTGGTGAGAGAATTACGTCAGCAAAAGTATGTTGATTTAATTGATGAATATGGGTTTGAACTAATACAGGGAGAAGCAAAATTTGTCAATGAAAAAACAATAGAAGTAAACGGGAATAAAATAACAGCTAAACGCTTTTTAATCGCAACAGGAGCTTCCCCATTGATTCCTAATATTCCGGGATTAAAAGATGTTGACTACTTAACAAGTACTTCTTTGTTAGAGCTTAAAGAACTGCCAAAAAGTCTTGCTGTTATTGGTTCAGGATACATCGGATTGGAGTTAGGTCAGCTCTTTCACCATTTAGGAGTGGAAGTAACGTTAATGCAGCGTAGCCAAAGAATTCTTAAAGAATATGATCCTGAAATTTCAGAATCTGTAGAAAAAGCATTAACAGAACAAGGCATTCATGTTATTACCGGTGCTACATTTGAGCGTGTAGAACAGAATGGAGATATGAAACAAATTCATGTTACTGTTCATGGTGAAAAGAAAATCATTGAAGCTGAGCAGCTACTTGTAGCTACGGGGCGCAAGCCAAATACGGAAGCACTAAATCTTCAAGCTGCAAACGTAGAAGTGGGTTCTCGCGGTGAAGTTAAAGTTGATGACTATTTACGAACCTCCAATCCTAGAATTTATGCTGCCGGAGATGTAACAATGGGACCGCAATTTGTTTATGTTGCTGCATACCAAGGTGGAATTGCTGCCGATAATGCAATCGGTGGCTTGGAGAGAAAAGTAAATCTTGATACTGTTCCGGCTGTTATATTTACTAGTCCATCGATTGCTACGGTAGGATTAACTGAGGAGCAAGCTAAAGAAAGAGGATACGAGGTGAGAACTTCTGTTTTACCACTTGATGCAGTTCCAAGAGCGCTTGTGAATCGCGAAACGACAGGTGTATTTAAACTTGTTGCTGATGCAAAAACATTAAAAGTGCTAGGTGTTCATATTGTTGCCGAAAATGCTGGTGATGTGATTTATGCAGCCACATTAGCTGTAAAATTTGGTCTAACGGTGGAAGATTTGCGGGAATGCCTTGCACCATATTTAACGATGGCAGAGGGATTGAAATTGGTTGCCTTAACATTTGATAAAGATGTTAAAAAATTATCTTGTTGTGCTAGTTAAAGCTCCTTTTCATAAACATATAGGATTTTTGATTATTCTAACTGTACTTGAGCAAATTTACAATGAAGCAGAAAAAGAGATACGAACCGATTCCTTGGTTAGAATAGAATGTACCATCAAATTCCCCAATCAAGGACAAGGAGGGAAGATGGAAAATTGGAAGGGAATTTTTTATGGGAACAGAAGCTCTCCAACTGATTGGAGAGACGTTTACTTGATAAACACTCCAAATTAAAACATTTTCATTAGCATCATTGTCGATTTCTACTAGAATCGAAACAGTATGATGGAAATCATATGAACAAAAGGAGTATATAAACATGGATTCGATGATGTATAAAATTTTGTGTAAAGCATTTTACTAGATCAAAAGAAAAAAGGTAGGGTATTGTAACTATTCATCCCGATAGTAGTATGTAAAGAAGCGCAACACAAATAAGGCATCCCCGTAATAGAAAATGCCCTAAGTGGTAGAAAGAACACGATCGAGCGTTTCGCCTGTCAACAGAAGACATAACGAATCCCACACGTTTTTTTCGTGTTTCGTCAGTGTGGAAATGATGCTTCTTGTGATGCAAAAAGACTGGGCGAATGTTTCTTCGCGAAATGTACCCGAAATGTTCTCTTTGACTTTAACCATGCGAAGATCGCGTTCGGCTTGGTTGTTATCAAAGGGAACATGCACTTCACGTAAGAAACGCAACGCTTCTTCCTTTCATTTTTGAAGGCGTCGAACAAAAGCGAGTGCTTTTTTCGGAAGAGGCATCTTTGTTTCCAATCGGTGTTGTGCTCTTTCTAGGATACGATCATACGCACGTTCCAACCGTCTCGCTTCTTCTTCGGAAAGTGCACCGTGATGGGCTTCAACGGCTTGCTTGGCGGCTAGCAGAAACGTGGTCATGCGCGCTGCCCATGTATGCCCTTGTTCGGTGAAACCCTTCAATTCACGCAAATGATGGACGTGACAAAGGGCATGGGTGGCTTGTGTGTATTTCGGATACGTACCGAACTCATCGTGCATCATCGTCCCTTCATATCGGTGAAGAATCCCGATATCATCGGTCGCTTTTTTTCCACGAGAAGCGTGAGGAGCCAAGTATGTATATCTCGATGTACACGCGACATGCACCCATGCGAGTTTCCCATTGATGCGCAAACTTGTTTCATCGACATGCAGGATGTTGGATTCAAGTAAGGCGTCTTCGATGATGTCCATATTTGATTCCAGCGCTTCGCGTCCTCGTTTCACCATATTGGCAAGGGTTCCTGTACTAATCGAGTGTTGATATAACGCTTCGATTGTATCACTTAAACGCTTGTACGGGATCAATTGGATATGATGTAAATAAACAACGAGCGCTGTGAGCCGTGGACCGTATTAAAACGGTGCCAGGCACTGTTCGTAAATGCGAGCGTCTCATGCTTGGACATTTTTCTTCAAAAAACGGCGACCTTTATCAACGAACAGAACTGACGGCCAAACAAGCGCTATTCCTTGCGGCTCTAGGGCTGGAACCCCCTCCAAAGATTCTAGGCATCCACCCTCGCGCCTAGATACACGCCCGAAGTGTGCCCAAATGCCTCCGATCCCTTTTGTATCAAGGGGCGAGAGGCATTTTGTTTGCCTAGTGACTGTCGAACTCGGGTATACCATTAGAATTGAAAAATACCCCAAGTGTTTTTCATCACTTGGGGCATGGATTGAAGTTACGTTAGCAAATTCGTTCCTTATTTCTTATATTTTTATATTATATTATTTGCTTTTAACCATTCTTCAAATAGCTTACTTCCGACTTCATAAGATAAATCATCTGCATCAACAGTAAAAATCTTGTAACCATATTTTTCATGGAAATCATACTTATCTAATATTTTTTTAACTAATGTAGTATTTTGTTCATTATCTAAAAAAACTACCCATTTATTTTCATTCTGAATTTTATATGCGACTGCTTCTAAATCAACATTGTTCTCATAATATCCTAAATGAAGATGCTGATTTGGATCAAATTTCACGTTTATTCACTCCCTATAATTGATTTGATTACCATATGAAGTGATGTTTTTTCATATTAGGAGCTACATGATAATGTAGATAAGGTCCTTTTCCGTCAATATAATGATAATCTAATCTAAAACCCGTGGTGCTAGATAAACTCAAACAAGCATAAAAATAGCCCTTGCATGAGGATCTCCTTAAAATGAAAGTGCAACCAAACATTGAAAAGGAGAATCCCTATGCAAGAGCACTTTCATTTTACTACAGATCGGGCCAAGATTCAAAAGCAATATGCTGCCATTTTCTCAAACGGTGCCAGGCACTGTTCGTAAATTCACATTTAAACTGTGACAAGCTGACGACATGTCAGCTTTTTTATTCGACAGATGGCGCGTATCGCCTTACATGTTTCCGCGGCATTTCGGCGTATAAAATGCCAAAAGATGTACCCTTTGATTGACAATACTTCTCCTAAAAACAAATAGCCAAACAGCACCGCAAATACAGGTTCGAGGGAGAAAATCAGTCCAGCGTGGGTAGCGGTCGTATATTTTTGGGCGACCGTTTGTACGACAAGCCTGATGGCGCTGCACAAAATGCCTAAAGCGACAATTGCCACCCATGCGCTCGATGTCGGAACCGTTGGCGATTCGAGCCAAAGCGAAACGAACAAGCTGATGATCCCGCAAGCACTGAGCTGCAAAATGCCGAGCGCAATCGAATCGGAATGTTTTGTCAATTGACCGGTCACGACAATATGCGCCGCATAGGAAACAGCCGCGAGCATGCATAATAGATCGCCTTGTTTCATTGGGATAGAAGGAGAACATTATCGGACGATTGGCATTGCGGCAACATCGTTTTTTCATCTTTCCCCAGCGGCGAAAATGTTTATTCGTTGCCTCTTCCAATGGCTGACTGAACAAGCATTGCTTGATTTTCCAGCCGAAAGATACTTTCGTTAAAAGATAGCAAACAACGTCTAAAAATATATTGTTCACCACTTCACATCTGTCGTCGACCTCCAATCTTGCAAAAACTCCGGGGGATCGACGACAATTTGCTTTTTGCAACTTTTTTAGACGTATCAAGGCATAAAAACTATTGACTGAATTTTCAAATGTATGTATAATGATACTGTGTAGCTTTTCCATGTGTTGATTTATCAGCACTTTTTGGGGTTTGTATCGTACCTATGAGGAATTGAAACAAACGTTTGATTCAGACGTAAATGAAGTGACTCGCGCGGGTTTGTATCGTACCTATGAGGAATTGAAACTCTCAAGCTTCTTCCAGTCAAACAACAGGAAAATAGTTTGTATCGTACCTATGAGGAATTGAAACTACATGCTTTTCACCTCAAATGAAAAACGCCACCCCAGTTTGTATCGTACCTATGAGGAATTGAAACATTTACATTTTCCGCATTTTCGTTTTTATTTTCTTTGTTTGTATCGTACCTATGAGGAATTTCTCCCTCCCTTCAAACGGTGCCAGGCACTGTTCGTATGTATTTGAAATGACAGAAACTTTTGAAAGTCTCCGTCTATCTAAGTTCAGTGCTTAAAAAGGTCATTAACGGGCAATCGGCTTATAAATACTGGGAGAGGAGAACTCAATTTATGGAAATTAGAAAACCAAACGATTCGGAATATAAAAAGATTTTATCACTTTCACCACAAGCATTATTCGAAGGTACATTAGGCGAAGCAAAACCGTCAGATGAAAAAGTCAAACAACTTATTGAACCATTATTGCAGAAAGGAAGCTATTATTTGATAGCAACTGAAGGCGATAATCTAATTGGTTGGATTCTTATAGGAACAAGTAAAGACCAATTTACTGGAAAGATATATGGATTTATTTATGAATTGTTTGTGTTAGAGGAATTTAGGGGAAATGGAATTTCAAAACAATTGATGGAAACTGGTATCGAACATCTTAAACAAGATGGATATTCAGAGGTTCGCTTAAGTGTATATGCAGGAAATCAAGCGATTAAACTGTACGAAAAATTAGGATTCAAAAATAGAACCATTACAATGAGTATGAACATATAAAGCAAACATCTTTATTGAATATCTAATAGACTGGTTTATTGAGAATTGGGGAACGTTTTATATACATCCAATTTAAAATTTTAACCTCTGGTTCACACAGCACACCCCATGCGGCGTAACACCTCATCTGGATGTTGTAAGACGTACTGTTCAAAGCGAGTAATGGATTGGGCAATGTCATTTTGATCTTTGTGAAAAACGTTGGCAATTACCTCATCTTTCAACCACTTCCATAACCGTTCAATCGGGTTCAACTGTGGAGAATACGGTGGAAAAAAGATGAAATGAAAAGCAGCACCTTCCTCGCCATCAAGAAAGGCTTGTACCATCTTGGTATGATGAATACGCGCATTGTCCAACACAAGCACGAGGAATCGATCAGCATATTTCTCTTTCAATCGGCGCAAAAAGTCAAGGAACGTTTCGGCATTGGCGGATGATGCACGATGAAACACCACATCGCCTTGTTGAACGTCAACTGCACCAAAAATGGACACATGGTCATGGTGTCCGTATCTTGGCACCTGTTTTTGATTTCCTACTTCTGCCCATGTCGTACGCAACGCTTGATAGGCACGAACATGTGTCTCATCCACATAAAACATGGTAACATTCTCAAACGGTGCCAGGCACTGTTCGTAATTTTGTTTGGGATAGGCATTAACTACAAGCCGTAACTTTACTGCAGCAAAAGCGAAAAGGACAGTCCAAATTAAGGCTGTCCTTTTTCAATATAGGAACGTGTTGCAGAAGACATAGATACATACATATAAAACAAATACCAAATATCCCAAATTTATCTTGATATATTTTACTAGAACATTAGATTATTCCATGGATACAAAAATGAAATTATTCATTTTATAATTGGCTTAAACAACCATAAAAGTGATTCTTCTTAATTCGTTAATCGAGCGAAAGCAACCGTGTTATATTCATAATGAGGAAAGGTGCTTGAAATGACAAGTTTAAATGAAATTGTTGTAGTTTTGAAAGGGTTTATTTTACACAAAGGCAAGGTGTTAATGGTACAACGTGCTCATGATGATGAAGTGGGCGGCGGAACGTGGGAGTTAGTCGGAGGACAAATACGCTTTGGAGAAGATTTAGAAACGGCGCTGTTGCGAGAAATCCAAGAAGAAGTTGGATTGGATGTGACGGTGGAGCGGATTTTATATGCGACGACGTTTCAAACGCACGCAACGCGACAAGTTGTCATTCTTACATACTTATGCAAAAGCGATCATCATGAGGTTTTTCTTTCGCAAGAACATATCGATTATCGCTGGTCAACTAAAGAACAATCGCGAGAACTGCTACCTCCGGCCATTCTTCACGACTTCGAAAGAAATGACGTGTTTTCGTTGGAAGAATGGGTATAGAGCAGAGATGGAAGATAGCTAAATGAGTTCAGTTCATGCCGAGTAAGATCCACGGACCGCACTATCCAAACAAGAAGGTTTGTTAAGTTTGCCCAAAATTTACATGGAGGACAGTAAATGCTATATGCCCCTGATTTATTAGTGGAAGATCAAATTTACTTGGGTTCTCTTCCAAACAATTGAGTATCCGTTGGTCACAGGGACAACAATTTATTATGAATTTACTTTTGTACGCCAATATACGTGACAAGCTGAGAGGTGATATTAAAAAACGAGAAAGGAAATAAAATCAATTGATAACTGAGACTCAAAATATAGCTTATTTAAGCTAACAGAGATACTTTCATAGATGAGGTGGTATATTCATGCAACTTAATACAGAAGAACGAGAAAGACTGGTTCAACAAATCACTCGTTTTGTTTCAAATAATGATTTACTTGAAAAATTAAATGCAAAGCTAAATGAATTTAATCCATTCGAAGTTTTAAAAGTTACTCATCATGAAATACGCCATTCTAATGTGTTAAGTTGGCTGCTGCATCCAAAAGAAAGCCATTTTATGGGTGATTACTTTCTGAAAAAAATCATTAGTGAGGTACTATGTGGTGATGTAGTTCGTAAAAACCATAGTTTACAGATAACAGATATTCTAGTTAACGACTTTCATGATGCAGAAGTTTTCAGGGAATGGAGAAACATTGATTTAGTTATAATTTCAAAGAAAAACAGCTTTGTACTTTTTATTGAAAACAAGGTACATGCTGGATTGGCGAGCCATCAACTCGAAAAATATTTAGAAACGATTAAACAGACCTTTCCTACTATGAAACATATTGTTCCTGTATTTTTAACATTAAATAGTGATGAAGCTCCCCATGATGAATACTACAGTCTGAGCCACTCACAAATTCTTAACATTTTAAAGCTGGCGCTTGAAATGTATAAGGATCGCATGAGCAACAAAATATATGATTTTATATATTATTACATACGAACATTGGAGGATCTTACTATGCAAGATGAACAACTTATTGCATTATGTAGTGAAATTTATAAACAACATAAAGAAGCGATTGACGCTATAGTGAAATATGGCATGGTGTTAAACTCAAGTTTACATCAAGCGGTAGAAAAACTAAAAGAAAATAACAATTTGGATATAATTGACTCCACACAAGATAATCGTTTCTTTAAAAATGATAAGGAGTTGTGGTTCATACCGACTTTCCTTGCTAAAAACTTACCTTCTTTAATAAGAAAATGGAAGTCACCATTTCCGGTTGCCTACTTCTTTGTTAGAGAAGAAAAGAAACTTCGACTTATATTAGAGGTAGGTCCTATCCAAGATGGGCAAATACGTCTACAGCTTTTAAATGAAATTGTGAAACATAACAGCCAGCTTTTTTCAGCTAAAAGCTCTGCATTAACAAATGTAAACGGCACATTTACAAGAATACGACACTCGAGTATTGATATAACGGATTGGAATGATATTGATTATTTAAGTGAACGTATTAATGATTTTCTTGTTAACGATTTCAAATATGATGAAGTAAACAAAGTTTTGATGGATATCCTGCAAAATTATGATTCAAGTAAAATAGGTCAGCAAATATAAGGAATAGAGCGGCGTACCGGATAGAATCATAGTGAATTTCTTAAAATAAGAAAAGAGATTGAGTATATCGTAAGACAAAGGAAATCAAAGAAAGATAAAATATGTTTCGAAAGTTTGATGTTCTTGTATTTATCAGTGGAACAATTAAAACCATCTATAAAGTTATGATCTAATATAGTGAATAACAAAACAAATCGCTTAAAGGGATTGAATTAGCTTTTGGAGGGAATCGATAACTTGAATAAATCAATTAATCGCTTGTCCATTTTTGTAACTATTCAGCCACATCATAAAGTGAGCTGAATATTTTCTTCTTTCCTTGTCTATGATGTGAATACTGATAGACAAGGAGGTGAATCGCATGTTGACGGTACAACAAGCTGTATTTACAGTTGAGAGCTTAATCGGCAAAGTTCAACAACAAAAACAGCTCATTCATCAACTCGTTCAAGAAAATGAACATTTGCGTCACGAAAACAAACAACTACGCAAAGAAAATGAACAACTGAAGTACCGTGTTCAAGAGCTGGAAGCACGCACGAAAAAAAACAGCTCCAATAGCCATTTGCCCCCATCTTCTGACCGTTTTCACACCCATTCTTCTCGCAAGCCATCTGGCAACAAGCCAGGCGGACAAGAAGGACATCAAGGAACGACGCTCCGTCAAGTGGAACATCCACATCATCGCATCGTCCACCGTGTGCATACGTGTCAAGGATGTGGGGCCTCTTTGCGTGAAGTCAAACCGTTCAAAGTCGATATCCGAACATTCGCCCAGTCTTTTTGTATCACAAGAAGCATCGTTTCCACACTGACGAAACACGAAAAAAACGTGTGGGATTCGTTATGTCTTCTGTTGACAGGCGAAACGCTCGATCGTGTTCTTTCTACCACTTAGGGCATTTTCTATTACGGGGATGCCCTATTTGTGTTGCGCTTCTTTACATACTATATACATCCAAATTGGCATTTTAACCTCTGATTCACACAGCACACCCCATGCGGCGTAACACCTCATCTGGATGTTGTAAGACGTACTGTTCAAAGCGAGTAATGGATTGGGCAATGTCATTTTGATCCTTGTGAAAAACGTTGGCAATCACCTCATCTTTCAACCACTTCCATAACCGTTCAATCGGGTTCAACTGTGGAGAATACGGTGGAAAAAAGATGAAATGAAAAGCAGCACCTTCCTCGCCATCAAGAAAGGCTTGTACCATCTTGGCATGATGAATACGCGCATTGTCCAACACAAGCACGAGGAATCGGTCCGTATATTTCTCTTTCAATCGGCGCAAAAAGTCGAGGAACGTTTCGGCATTGGCGGATGATGCGCGATGAAATACCACATCGCCTTGTTGAACATCGACGGCGCCAAAAATAGAAACGTGGGCGTGGTGACCGTAGCTCGGCACGTGTTTTTGATTTCCTACTTCTGCCCATGTCGTACGTAGCGCTTGATAAGCACGAACATGTGTCTCATCCACATAAAACAGCATGGCATTCTCGGTAATTAGTTTTTTTTTATAAATTCAAGTTCTCTTTGAAAAGCAGCTTGACGCTTAGCGTCTCCTTTGACGAGCTTATACGTCGGGCGTGTCCATGACAAACGCAAACGATGCAACAACTTGCGAATCCCTTCCCGTGACATGGAAACACCATAGGTTTGTTGAATGTAAGATTGTAAAATGCGCGTGTTCCATGACGAAGCGATGCCCCAGCCAGCATCCACAGGTGTAGTAGTTAACACGAGTTGTCTGATTTCTTGTTGTTGTTCTTCCGTAAGAAATGGCACGCGACCAGGTGGTAAGCGACGATCGAGTAGATGATCGAGCCTACCTTGATTAAAACGTGCAACGTAGAGGGCAACCGATTGACGGCATACGTTGACCATTTTTGCGACATCTTTACCGAGGTGACCTTCCATAACAAGACGAACAGCGGTCACCCGAACACGAAGGGAAGCATCTTTGATTTTCCGTTCTTGTTTCCGAAGTGTTCGAGGTGTCCAACCGTGATCATTTGTGATTTTCAAACGTTTCATGCCAATTCCGCTCCTTTTACACATGAGTATTTAGGAGCAGTATAGCCATGAAAAAATGTGTTCATACAGAAGTCATCGTTTTAAAGTGCATGTATATACTATCGGGATGAATAGTTACGAGAACCGCTTAGTTAAACAAGGAAATTGAGTTGATTTGTAGAATAGATATTTTAACAGTAAGCAAATCGTAAGAGTACTGAATTTGAAAAGGATTCAAGTATTTATGATATTCTCCAGCAACATTTTTTAAACGATTTCCCGCTTCTTGATTTTTAGAATCAGAAGTAAAAATATGTAAAAAGAGACTGAAAAAAGTTAGAATAAAGTGAAAAGTAATTTTTGTTTGGGGGTTTTACATGTTTGGTGTGCTAGCGTATTTAAAACCATATACGAAATGGATGATACTAGCATGGGGGCTTATGCTTATTGAATTAGCTACTGAGCTGTGGCATCCATTGCTGATGGCAAAAATCATTGACGACGGAATACTGCAACACGATTTTTCTGTCGTCTGGAAGTGGGGGAGCATCATGATGAGCACTTCCCTTATTGCTTTTATGGCTGGAATCGCCAACTCTTTTGTGGCTGCTTACGTTGGTCAAAATTACGGGTTTGCTTTGAGAAATCGTTTATTCGAAAAAGTTCAATCGTTTTCTTTTTCTAATTTTCATCAATTCCCGACGTCTTCTTTAATTACGCGAATGACAAACGATGTCACGCAAATCCAAAACACCGTGTTTATGAGTTTGCGTATTATGCTGCGGGCGCCGCTGTTAGTGTTGTTCGGTACGGTGATGGCGCTTTATGTTCATTTTAAACTCGCGCTTATTTTAGTTTTCACGGTTCCGATTTTATTATTGTTTCTTATATGGATGATGAATAAAGGGATGGCATTATTTAAAATGGTGCAGCAAAAACTCGACCAAGTCAATGAAGTGATGCGGGAGAATTTAACGGGAATGAAATTCATTAAAGCAATGATGAGAGGGGAACATGAACAGCGGCGTTTTACAAAAGTGAATGAAGATTTGATGAACCGCACCATTCGATCATTGCAAACCATGGAACTCTCAATGCCTGTTCTGTTATTCGTTATGAACATAGCGATTATCCTTATTCTCTGGTTTGGTGATATAAACATTCAAATAGGCAGCGCAAAAGCAGGAGAGGTGGTGGCGATTGTTAACTATGCTACACGTATTACCTCGGCTTTATCGATTTTTACGTTTATTCTCATCGTTTTTTCCCGGGCCAAAGCATCGGCGCGGCGGGTCTCAGAAGTGCTGGCAGTAAACATCGATTTGTCAGATCGTGAAGAAACTAATTATGAAACAACGATCAAAGAAGGCAAAGTCATATTTGAAGATGTTCACTTCCAATACTCAAATTCTCAAGTTCCCGTTTTAAAAAATATTTCGTTTATTGCCCATCCCGGGGAAACGATTGCCATTTTAGGAGCGACCGGGTCGGGAAAATCTTCTTTATTGCAACTAATTCCGCGGTTGTATGATGTGAATAAAGGTCGGGTTTTGATTGATGGCATCGATGTTCGCGACATGAATCAGGAAATGTTGCGAAAACAAATCGGCTTTGTTCCGCAAGAAGTTTTATTGTTTTCCGGAACGGTGAAAGAAAATATCGCTTTTGGGAAAGAAGACGCTTCAATGGAAGAAATGATAGAAGCAGCGAAACATGCGCAAATTCACGAAACGATTATGAAACTGCCAAACGGATATGATACGATTGTTGGACAAAAAGGTGTGAATCTCTCCGGTGGCCAAAAGCAGCGGCTTTCCATCGCAAGAGCGCTTATACGGAAGCCGAAAATTTTGCTGCTAGATGACAGTACAAGTGCACTCGATTTAAAAACAGAGGCGGAATTATTGAAATCTTTGAAATCATATACATGTACAACGTTCATTGTGACCCAAAAGGTAAGTACGGCCATGAAAGCGGATACGATTTTACTTCTCGATGAAGGGGCTTTATTAGCCAAAGGGAATCACGAATGTTTATCGAAAAGCTGTGCTCTATATCAAAAAATTGTGCAATCACAGCTTAATAGCGAGGAGAAATACATATGTTGAGGCCGCAGCATCATTGGAAAAAAACATCGGAACAAAAAGCAAACAAATTGTTTCGAACATTAAAAAGAATAGCAACACTCCTTTCAAAGCAAAAAGGAATGTTAGCTCTTGTGCTTCTCATGGTTGTCTTCAGCTCTTTTTTAAGTCTGTTTGGCCCTTATTTCATTGGAAAAATCATTGATGAACATATCGTCGTAAAAAAGCAAGACGGGCTCATTCAGTCGCTCATGATATTAGGTGGAGTGTATCTTTTTCTCTCTCTGTCTCTTTTTCTGCAAAATTATTGGATGATTGCGATTGCTCAAAAGACGGTTTATTCGTTAAGAAAACAGCTGTTTGAAAAGTTTCATAAACTCCCAATCCGCTTTTTCGAAGAACGGCAACACGGGGAGCTCATGAGCCGAATCACAAACGATATTGAAAATGTGAGCCAAACATTAAATAGTTCCATTATTCAATTGTTCTCAAGCACTCTTACGCTTGTTGGCGCGGTTATTGTAATGGTTTCGCTAAGTCCGCTGCTGACGGTTTTGACGTTAACAATTGTTCCAATGATGTTCTTTGGCATGAAATGGATTACGAACCGTACGCGGATGTTATTTAAAGAACAGCAGCGCAATTTAGGAGAGCTCAACGGCTTCATTGAAGAATCCATTTCTGGTCAAAAAATCATCAAAATGTTTTCACAAGAAAGACAGACGATTTCTGAATTTCAACGAAAAAACGAAAAGCTCAAACAATCCGGTTTTTGGGCGCAGACGTATTCCGGTTTTATTCCAAAGTTGATGAACGTATTAAACAATATCAGCTTTGCCATCATTGCCGGGATAGGAGGAGTGCTCGCGTTAAAAGGCCTCATTTCGATTGGCGTCATCGTTATTTTCGCGGAATATTCACGACAGTTTACCCGGCCTCTTAACGATCTTGCCAACCAATTTAATATGTTGCTGTCGGCGATGGCCGGGGCGGAACGAGTTTTTGAAATTATCGATATGGAAGAGGAAGAAGACGAAAAAGAGGCCGTTCATTTACGAAACATAAAAGGAGAAGTGGAGTTTCATCACGTCTCGTTTTCATATGAAAAAAGTCGGGAGACGATTCAAGATATTCATTTTCGCGTTTCTCCTGGTGAAACGGTGGCATTAGTCGGTCCGACAGGAGCAGGAAAAACAACGATTATTAACCTTCTTTCCCGCTTTTATGACCCGGATAGCGGACAGGTGTTTATTGACGGCTACGATATCAAACATATTAAAAGAGCGAGTCTTAGACAGCATATGGCGTTCGTTTTACAAGATACGTTCCTTTTTCAAGGGACGATTCGAGAAAATATTCGTTACAGCAGGCTAGATGCCAGTGACAAAGACGTGGAAGAAGCAGCCAAATTAGCGAATGCCCATTCGTTTATTATGAAGCTTCCAAACGGGTACGATACTGTTTTAAACGAAGAAGGAAGCGGAATCAGCCAAGGGCAAAAACAGCTTTTGGCGATTGCCAGAGCGATTTTAGCCAACCCGTCCATCTTAATCTTAGACGAAGCGACAAGCAGTATTGATACAGTAACGGAGCTGAAAATACAAGAAGCGTTACAGCGGCTCATGAAAGGGAGAACAAGTTTTGTCATCGCCCATCGCTTAAATACGATTCGAAACGCTGACCAAATTATTGTGCTTCACGAAGGACGCATTGTTGAAAAAGGCACCCATCATTCATTGTTAAAAGCAAAAGGGTTTTATTACGAACTGTATCATGCTGGTACCGATCAATTTAACATTTCAAGGGGAAGATAGAAATTTTTCTGTAAAAAATGAACAAGGAAACCGCTGTTTCCATTCGTTCTCAAACGTGATGTAAAACATTTGTATGTAATAATGTTTTATTTGGCAATGAAGAGGCACATTTTTTGATTGCGATGGATGATGCGGAAACATATATTAAGTATGAAGGTGAAGCAGGAAATGAGGGGGGAATAATGGAATATAAAACGATTATTTACCATTTTATTGAATTGATTAGGAAGGATTGAATGAATCCATTGGCAAGGATATAACGATGGAAACATTAAACATTTTCAATTCAAATATGTTACGAAAATAAAATAGAACAAAACTAAACAACGTCAACTAGAAACAGGAGGAGAGCCTTGTCAACTACCCCCACTTAGCTAACGCTTGAAGTGAGGGCTTGCAACTCCCCAGAAGTGCAAACGGACTTCGTCCTCCTTCCTTGACTTGGGGTTGCATCAGGGGCAGGTTGACGACTACCCAACGACGCAGGTCATGCCTGCATCGTTACCGATTCTCTCGGTGTGTCTGTTGGCAGTACTTGGCTTCCACACACAACAGACGGACCTACGCTCGATGTTTTACGGTTACAACGTTTCCTGTAACCAACTCCATACATCGAGTAGCAGTTATTGGAGTGCCTTTATTGAACGGTTTTCTCCACGCCTTTATTATATCATACACAAAAGAAAGGGGGAACGCGCATTCCTCTCCCACTTACTCCCTTTGGTCGTTGAAGTGGGAGTCTCCTGCGCGAAATAGGATGAAAGCACAACGAGGCATTCGTCGTATTAAGACAGTGCAGTACCAAACAAACAGCCCAATTCACCAGAATGGTTTTGTTTTAGAACCGGGAAATTGGCAAGAATACGACCCGTTCTTAATGCTTGCCGAAGATTTTTTTCAAAGAGGAACGTTCGATCTTCATCCGCATCGCGGCATTGAAACGGTGACATATGTGATTGATGGGGTGCTTGAACATTTTGACAATAAAGCAGGTTATGGAAAACTGGAGCCGGGAGATGTGCAATGGATGACAGCTGGGAGAGGTGTCATTCATAAAGAAGACCCAGCACCTGGTTCTACTGTGCATAGCCTGCAGTTATGGATTAACTTACCGAGCTCGAAAAAAATGACCGAGCCTCGTTATCAAAATTTAAAAAGTAAGGATATGCCTGTGCGTAAAGAAGAAGGGGCTATTATTCGAGTTTTTTCTGGTTCATCAAAAGGAGTACAGGCTTCAACCCTTAATCATGTTCCTGTTACGATGGTAGAAATGTTGCTAGAGCCAGGAGCGAGTGTTGTACAAGATTTGCCGGGAAGTTATAACGGCTTTCTTTATATTTTAGAAGGAAGCGGAACTTTTGGGATCGATGAAACAGAAGGACATAAAGGACAAGTGTTATTTTTAAGTTCAGCGGACGGAGCTTCCGAGAGCGAAATTAAAATCACTGCTAAAGAAAAACTTCGCATTCTCCTGTATGCAGGTGAGCCAATAAATGAACCCGTTGTCGCATACGGACCGTTTGTCATGAATACAAAAGAAGAGATTCGTCAAGCTATTCTTGATTATCAAACAGGGAAGTTCGATGAATGAAACGGCTTTTATTTTTTATGAACTGAGGGAAAACGCCTTTATTCTTGAATAAAAGGACAAGAACGCCTAATAGGTTGATAGAATGATGGTCTTAGGTATGAAAAAAACAATCACCAAAATATTCTAAATTAATAAATAATTGGAGAGGGGAGTTTTGGAAACAAAATTAGCAATCATAACCGATATTCACGGCAACAGTGCTGCCTTGCGAGCGGTATTGGATGATATTGACAGAAATAATCCAGTAGAACATATTTACTGCCTAGGTGATTTAGTGGCGATTGGACACGAAACAAACAAAGTTCTTGAACTTTTATTTTCCCGCAATGATATATCTTATGTTATGGGGAATCATGATGAAGCCATTTTAAACATAATGAAAGGGAAAGAACCGGGAAGTGTGGGCGAAGAAAAAGAACATCATCAATGGATTGCTTCACAGCTGGACAAAAAGTTTATTCCCGCTTTATCGAAAATACCGAAAAAATTATATGCCGAATACAATGGGAAAAAATTATTATTTGTGCATTATCATTTGAACGAAGAAAATCAGTTTATCCCTATTGATCAACAACCAACAATAAAGAAACTTGACGAACTATATAAAACTTCTGACGTAGATGTCGTTTGTTTCGGTCATCATCATATACTACATCATTTTAGATCTAAGGAGAGGCTTTATATTAATCCGGGCGCTTTAGGCTGTTATCACAAGCCTCTAGCTCCATACGCTATTCTAAACATCGGTGCGGAAGGAATCAGTGTCACTTTCAAAGAAGTAGCGTATGACAATCGGGAATTTTTGCTTGCCTACGACAAACTGAAGGTCCCAGCCCGTGATTTTATTCTTCGTGTTTTTTACGGAAATCAACATTTGCAATTTAACTAAATTCTGTTTTCAACTAATGAAATAGACTTAGTGAAGAAAGAAAAGTGAGGATCACTCATAAGGTAGAACATTTCCTTAGATTAATCCTTATTTACAATTTACATAAAGATTGGAAGAGATTTCATTATGAATGATCGCTACTGTCACACCCAGGCGTTTACGTTTCTTGCCTGGGCTTCTTTTTACTGTTATGTGGGTTTATGTTCATCAGTTTGGACAATATGATACTGGTGCTAGTATAGTTTTATGGACAGTTTTTTGTTAGGCAAACAAAACGTCCCTTTGCTACAATAGTTAACGACAAAACCATCGAATGTTGAGGGCTGATATGGATAAACGGGAAATCATTCAAAAAACAGAACAATATGTGCGTTCATTGCTAGAGAATGATGCAAGCGGACATGACTGGTGGCACATTGACCGTGTTCGGCGTATGGGCACCACTCTTGCGAAGAAAGAAGGCGCTGACGAATTTATTGTCGAAATGGCTGCGCTTCTTCATGACGTAGCCGATGAAAAAATCGCAGGAAACGAAGAGAAGGGCTTATCTGCTGTAACCTCTTGGCTCGAACAAATGCCGCTGTCCAATGACGATAAAGAGCATATCATTGACATTATCTCTTCGGTCTCGTTTAAAGGAGGACACGGGAAAAAGCCACACACCATTGAGGGGATGGTTGTACAAGATGCGGACCGCCTCGATGCCATCGGTGCGATCGGCATTGCCCGCACGTTTATGTATGCGGGAAGCCGCGGGCATCTTATGCATGATCCGTTCCTTCCTTACCGGGAGAAGATAACGAAGGAAGAATACCGGCAAGGCCGCAGTACGGCGATTAATCATTTTTATGAAAAATTATTAAAACTAAAAGAATGGATGAATACAGAAAGCGCGAAACAAATCGCGCTCAAACGTCATGAATTTATGGAGCGTTTTTTATATCAATTTTATCAAGAGTGGGATGAGCAATATGAAAATGTTAACGGTTGAACATTTATCTAAAAGCTATGCGGAAAAAACGTTATTTCGCGATATTTCGTTTACGATTAAAGAACAGGAACGAATCGGCATTATTGGCGTGAATGGGACAGGAAAGTCAACGTTACTGAAAATCATTGCCGGTGTTGAGCTTGCGGACGCGGGACAAATTACGCATTCGAAAGACTATTCAATCGGTTATTTGCCGCAACAGCCCGATTTTCAAGAAAACTTAACAGTATTGGAACAAGTGTTTCACGGGGATACACCGCTGATTCGTTTATTGCGTGACTATGAAACAGTTTTAGCCGAGCTTGAGAAAAATCCCCTTGATGATAAGCTGCAGAAACGTCTTTTCCGCTGCCAGCAGCAAATGGACGCAATGAACGCATGGGAAGCAAGCTCCAACGCAAAAGCGATTCTTACGAAATTAGGCATTGATGACATGACAAAAACAATGGGAGAGCTTTCCGGTGGTCAAAAGCGCCGCGTCGCTTTGGCGCAGGCGCTTATTGAAACACCTGATTTGTTGATTTTAGACGAGCCGACGAACCATCTTGACTACGAAACGATCCGCTGGTTGGAAGAGTATTTGGCGCGTTATAGCGGGGCCGTTTTGCTTGTGACGCACGATCGTTACTTTTTAGATCGTGTGACCAACCGCATTTTAGAGTTGGATAATGGAAAACTATACAGTTATACAGGAAATTACGCAGCATTTTTAGAAGGAAAAGCGCTGAGAGAGGAGCAGGAGCTTGCCGCTGAAGCGAAACGGCAAAACTTATATCGCCGCGAATTGGCTTGGATCAGAAGAGGAGCAAAAGCGCGGACAACGAAACAAAAGGCGCGCATCCAGCGATTCGAAGAGCTGGAGCAATCACTTGGAATGGAACAAAAGAGCAGTCTCGATATCTCATTAAGCGGCAGCCGTCTTGGCAAAAAAGTGCTAGAGTTAAAACGTGTGTGCAAAGCGTTCGGCAGCCAAGTGATTTTAGATAAGTTTAGCTTCCTAGTCAAACCGGGAGACCGCATCGGCATTGTCGGGGCGAACGGAAGCGGTAAATCGACGCTGTTGAATTTGCTTGTCGGCCGAGTCCAGCCTGATGAGGGAGAAATCGAAATCGGGCAAACGGTGAAAATCGCGTATTACACGCAAGAAAATGTTGATATGGATGAAAATAAACGAATGATTGAATACATTCGCGAAGCAGGGGAAGTCATTCATACGACTGATGGAAAAACAATTTCCGCCGCGCAAATGCTGGAGCGTTTCTTATTTCCAATGAATACGCACGGAACACCCATTCACAAATTGTCAGGCGGAGAGAAACGGCGGTTGTATTTGTTGCGCATTTTAATGACAGAACCGAACGTGCTCCTTCTTGACGAGCCGACGAACGATTTGGATACGCAGACATTGACGGTACTTGAAGATTATTTAGAAACCTTCCCGGGGGTTGTGATTACGGTTTCACATGACCGTTATTTTTTAGACAAAGTGGCAGAACAATTACTTATTTTTGAAGGAAATGGGAAAATTGCGCATTATTTTGGTGATTACTCCGATTATTTAGAGGAGCAGCTAAAGAAAAAAGGAGAGCAGGCAGAACTTAAGCAGCCAATAATGAAAGAACAAGTTCAGCCTGCAAAGCCGGCCAAGCGCAGATTAAGCTATAAAGAACAGAAAGAATGGGAAGAAATCGAAGATAAAATTGCGGCATTGGAGACGAAATTGCAAGAAATTACGCTGGAAATGGAACAAGCGGCGAGCGACTATGAAAAAGTGCAAAGATTAGCATCCGAACATGAGCAATTAAGTGCAGAGCTCGATGCGCTGCTTGAGCGCTGGGCGGAATTGTCTGAACTTGTGGAAGCATTACAATCGAAGTGAAAGGGGGAATAAACAGGAATGAACATTCAATCGATTGAACCAACACCAAGCCCAAATACAATGAAAGTGCTGTTAGATGAAGAGCTTCCATTTGGCACAAGCCATAATTATAAGCCGGATAATGTCGAGAATGCACCAGTTATTATTCAAGAATTAATGAAAATTGAAGGGGTTAAAGGCATTTACCATGTTGCCGATTTTTTAGCGATTGAACGAAATCCGAAGTATGATTGGAAAGAGATTTTAACAAAAGTGCGTGAAGTATTTGGTGAAGAGATTGAAAGCACACAAGACGATAAACAAGTACGTAACGAGCATTTTGGCGAAGTGAAAGTGTATGTGCAAATGCTTTATGGATTGCCAATGCAGGTGAAGTTAACCGACGGTCAGGAAGAAAGACGATTCGGTTTGCCGCAGCCGTTTATGGATGCGGTTTTAGAAGCGCAGAAACATGCCGGAAATATTGTTCTTGAACGAAAGTGGGTCGAAAAAGGCGTGCGCTACGGCACGTTCGAGGAAATCGGTGCAGAAGTAGTTGAAGAACTGTCCGCTGCCTATCCGCCAGAACGGTTAGAGCGGATGGTACAAATGTTTAAAAGCGGCGAGCAAGCGAAAACGCAAAAACGAGTAAGCTACAAAGTAACGGAAGAAATGCTTGACGACCCAGATTGGACAAAACGCTATGCGGCTTTAGAACAAATGGCAGAGCCAACCGAAGAAGATTTGCCGGTGTTGGCAAAGGCTTTAAAAGACGAAAAAGTGGCGATTCGCCGCCTTGCCACTGCTTATTTAGGAATGATTGGCGGCAAAAAAGTGCTCCCACATCTTTATGAAGCGCTGAAAGATAAAGCGGTCTCCGTGCGCCGTACAGCTGGAGACTGTCTATCTGATATTGGCGATCCTGAAGCGATGCCAGTCATGATTGAGGCATTAAAAGACCCAAGCAAATTGGTCCGCTGGCGCGCGGCGATGTTTTTATACGAAGTTGGTGATGAATCAGCTCTTCCAGCTTTAAAAGCGGCAGAAAATGATCCGGAGTTTGAAGTAAGCATGCAAATAAAAATGGCGATTGAACGTATTGAAGGCGGCGAAGAAGCCAAAGGATCCGTGTGGAAGCAGATGACAGAAAGCAGAAGAAAAGGAAACAGCAGTGAATGATAAAGAAAAATAGGTATTGCGGTATCACCAAAAAACGGCAGCGAAATTGCTGCCGTTTTAACATTTTTTCTGATTCATCTTAAGGTTATGAATAATGTTTAATTGTAACTATTCAGCCACATCATAAAGTGAGCTGAATATTTTCTTCTTTCCTTGTCTATGATGTGAATACTGATAGACAAGGAGGTGAATCGCATGTTGACGGTACAACAAGCTGTATTTACAGTTGAGAGCTTAATCGGCAAAGTTCAACAACAAAAACAGCTCATTCATCAACTCGTTCAAGAAAATGAACATTTGCGTCACGAAAACAAACAACTACGCAAAGAAAATGAACAACTGAAGTACCGTGTTCAAGAGCTGGAAGCACGCACGAAAAAAAACAGCTCCAATAGCCATTTGCCCCCATCTTCTGACCGTTTTGCCAACACACGTTCTTCTCGTCAACCATCTGGCAACAAGCCAGGCGGACAAGAAGGACATCAAGGAACGACGCTCCGTCAAGTGGAACATCCACATCATCGTGTCGTCCACCGTGTGCATAAGTGTCAAGGATGTGGGGCTTCTTTGCGTGAAGTCAAACCGTTCAAAGTCGATATCCGTCAAGTGTTTGATGTCCCTCCTGTGGCGATCGAGGTGACACAACATGAACGTGAGGTGAAATCGTGTCCACATTGTCGATGTGTTCAACAAGCCGAATTCCCATCCCATGTCACGAATCATGTGCAATACGGTCCACGGCTCACGGCGCTCGTTGTTTATTTACATCATATCCAATTGATCCCTTACAAGCGTTTAAGTGATACAATCGAAGCGTTATATCAACACTCGATTAGTACAGGAACTCTTGCCAAATATGGTGAAACGAGGACGCGAAGCGCTGGAATCAAATATGGACATCATCGAAGACGCCTTACTTGAATCCAACATCCTGCATGTCGATGAAACGAGTTTGCGCATCAATGGGAAACTCGCATGGGTGCATGTCGCGTGTACATCGAAATATACGTACTTGGCTCCTCACGTTTCTCGTGGAAAGAAAGCGACTGATGATATTGGGATTCTTCCCCGATATGAAGGGACGATGATGCACGATGGATTCGGTACGTATCCAAAATACACGCAAGCCACCCATGCCCTTTGTCACGCCCATCATTTGCGTGAGTTAAAAGGCTTCATCGAACAAGGGCATACATGGGCATCGCGCATGACGACGTTTCTGTTAGCCGCCAAACAGGCCGTCGAAGCTCATCACGGTGCGCTTTCCGAAGAAGAAGCGAAACGATGGGAACGAGTGTATGATCGCATCCTAGAAAGAGCACAACACCGATTGGAAACGACCACGCCTCTTCCGAAAAAAGCACTCGCTTTTGTTCGACGCCTTCAAAAACGAAAGGAAGAAGCGTTGCGTTTCTTACGTGAAGTGCATGTTCCCTTTGACAACAACCAAGCCGAACGCGGTCTTCGCATGGTTAAAGTCAAAGAGAACATTTCGGGTACATTTCGCGAAGAAACATTCGCCCAGTCTTTTTGCATCACAAGAAGCATCATTTCCACACTGACGAAACACGAAAAAAACGTGTGGGATTCGTTATGTCTTCTGTTGACAGGCGAAACGCTCGATCGTGTTCTTTCTACCACTTAGGGCATTTTCTATTACGGGGATGCCTTATTTGTGTTGCGCTCCTTTACATACTACTATCGGGATGAATAGTTACATTAAATGAATAACCTGGTAAATATTAGGTTGATTTTTTTAAATCCAATTCTTTTTTATTTTTCATTCAAATAAATATTTGAATAATAAAAGGAATGATGTATAATATATTCAAACGGAAATTTGAATATGAAAGGGGGATAATTAATGAGTAAGAAAGATACATGTGAAATTTATTGTTATGACGAAGAAAAAGTCAATCGAATACAAGGGGAATTGCAAAAAGAAGATATATCCAGTGTTGTCCTGTTGTTTAAAGCACTGGCAGATGAAAATAGGGCAAAAATTGCCTATTCACTTTGCCAAGATGAAGAGTTATGTGTATGTGATATTGCCAATATCATTGGGGCTTCTGTTGCAACCACTTCCCATCATTTACGGACCCTTTATAAACAAGGGATTGTAAAGTATCGAAAAGAAGGAAAGCTAGCATTTTATTCGCTGGATGATGACCATATTAAGCAGTTAATCATGATTGCGTTAGCACATGAGAAAGAGGTGAAAGTCCATGTCTGAACAACAAGCAAAATTATCTAAATCAGAAGTGAAAACCTACCGTGTTCAAGGATTTACTTGTGCAAACTGTGCAGCAAAGTTTGAAAATAACGTAAAAGCATTGCCAGGTGTTCAAGATGCTAAAGTAAACTTTGGAGCATCTAAAATTACCGTTTGGGGTACAACAACCATCGAAGAATTAGAAAAAGCAGGGGCTTTTGAAAACTTAAAGATTCGGGAAGATAAAGAAAAAGCAGTCAAGCGTGAACCTTTTTGGAAGCAAAAAGAGAATATTAAAGTGTACATTTCCGCCGTTTTGCTTGTGATCAGTTGGTTTCTAGGGATGCAATACGGAGAAGAGCATATCTTTGCGACAATTGGATATGCTGCATCGATTTTAATCGGTGGATATTCGCTATTTATGAAAGGTTTCAAGAACCTGGTTCGATTACAGTTTGATATGAATACGCTGATGACAGTGGCGATTTTAGGAGCTGCAGCAATTGGTGAATGGGGAGAAGGTGCAACGGTTGTTATTCTATTCGCCATTAGTGAAGCCTTAGAGCGTTATTCCATGGATAAAGCTCGTCAATCCATTGAATCGTTGATGGATATTGCTCCAAAAGAAGCATTAATTCGTCGCGGAAATGAAGAAATGATGGTCCCTGTTGACGATATTCAAGTCGGGGATATTATGATCGTAAAGCCTGGTCAGAAATTAGCGATGGATGGAATCGTCATCAAGGGTACATCTACGCTAAATCAGGCTGCCATTACGGGGGAAAGTGTTCCAGTAACCAAAACAGTCGGTGATGAAGTCTTTGCAGGAACATTGAATGAAGAAGGGTTATTGGAAGTAAAAGTTACAAAACGAGTGGAAGATACAACTCTTTCGAAAATCATCCATTTAGTGGAAGAAGCTCAAGCAGAACGAGCACCTTCTCAAGCGTTTGTAGATCGTTTTGCCAAATACTATACACCAGCCATTATCATTTTTGCTCTTTTACTAGCCGTTATTCCGCCATTATTTATGGGTGCTGATTGGAGCGAATGGATTTATCGAGGTCTAGCTGTATTAGTGGTTGGTTGTCCGTGTGCGTTGGTTATTTCCACGCCTGTTTCGATTGTAACTGCCATTGGAAATGCAGCGAAAAACGGTGTGTTAATTAAAGGTGGTATTTATTTAGAGGAAGCAGGAAACTTAAAAGTGATTGCTTTTGATAAAACAGGAACATTAACAAAAGGTGTTCCTTCCGTCACCGATGTAGTCACTTATAATGGTAATGAAAATGAACTAATGACCATTACAGCAGCCATTGAAAAAGGCTCACAACATCCACTTGCTTCCGCCATTATAAGAAAAGCAGAAGAAGATGGATTGAATTTTAATGATGTATCGGTTGAAGAATTCCAATCCATTACCGGTAAAGGTGTAAAAGCCAAAGTAAATAACGAAATGTATTATGTCGGAAGTCCAGGTCTTTTTGAAGAACTTCTTCCAAATGGTATCCAATCAAAAATAAAAGAACAAATTACAGATCTTCAAACACAAGGGAAAACGGTCATGGCGTTAGGAACGGAAAAAGAAATTCTGGCGTTAATTGCCGTGGCAGACGAAATAAGAGAATCATCCAAAGAGGTTATTCGAAAACTGCATCAAGTCGGTATTGAAAAAACGGTGATGCTGACGGGAGATAACCAAAGAACAGCCGAAGCCATCGGAAAACAAGTCGGGGTTTCCGATATTAAAGCCGATTTACTTCCAGAAGATAAACTGAATTTCATCAAAGAGCTTCGCGACAAGTATCGAAGTGTTGCGATGGTTGGAGATGGTGTGAACGATGCACCAGCTCTTGCAGCTTCAACCGTTGGTGTGGCAATGGGTGGTGCTGGAACCGATACAGCCCTTGAAACAGCCGATATTGTTTTAATGTCTGATGATTTAAGTAAATTGCCATATACGATTAAATTGAGCCGCAAGGCTTTAGCGATTATTAAGCAAAACATTACCTTCTCTTTGGGCATTAAGGTGCTGGCGTTATTGTTAATTGTACCTGGTTGGTTAACGTTATGGTTAGCGATATTTGCCGATATGGGAGCAACATTAATCGTAACATTAAACAGCATGCGATTGCTAAATGTGAAAGAATAATGCAATAGTTGAAGAAGACACACAAAAAGACCGAATTTATTTCGGTCTCAGCTTGTCGACTTTGTCGACAAGCTGAAACGTTTAATGTCAAAAGGTTGACCCTAACTAAAGCAAAGTCTATAGTACATATAGAGTAGAAACACTATATATTATAGATTATAGACTTCGCGTTTGGGTCAACCTCTTTTATTTTGACAGTTTAGACATGAACTTCAATTTCGGTATCAACATGATCCGAAAGAATGCGGAATGTATACTGTTAACAATAAAAATCACCTGAGGAAAAAGGACGTAACAGGGCAGTTGTTTAGCAAATGGTAAATGAAATGTTTTGTATGATGTCACTATGAAAAACAAAGAGCGAATTTAAACTGCTAACTTCTCAAGTTGATAAAATGCTTGGACGATTTTCCCGCTATCAACAGGGATATTCATAAGATGAATAGATTCATGCGGTTGGACGATTTCTTCGGCAATATAAGTTAGTTTTTCTTTTTCTGTTGCATCAAGACCGAGTTGTTTTAACGTATAAGGCAGCTTTAAATCGCGATAAAATGGAAGCAAACGATGAATTTCATCCCAATTTTCTTCAAGGGCTAGCTGAACGAGAATCCCGTATGCCACTTTTTCTCCATGCAATAAATGATGGGTTTCGGGTACCTTCGTTAATCCGTTATGAACGGAATGGGCCGCTGCTATTCGTCCATATTGATCACCAAACCCTCCAACCATGCCGCCTGCCATAATAATCGTTTCAATTACTTTGCGGAATGATAAGGTATCGCGTTTTTCTACTAAGTCGTTTATGGCCGCTCGGCTATGTTCGAGCAGCTCCGTTTTGCAAAGATAGGCCGTTTGATGAGCGATTTTTACGGAAAGAGGAGGGTTGTTTACTTGGCGAATGATACAATCGGCTTCATACCATTTGGCAAGTGTATCCGCAATTCCGGCTCGAAGATAAGCGGCTGGTGAATGTAGCAATATTCTTGTATCAACTAGAACCATTAACGTTGATTTCGGAAAAATATCATAGCGAATAAATGTTCCGTTTTCATCATAAATCACGCTAAGAGGTGTCCAAGCTGCGCAAGTAGAAGCAAGAGTAGGAATTAATACCACATCAAGATGCGTTTGATTGGCAACGGCTTTAGCTAAATCTAGCACTTTTCCGCCGCCAATTCCAATGATGACATCAAAATGCACACAAAGGGACGATAACCGTTCAATTTCAGACAATGAACACTCTCCGTTATATCGGAAAAAGGAATAAGTGAATTCGCCGTTTTTAGGGAAGTACGGCTCAGCGGCTTTCCATGACCGTTCTCCGCAAATGACAAAAACATTTTTAAAACCATGTCTTTGCAGCAAAGCTTCGAGATGCATTAACACTCCGCTTTCACATGCGTAATAATTAGGAGCGCCACGAACTTCAATGATGTCCATCTTTTTATTCCCCCTTTTCGAAAGACTAGAATAGGAGAAAGAGGGTGTCTTATAAGGGTCTGACCTCACGCCTAGTTTGATGTCCTATATATTGTGTTGGGGTCTGACCCTGGGTTTTTGGAACACCCTCTTGTTATACGGATTTACTGTTTTCGTTTTAACATCCACTCTGGTTTGCCGAAACCTTTAAATTGCTCATCAATTACTTTTTCAAACTCTTCGGATTCAACGGCTTCTTTAATATCTTTCACAAATTGCTTGTTTAAATCTTTTGTATTTACGACAACACGGTTACGGTATTGATCAGGCATCTTTTCTAATACAAGTGCGTCAAGCAAGTTCATTTTTGCTGCTAATGCAAAATTTCCAGGCACAGCAGCCAAATCAACGCTTTCTACCGCACGAGGTAACTGACCGGCTTCAATTGGCTTAAACTGAAGGTTCTTGACATTTTCTTTTATATCTTTCTCTGAGACCGTTAGCGGGTTTGCCGCTGGGTCGAGTTTAATAAACCCTGCATCTTGTAAGATTAAGAACGCTCTTGCTGCGTTTGTCGGATCGTTAGGAATCGCAATCTGACTGCCTTCTTTCACTTCGTCCAGCGATTTAAATTTTTTTGAGTAAATGCCCATTGGTGCAGTTGGAACGGTGATCACTTCTGAAAGGTCAAGGTTATTTTCTTTCGCAAAGTTCTCCATATAAACTTTGTGCTGGAATAGATTGGCATCCAAATCACCGTTAGCAAGAGCCAAGTTTGGTTGAATGTAGTCGCTGAATTCTACGACTTTTACTTGATAGCCTTTCTTTTCGAGAATCGGTTTAATCGCTTTATTCACCATGTCGCTGTAAGGACCGGAAGTAGCTCCGATGGTAATTTCTTTTTTCTCTGTAGAATTAGTAGAATTAGAAGTGGTTTCTTTGCTTCCGCAGGCTGCGAGAAGCCCAAAGGATAACAGTAAAACGAGAAAGATGGATAATTTCTTCATAAAAAATCCCCCTATGATATTTATATTTTTAAAGGACCTTATCGCTTATCAACAAGACGAGCAATACGGTCACCTGCAAACTGAATGATTTGCACAAGACAGATTAAAATGATGATGGTCGTAATCATGACAGTATCATCGTAGCGGTAATAACCAAAGCGAATCGCAAGGTCCCCAATTCCTCCGCCGCCAACAATTCCTGCCATCGCCGAATATCCGACTAAACTTATCGTTGTAATCGTAATTCCGTGCACAATACCGGGACGTGCTTCAGGCAAGAGGACGTCTTTGATAATCATCCAAGGCGTGGCCCCGACAGCAACAGCTGCCTCGATCACCCCTTTGTCAATCTCTCGCAAAGAAGTTTCTACAATTCTAGCAAAAAACGGAATTGCCGCAACGGACAGCGAAACAGAAGCGGCGGTAGGTCCGATTGTTGTCCCTGTAATGAGTTTAGTGAGCGGCAATAGTCCGACAAGCAAAATCACAAAAGGAATCGAACGAATCATATTGACGACAAATCCAAGGATCGATTTAACGGTTGTATTTTCTAAAAATAGCCCGCGGTCGGTGACGAATAACAAAATTCCTAAAGGAAGTCCGGCGATAATCGCCACCGAAAGAGAAATAGCAACCATGTAAAGCGTCTCTAAAAACGCTTTATTCAGTTCAGGAACTAAATTGATAAGCGAATCAAGCAGCACCTGTAATGACCTCCAATCCATTTGTTCTCAGGGAAATATAATCAATCGCTCGCTGAACTTCATCAGGCTCTCCTGTAAGTTCCATAATGAAAATTCCAAGCGGCATATCCTGAATGTACTCAATTTTTCCATGTAAAATATTCCCTTTTACTTTGAAGGTTTGGAGCATATCAGAAACAACTGCTTCTTCGGCCATCTCACCTTTGAACTGAATTTTTACAATCGTTCCTGTACGTTTTTTCAGTAAATGATCCGGAAGATCAAATTGCAGAACGCTATTAATAAACGATTTTGTCAGCTCTTCTTTCGGATTCGTAAAGATATCATACACTGTTCCTAACTCAATCACTTTTCCATCTTGCATCACGGCAATACGGTCACATATGTCCTTGACGACTTCCATCTCATGAGTAATTAAAACAATGGTAATTCCAAGTTCGCGGTTAATCTTTTTCAACAAGGCTAGAATCGACTTTGTCGTACTCGGATCAAGCGCTGATGTTGCTTCGTCGCATAAAAGGACAGTCGGCTCGTTTGCGAGTGCACGCGCAATTCCGACTCGTTGTTTTTGACCGCCGCTTAGTTGGGAAGGGTACGCATCGCGTTTATCAGTAAGACCAACCATTTCCAGCAGTTCATTCACTCTTTTTTCAATTTCCTCCTTTGATTTTTTTGCGGCTTTTAAAGCAAATGCGACATTTTCAAATACTGTTTTTGAACTTACAAGGTTGAAATTTTGGAAAATCATTCCTATCTTTAAGCGTGCTTGTCGTAATTCCTTTTTATTTAAAGTTGTTAAGTCGATACCATCGATAATAACTTGGCCGGATGTCGGGCGTTCTAAAAGATTTAAGCATCGTAACAGCGTGCTTTTCCCGGCGCCGCTATAGCCAACAATCCCGAAGATTTCACCATTTTTGATGGTTAAAGAAACATGATCTACGCCAATGACTTTATTTTTTTTGGATGAATATATTTTTACTAAATTTCTTACCTCAATCATCGAATCCCCCCGTTTTTATTTCTCTATTTATTCACATCGTTTCGTAATTGAAAAGAAGACAGCAGGTCTGATCTATAAGTGTTTGACCTCACATGCATTTCACATATATCGTTCATTTATCCATGTGCTGTCTTACATATTGTGTTGTGGGGTCTGACACTTTGCTTTTGGATCAGTCTCGTATTATTTATCCTTGCAAATCATGATAAGAAAAAACGCCTCCTTCATTCAGAAAGAGGCATCGGGTATCTATTGTACACGACTTATCTTTCAGAATGAAACCCATTCTGCAGGATTTGGCACCGTTCCTGTTACGAGGAGGTTGCCGGACGTCATAGGGCCTGTTCCCTCGGTCACTCTTGATAAGCGGTGGGCGTATTTAATTTTTAAAATAATAATAATTCTTGAAAAAATGATTGTCAATATATTTTTATCTATGTCAACGGAAGATAACGCTTACATTCTTGGTGTATATAGAAAAAATTTTTTAACGAGTTTTTCATATAGGCAGGGAAGAACGTCAACATGGTTAGTAAACTATACGGAATAGGAAAAAGTGATTTAAAATACTTGTATGAGATTAAACATTTGCGGGGTGATCTTCATGCATGTTGTGACTGCTTCAGAAATGTACGCGATTGATCGATATACCATTCAGAAAATCGGCATGAGTGAAGAATCGTTGATGGAAAATGCCGGACAAGCGGTTGCTGCCGTTTTACTGGAACGAATTCAACCTGCTCAGCGCGTCGCTGTATTGTCAGGAACAGGAAACAATGGCGGCGACGGGTTTGTTGTTGCGAGGGTGCTAAAGAGTTATGGTTATACGACGGATTTATGGTTAATACCGCCAAAGGAAAAAGTAAAAGGCGCGGCGAAAAAAGCACTTGAAATCTATGAAAATTCGGGATATGAAGTAAAGAATTACATAGGAAATGAGAAGGAATTTATCGAACAATTACGTCATTATGACGTGATCATTGACGCTTTGCTTGGAATTGGCATAAATGGGGCATTGCGCTCTCCATATAAAGAAATCATTGAAAAAGTGAACGAAGCAAAGGGGTTTGTTGTGTATGCCATTGACGTACCAAGCGGAATTCCGGCGGACGGCGGAGCTGTGGAAACAGCGATTCAGGCGGATGTAACGATTACGATTCAATATCCAAAGCTAAGTGCATATACTTTTCCAACAGCTGATTACTATGGTGAATTAATCGTAGTCGATATTGGTATTCCACCGCTTTCTCTAGAAAAAAATGCCGAGTTTCGCCGACTATGGAGTGAAGCGGCTGTTGCAAGAACGATGCCGGTAAGAAAGCGTTCGTCCCATAAAGGTACTTATGGAAAAGGGCTTGTAATTGGCGGCTCGCGAAATATGACAGGCGCTGTCATTATGACTGCAAAAGCGGCTTTAAGAAGCGGAACTGGATTGCTGACAATGGCTGTTCCGAATGATGTTTATCCCGTTGTCGCCACCCATATTCCAGAGGTGATGTATCATCCGTGTTCATCGTTGAACGGCTGCTTTGCCGGGGAAATCGATTTGATCACCTTGGATGTTGACGCGATTGCCGCAGGACCGGGCATGGGGAGAACGATGGGAGCGAAAAGTGTTATCCAAAAGGTGCTATGCCAAGATGTTCCAGTCGTTCTTGATGCGGATGCGTTATATTTTTGGAACGATTATGTTTCGATAATACGTGACCGAACAGAAGCGACGATTTTAACGCCGCATTCTGGAGAAATGGCGCGAATGCTTGGCGTTTCCATTGACGATGTCGAAAGAGACCGTTTTGGCATTGCAAAGCAATTTGCAATGGGCAATGGTGTTTACCTTGTGTTAAAAGGACCTTACACCATTGTCACGACCCCAGATGGAAAGCAATACGTGAATACAAGCGGAAATCCAGCGTTAGCAAAAGGCGGAAGCGGCGATGTACTCACTGGAATCATTCTTGCGTTTATCATGCAGCACGACAACATTCAAGAAGCCATTTGCAATGCCGTGTTCGTGCATGGAAAAGCGGCGGATGCGCTCGTCGAGAAAGAGCATTCACCAATGGATGTGCTTGCGACAGATGTCATCGAGGCCATTCCGCAAACACTTTTTTCACTTTATAAAAAGGGAGCCTCGTATCAGAAACAAAAATGAAGTATATGAATACGAAAAATAGACCTCTTCCGAGCATTGCCGTTCAAGCGAGGTCTATTTTTATTTTGATATTTCGATGGTTGCTTTTGGGGCAGTCTTATTTGTCAATGATGTGTTTTTAATAAGTGAAGCTTTTCCTCTGTGCGGGCGATGCGGCTAATTTGGTAGTCTAACCGTTGATGAATATAGATGATGTCTTCTTTTGTGGCCATCTCACGATTGATGTTAGTCTAGATTATAGACACAACGAATAGAGAAATGTACAGTAAATCTATCAATGATGAGGAGTGTCTATAATGACAAGACGTTTTGATAAAGAATTCAAAATACATGCAGTAAAATTAGTGGTTGAGGAAGGAAAGGCGGTCGCTCAAACCGCAAGACAACTCGATATTTCGCCAAAAACGCTTCATAAATGGGTAGCAGATTATAAAAAAGATGCTGAGCATAGCTTTGTCAGGAGTGGAAACCTCAAGTCGGAAGATCGTGAAAAGCGTGAACTTCAAAAACGTATTCGGGATCTGGAGGAGGAAAACGCGATCTTAAAAAAGGCCATGAGCATCTTCGCCAAAAATCAGAAGTAATTTATGCATTCATTCATACGCATAGAAAGGAGTTTCGCGTGGCGAAGATGTGTGAAGTCTTAGGCGTTTCAAGAAGTGGATACTATGCATGGGTCAAACGACCAGAAAGTCAACAAAAGAAAAGACAGGAAGCATTGAAAAAGCAAATCAAAAAGATTCATATCGAGTCAAGAGAAACGTATGGCAGTCCAAAAATCACAAAAATCCTTCAGAAACAAGGGGTTAAGGTATCTCAAAAAACGGTCGCCAGAATCATGAAAGATGGTGATATTCGTTCAAAAACAAAGAAAAAATATAAGGCAACCACAAACTCGAAGCATCATTTGCCTGTGTATCCCAACTTATTGAATCAGCAGTTTGAAGCAGATGAGCCGAATCAAGTATGGATGGCGGATATCACGTATATTTGGACGAAAGAAGGTTGGCTGTATTTAGCTTCGGTCATGGATTTGTTTTCTCGTAAAATCGTTGGCTGGTGTCTTTCCGAGCGAATTCATTCCGCTAAAGAGTACATATCTCCGATGGCATATGAGAAGATGTATCAGCAAGGCAAAAAGCAGTGAACTCTTCTCTCCACAAAGTCACGATATAAGGGACATCTTTCCTCTTGAGGAGGGGAAGGGTTTACCAAACACTTCTCCTTCTCAAGAGGCCACCAAACGAAGTGCGGTAGTAGGGTTTTAAAGTTTTTCTCGATTTTACGTGTCTATTTTCTTGACATAATACCATACTCAATAGTGGACAGTTTCATGTTGTTAAAATCGGAAGATAATTAAGAGTAAGCAAAACTGTGTTTCTTAAATGGTTAAATGGTACAAACGAGGCTGGATGATATACAGTCTCGTTTTTTATTTGCTTTTCATATTAATTGGAGGATTTGGTGTGGATTTTGGCGGAGGAATAGGTGAAAAAAGATAAAAAATGATATAATTAAATAAAAAGTTAATTTCTATGAGTATCAATAAAATATTGATTTAATAAGGTTTTTTAGGTTAGATAAAACTAATTAAAATTATATATAAATAATAAATTCCACCTTGACAGGGTGGAGGTCGCTGGTTCGAGCCCAGTCGGAATCATCGCAAAACCCGAGTTCTGTAAAAGAGCTCGGGTTTTTTGTTGTATTCAGCATCTCCTCCCGACTGTCGCGCATGTTTTCGTATGTAGGAAAAGAGATGATATTGTCGAATGATGAACATGAACGGATAGAACTGAAAAAGCAATTTTTACGCATGCTTGTCCGAATGGAATTAGATGAAGCGACATAACGGTTGCTGTTTGGCTTTTTTAACGATCCGATGAAGAAGAACGAAGGCTACGAAGCGCGGTGAATGGAATGGAGAAAGTGATGGAATTGATGATTTCGTATGAACTACAAGGGATGAAGCGCCTTGTACAAACGATGGCGAAAAAAGGATGAGCGTAAAAGACATTGCAAACATCACAGACCTTGCGGAAGGAGAAGTGGAGCGGTTTGTAGAGAAAGAATGAGTTGTTTCCTGATACAGTTGGTTTATTTGCTGAACAATCGAAGCCCCCAAAAAGATTTGGGGGCTTCAATCATTGCGCTGTGTAACCACCATCAATGACAATCGCTTGACCTGTAATCCCTTTCGCTTGATCACTGCCGATAAATAGAGCGTAATTAGCAATTTCTTCAACAGATAATAAACGTCGCTGAGGGACAAGTGGATAAATAACTTCCTCTAATACGGCTTCTAGTGACACGTTTCTTGTTTTTGCTAGATCAGTTAACTGATTACGTACGAGTGGGGTATCAACGTAACCGGGACAAAGTGCATTGACGGTAATTCCATAAGGTGCCCCTTCAAGAGCAGCGACTTTTGTAAGTCCAATAACCCCATGTTTAGCGCTATTGTATGCTGCTTTCCCCGCAAATCCTACCAATCCGTTAATCGACGCCATATTAATAATGCGACCATACTGTTGTTGTTTCATGATTGGAAAGGCTTTCTTAATCGCCATAAACGGTGCAGTAAGCATAATACGAATGAGTGTTTCAAATTTTTCTGTTGGAAAATCTTCAATCAAAGCCACATGCTGCATGCCTGCATTATTCACTAAAATATCGAGCCGGCCATAACGCTCAACCGTTTGATGCAAACAGCGATCTAATGCTTCTTCTGACGTGACGTCGCAAACCATACCGGTCACGTCATGTGATGATAAAGTAGCAACAGCTTGATGTACCGATTCTTCATGAATGTCCGTTAATACAACTTTTGCGCCGTACTTAGCAAATGTTTTTGCTATTTCAAATCCGATGCCACGAGCAGCGCCTGTAATAAACATTACGCGACCTTGTAACATATATGCTCCCCCTTAAATCCCTAATCCGAATGAAAATAAAATAATAGCTAATATTGTGCCTAGCAATGGAACGATGACGGTTAATGCTCCGACTGGATTATATGCATCCTGGTGCGTTTCCCCACAAATAGCCCGAATTGTCGTAACGACATATCCATTATGCGGCAATGAGTCAAGTGCCCCAGACGAAATCGACACGACGCGATGTAATGCCTCTGGATTTACTCCAGCGTCTAAATAATGTGGGGCAATAAGTGGCAAAGCGATCGCTTGCCCTCCAGATGCCGATCCCGTCATACCGGCAATAACACTGACTGCAATCGCACTACCAATGAGCGGACTACCTGGAATGTTCGTAATCGTTTCAACCGCAAGTTGAAAAGCAGGTGCCGCTTTAGCCACTCCTCCAAATCCAACAACCGCCGCCGTATTTCCTAGCGCAAGCAACGCTCCTAACGTTCCTTCTGATAGCGCTCCAGTGAAATTTTGAAAATATTTTCGGTTTAATATATACACAGCGATAATCCCACCAAGTAAAGCGACAATTAATGCTGACTGTTTTAACGAATCGTGGAAGACGAATGAAATGACTAATACAATGATCAGTGGAACAAGCCCTGCAAGCGGATGTGGTAGAAGTCTTGCCTTTTCCTCAGTTGGATCTCCGTCACGAGCAATAAAATATTCGCCATTGGCTACCGCTCGATTAATCATACGCTTCAACCACCAATAGCCAAACAACGCCATAAAAATTGCAACAATAATACTTACTTCCCATCCTGCATAAGGTGATGTGTGCAAATACTCAATTGGAATCCAGTTTTGAATTTCAGGCGATCCGGCAGATGTCATTGTAAACGTCACCGAACCAAATGCTAGTGTTGCTGGTATGAAACGTCTCGGCAAATTAGCTTGCTTAAACAAACTAACCGCCATCGGATAAACAGAAAACGCAACAACGAATAAGCTAACGCCACCATATGTCAAAATTGCACATGCTACAACGACCGCTAGTGCTGCATGTTTTAAACCAATTTTTTTAACAACCCATTTCGATACACTGTCAGCCGCCCCGCTATCTTCCATCACTTTTCCAAAAATCGCACCAAGCAAAAACATTAAGTACCATGATTGAACGAATCCAGAAAACCCGGCCATGTAGTTCCCAACAAAATTCGCCTGTCCTTCGCCAGCAAGTTGCGGAAATAACGGAAGTTCACTAAACAAAGCGACAATAAGCGCGCATAACGGAGCAGCAATAAATAAGTTCATTCCTCTCATCGTCAAAAAGATTAACAACGCCAGACCACCAATTAAACCGATCATACTCCACATCGTTTCATCCCCCTTATACTCATTTTAGAAACCGTTTTCATTTCTCCTTTCCCCCTTTCACTTCTTTTATTTTGCAAACTTCGTGCCAAGTCGTTGTCCATCGCAATAAACACTATATGTATATTGTTTATTCCATTTTTCAAGAAACGCCTTTTCATTTTCCTTGATATATGGACAAATAAAAATTCCGCCATTGTGGAACGAATTCCAGCATGGCGGAATGTCATATGCCGTATTTTTTTATTTTCTCATACATCGCAGATTTACTAATGCCAAGCGACTTGGCTGCTTTTTGTTTATCAAAATGATGCCGTTGCAAACTTTGTTGGATGATTTGTTTTTCAGCTTCTTCTAATAGTTGTTTCAATGTCTTTCCATCCGTTTGATAAACGCCCGTTGTTCGCAAATATTCTGGCAACGCTTCTAACGTAATCGTCTCTCCACTCGCAAAGTAAACAGACGCTTCAATGACGTTTTCTAACTCGCGAATATTGCCAGGCCATATGTGACGTCGCAAAATGTCCATCACATCTGGCGTAATGGAACGAATGCGCTTTCCGGAACGTTTACACACTTTGTCGAGAAAGTGATGAATAAGCGGTTCAATATCTTCTGGTCGTTCACGAAGCGTTGGAATGAAAAAGGGAACAACGTTAATGCGATAATATAAGTCTTGGCGAAATAGTTTTTCTTCAATCATCTTTTCTAAAGGTCGATTCGTTGCTGCAATAATGCGCACATCAATGTTGATCGTTTTCGTCGCACCGACAGGTTCAATTTCTTTTTCCTGTAACACTCGAAGTAGTTTCACTTGCATATGTAATGGCATATCGCCAATTTCATCAAGAAAAATCGTGCCACCATCCGCTAATTGAAATTTTCCTTTTTTCCCACCTTTCCTTGCTCCCGTAAATGCGCCATCCTCATATCCAAATAGCTCTGATTCAAGCAAATGTTCAGGGATGACACCACAATTAATTTTTACAAACGGTTGGTCGCTTCGGCTGCTGAGCTGATGAATGCTATGGGCAAACAATTCTTTTCCTGTCCCACTTTCGCCACGAATCAAAATAGAAATGTCGCTATCCGCAATTCGCTTCACCTTTTCTTTCAATTGTTCCATTTGTTTTGAAACGGAAATAATATGATTAAGCGTATATTTCGCCCCACTATGTTCTTTCCATTCTTGCAAATATGTTTGTAGTTGAGGAAGCAGACTTTTAATATGACTGTTCATCCGTTTCCACTCATTTGTATCGCGAAAAATAACCGTACCAACCGCTCCGATCACTTTTCCATCCATCCAAATGGGAATACGATTAGCAATCATATAGTTTCCTTGAATATAATGCAAATCAGCAATTTCTTCCTGACCTGTTTGAACAACAATATGCATGCGCGTATTTTCAATTACTTCGGTCACATGTTTACCAATGACTTCTTCTTTCTTTTTCCCTAAGAAATCACAATAATTTTTATTCATATATACGATCGTTCCTTTATGATCCACCACAACAATCCATTCATACGCTTGATCGATAACCGTTTCTAAAATTTTATGCTCAAATAACAACTTCACCCCTCCTTTTCGAATTTTTTTAAATTTTTAATCTATTTTACTATAAAAACAAAAGATTGTTTATTCAACTGTTGAAAAATATATACATCCAAATTAACATTTTAACCTCTGGTTTACGCAGTACACCCGATGCGACGTAACACCTCATCTGGGTGCTGTAAGACGTGTTGCTCAAACCGAGTAATCGACTGGACGATGTCCTTTTGATTTTTGCGCAAGATGTTGGCGGTGACTTCATCTTTCAGCCACTTCCACAACCGTGCAATTATCAAACGATCAGATGAAGAAGAACGAAGACTACGAAGCGAGGTGAATGAAATGGAGACGAAAGAAAAAGACAAAGTGATGGAGCTAATTATTTCGTATGAACAAAAGGCGTTAGAAAAGGGAAGAGAAGAAGGAATGAAGCGCCTTGTACAAACGATGGCGAAAAAAGGGATGAGCGTAAAAGATATTGCGAACGTTACGGATCTTTCGGAAGAAGAAGTGGAGCGGTTGTTGGAGTAGGGGGGCCTCACAGCGCTCCACCTTCTTTTGTTTTTGTAAAAATTGTTTTTACACACAAGATTACATTACAATGTTCTTTATTTGATGTGCTATAGAGACGATTAAAAAACCTTTTCTTGACAACATACTTTTTCAACACCTTGCAAATAACCCTCTCAAAGGGGATTATTTGGTGTTTGTAGAAAAATAAGGTGTATCATTTTTTCGGAAGATCGTATATACTATGTATATACATTTTGGTTGGGGGGTGATATAATGAACTCAAAGGAACATTTAGAAAGCAAAATAAACCAAAGTAAAGGAGGAGACTACATGTCTACAGTTGTTGCTCAAAAATGGGGAAACAGTTTGGGCATTCGTATCCCAAAAGATGTTGCTGATCAAATAGGGATTAAACAAGGTTCCGAAATAGAATTAAATGTGATTGGAAATGAAGGGATCATCACATTAAAACCAAAAAGAACACGGAAGAAATACACACTGGAAGAACTAATATCACAGATTACACCTGAAAATCGACACGAAGAAATTGATTTCGGGATAGAAGGGCGTGAATTGATTTAATGTCAGCAGACGTACCAGAGAGAGGCGATTTCGTTGTTTTAAACTTCAATCCACAAGCTGGGCATGAGCAGGCTGGGAGAAGGAATGCGATTGTTTTATCGCCTAAAAAATTCAATCAAGCAACAGGATTTATAGCTGTTTGTCCGATTACCACTCAAAAGAAGGGTTACCCTTTCGAAGTGGATTTACCAAAAGAAGGAATATCTCTTGGTGGCGATGGCTATCCAATAACAGGGGTAGTTTTAACTGATCAAATTAAATCATTGGATTGGAAAGCTCGTCATCTAAAAATTTTAAAGAAGTATAATCCAGAAGATGCACAAATTGAAGAAATAGATAAAATAATTGATGAATGCCTAGCGAAAATAGAAACATATCTGACTTGACATAATCCTTTCTCTTTCAGAAAGGGTTATTTTTTACTTTAAAGTTTCTTGATAATTGTTGAAAAGCTAATTTTAGTTGGTCAGGTGTCGAAAAACCGAAATTAGTAAGTTGGTCGTTTTTATTTTAATTGCGGAAGTTGTGAGTCAAATTGGCATTTTGTTTGCTTACTTTTGTCATTAAATCCACAAGAAAAATGAGTCCAGTAAACGGTTCAACATAGCAAAAAACTAGTCCTATCAAGGAGTTGCTTCTTTAATGGCTGGCGCAAGTACATCTTTTGGTGATGAACTAGTAAAAATATGATTTAAACAACCAAGTGATATGTAAAAGCGGGCGAAACATTTGATACAATGAAGAAATAACAAATGAACAGGAGGGAAGAACGATGTTGTTTGAAAACGATCAACCAGCAGCTTGCTCCTAAGACGGGGCAAGCGCACGTTCCGTCTTGTAGAAAAAAGAAAAAAGACGGAGGGGAAAAGATGAGACAAACGTTTTTCGGTTCGTTGTATTTGTCGCTCGCTGCTAGCATTTGGGGTGGAATGTATGTCGTTAGTAAATATGTGCTCGATTACGTTCCGCCATTTACGCTCGTATGGCTTCGTTATGCAATTGCTTTTTTTGTATTATGGACGATTTTACGACTAAAGCGCATCCCGATGCCAAAAGGAAAAAACGATTGGAAACCGATCATATATATTGGAGTTGTTGGATACGTTCTTTCGATTTCCTTACAGTTCGTCGGGACGAAATGGTCGGATGCGCACACGGCTTCGCTCATTACGTCGGCCACGCCTGCTTTCATCGTCATCTTTGCCCGCTGGATGTTGCATGAAACGATGACGATGCGGAAACTCAGTGCGTTGTTACTCGCAACTGCGGGGGTTGTTGTCGTCGTTGGATTTAGCGAGGGGGAGACGACTTCGTTTTTAGGGAACGTCTTACTCGTTGGAGCAGCGGTGACGTGGGCGCTTTTATCTGTGCTCGTCAAAATGGCATCTGCGCGCCTTTCCGTATTAGTGATCACGACATACGCCATTTTTGTCGCTTTCATTGGCACAACGCCGATGATGGTATGGGAATGGTGGGAAGGGATGTCAAAAACGTTTTCGTTTCCGGTCGTGCTCGGGATTTTTTATCTCGGAATCGTGTCGACGGCTGGGGCGTTTTTTCTTTGGAATAAAGGGATGGAAATGATGGATGCTGGGGTCGGTTCGCTCTTTTTCTTTTTCCAACCACTTGTCGGCTCTTTGTTCGGTTGGCTGTTTTTGCATGAACAATTGCGCTTCTCATTTTGGGTTGGTGGAGCGTTCATTGTTGGTGGAGTCGTCATGGCTGTTTTGGAGAAAAACGGAGTGGAAAGCGAACGGCAAAATGAAGAAAAAGTCAGCGTGTGATGCGCTGACTTTTTACTATGACACCATCGTATATGCGGTTAACACAAGGACGGATATGAAGACGACGCTCATGACGTTTGCGCCGAGCCATGAGGCAAGTACGGCACTCACAAAGCCGAGGATGCCAAATGCCGGATCGTCTTGAATGAGAAAAATGCCCGGAATAATTAAAGCGCCGAGCGTGGCGTACGGGACGTTGCGCAATACACCGCGCCAAAATGGCGGCAAGTTCATGCGATGAAAAACCGTCAACGGAAGCATGCGCGGAATGTATGTCACGATGCCCATGCCAACAATGATGAGAAAAATGTTATCGTACATATTCCGCCTCCTTTCCTTTTTCTACAATCCACTGCATACATATAGCCGAAACGATTGTAGAGATGACGATGGCCCATCCTTTTGGGACGTTGAGCCATAATAAAAGCGCGCTGTTCATAAGACCAGAGCACACCGCAAGCCAAAGCGCTTTTCGTTCGGTTTTGATGGCGGGGACTAATAGCCCGACAAACATCGCATACAAGGCGACAGATAAGCCGATTTGTACGGTTTCTGGCAAATATGCGCCAACGATATGTCCGATGGCTGAATGGACGACCCAACTGCTGTAGGAAATCGAAATAAGCCCGAACATATACGAAGCAGAGACGGGTCCTTCTTTCATGGCGGCGACAGAAAACGTTTCATCTGTGATGCCGAATGCGTATAGCGCTTTTTTCCAAAGTGCGTCATGTTCTGCTTTTTCATGAAGAGATGCGGACATTAAAAAATGCCGAATGTTTAAAATAAATGTCGTTAAAATGATTTCAAATGGGCCGGTGCCAAGAGATAGTAAATTGAGCGAAATGTATTGTGCGGCCCCTGCAAATACAATCATGCTCATAAGCGTCGTATCGATCAGCGTTAGCCCTGTTGATTTCGCTAACAACCCGAACATGAGCGCAACAGGCGCATATCCAATCGCAATCGCTGTTCCTGACTTCACTCCATCCCGAAACATATGCATTCCCCCTTCTTTTGTATTTTCATAAAATTTTTTCTATTTCGCAAGACATATATGTCAAATGTGAAACTTTTTTTTCTCTTTTTCGTATATTCAAGTATTCAAGATGAAGGGGATGATAACTATGTTGAAAAAATTGCTGGAAATGCTTTTACACAAAAGCATGCATAAACATCGTTACAGCAGCAGCGATCGTTATACGTACCGTCCGCATCGCCATCCGTCGCAATACGGCTATAAGCATTATAAGAAAAAACATCATAGCCACAGCATTTTCTCTAGCTTTTTTGGCAGTTCATGATTTTTATTGAAAAGCCGTATCGAGAAGGAACGGTCGTAAACGGTCGGTACACGATTCAAACGCAACTTGGAGAAGGCAGCTATGGTGTGGCGTACGTGGCGCGCGATGAAGAAACGAAGGAGCTTGTCGTTTTAAAACAGATGAAGCGGACGAAAAGAAAGAAGCGGCGCGCATCGTTTGAACGAGAAGCGCTCATTTTAAAAAAGCTCAATCATCCTCAAATACCGAAGTTGTACGACTCGTTTGACGTGCGCGGCACGTTGCATCTTGTCATGGAATATATTGAAGGAGATACGATTGAGACGCTTATTTTTGATAAAAACAAAACGTACGATGAAAAAGAAGCGTTTTCACTATTGGCAGATGTGTTGCGTGTCGTGCAATACATTCACGCGCACGGCATTGTGCATCGCGACTTACGCATCCCAAATATCGTTTTTCGCAACGGGATTGTATATGTGCTCGATTTTGGACTTGCGCGCTTTTTATCCGAAAAAAATGAACGGCTGTTTACACTTGAACAGCGGCTCAGGCGAACCATTGCTGTAACAAGCGACATATACGCCCTCGGCCATTTTTTATTGTTTTTATTGTACTCTTCTTATGAGCCGACAGCGGACAAAGAGAAAAGCTGGGAAGACGAACTGTCCTTGTCAAAAGAAGCACGTCATGTGTTGCGACGCATGTTGCAGCTAGATCGGCCGTATGCTTCTGTGGAACAATTGATGCGCGATGTCGCGATCATTCCGTAGGCGTTTTGTGCGCCTATTTCTTTTTTTCGATGTCGCGTTTTGCGCGAAGAAAAGCAATGAGCCAAACGATTTCGTCTTCCGTCACCGTTTTTCCATCGACCGTCATATGAAACGCCGCATTCGTCAGCTCAATGGTCGGTTGCTCATCATCTGTGGCGCCAAGCAAATAATCCGTTGTTGTGCCAAATAAGATGGCGAGTTCTTTGACAGCTTCTAACGACGGTTGACGATACCCCGATTCATAGCCAGCATATGTACTTTTTGCGATATTTAGTTGATCGGCAATATATTGCAGCGACCATTGTTTCTTTTTCCGCAACTCCGATAATCGTTTTGAAATCATCATCTTCTCTCCCTTACTATGCTTCGTTCGCAAAACGAATAAAAATACTTGTTATTTTCTATTTTCCTAAATATAATTGAATTAAAGGTACGCGAATCGCGAACAACTTTATTTATAGTTTACACGATGTAACACAAAGAATACAATAGATGACTTAAAATCGCCATATTTGAGGTGACGATGATGAAAAATATTTTGTTGCTTGCGACAGGCGGCACGATTGCTTCTGTGCCGAGTGAAGAAGGGTTGACGCCGAAGTTGACGGCAGAGGAATTGACGAGCTACATTACGATCGACAATCAGCCGTATCGGCTACATAGCCAAATTTTAATGAACATCGACAGCACAAATATGCAGCCAGAACATTGGCGCGATATTGCTGAGGCGATTTATACACAGTACGATCAATATGACGGTTTCGTCGTCACACACGGAACGGATACGATGGCTTATACAGCAGCCGCGTTATCATATATGATCCAAAACAGCCACAAACCGATTGTATTGACCGGTTCACAAGTGCCGATCGGTTTTCCGAAAACAGATGCGAAAAAAAATATACGCGATGCGCTTCGTTTTGCGTGCGAAGACGTCGGCGGGGTATTTGTCGTCTTCGATGGGCGCGTCATTTTAGGAACGAGAGCGGTAAAAATGCGGACGAAAAGTTACGACGCCTTTGAAAGCATTAACCATCCGTACGTCGCCTACATTCATGGGGAAACGATTCATTATCAATATGAGCTCCAGAAGCCGAGCGGAAAACTGCAGTTTGATGCGTCGCTTTGTCCAGATGTGTTTTTGTTGAAGCTTCATCCGGGCACAAAGCCAGAAATATTTGATTACATTCGCCATTTATATCGCGGCGTCATCATCGAAAGCTTCGGAAGCGGCGGCGTGCCGTTTCAAGGGCGCAATTTGTTGCCGAAAATAAAAGAACTTATTGATGATGGCATGGCCGTCGTCATTACGACCCAATGTTTAGAAGAAGGAGAAGACTTAACGTTATACGAAGTCGGGCGAAAAGTAGCGCAAAACACCGTTATTTTATCCGGTGATATGAATACGGAAGCGATCGTACCAAAGCTGATGTGGGCGCTAGGAAAAACGACGAATTTGCTTGACATTAAAAACATGATGGAAACGCCAATCGCAAATGATATGACACGAAAACAAGAAGAAGGTTGGGATGCGTAAATGATGCAAACGAAAGATGTACGAATCGAACGAGATTTGCTTGGCGAAAAAGAAATTCCATACGACGCATATTACGGCATTCAAACGATGCGTGCGGCAGAAAACTTCCCGATTACAGGGTATCGATTGCATCGCGAACTCATTCAAGCGATGGCGATCGTAAAAAAAGCGGCTGCGCTTGCGAATATGGAAACGGGTCAACTCGATGCGCGCATCGGTCAGGCGATTGTCAAAGCGGCAGAAGAAGTGATCGCAGGACAATGGCACGATCAGTTTATCGTTGACCCGATTCAAGGTGGCGCAGGAACGTCGATTAATATGAATACGAACGAAGTGATCGCGAATCGCGCACTTGAATGGTTAGGGGAGAGAAAAGGAAGTTACCATATCATTAGCCCAAATACGCACGTCAACATGTCACAATCGACAAACGACGTGTTTCCGACGGCCATTCATATTGCGGTGTTAAACATGGTGAACCAATTGCTTCAAACGATGGAGCATATGCACGATACGTTCGCCGATAAAGCGAAACAGTTTGATCACGTCATTAAAATGGGGCGGACGCATCTGCAAGACGCTGTTCCGATTCGGCTCGGGCAAGAATTTGAAGCATATCGCCGCGTCGTGAAGCGCGATATGGAGCGCATTGCGCAGTCGCGCCAACATCTATATGAAGTAAATATCGGCGCAACAGCGGTAGGTACAGGATTAAATGCCGATCCGGTCTATATTGAGCGCGTCATTTTTCATCTCGTTCGTTTGACGGGATTGCCGCTTGTGCGCGCAGAACATCTCGTTGATGCGACACAAAATACAGATGCGTATACAGAAGTATCGGCCGCTTTAAAAATATGTATGATCAACATGTCGAAAATTGCCAACGATCTTCGTCTCATGGCATCTGGTCCGCGCGCGGGGCTTGGAGAAATTACATTGCCTGCTCGCCAACCCGGTTCGTCCATTATGCCGGGAAAAGTGAATCCGGTCATGGCGGAAGTGGTGAATCAAGTCGCATTTCAAGTGATCGGCAACGACCAAACGATTTGTTTAGCATCGGAAGCAGGGCAGCTCGAGTTAAACGTCATGGAGCCTGTGCTTGTGTTTAATTTGCTTCAGTCGCTTCATATGATGGACAATGTGTTTCGCGTGTTTACCGACTACTGCTTAGCTGGCATTGAAGCGAATGAAGAAAGATTAAAACAACATGTCGAAAACAGCATCGGCGTCATTACAGCAGTCAATCCGTACATCGGCTATGAAGCGGCATCACGCATCGCAAAAGAAGCGCTTCGTACCGGAAAATCGGTGCGTGAATTATGCCTCGAGCAAAATTTGTTGAATGAAACAGAGCTATCTGCTATTTTAGACCCGTATGCGATGACAAGTCCAGGCATTGCAGGAAAATAACACGAATCGACAAAGAAAAGGAAGGGTACATACGATGTCAAGCGGAGCAAACATGCACATTACCATTCGACTACAATTTGCGAAAAACGTTGTCGCTTTTAGCGACATTGCGACAGCGGTCGGACAAGCTGGCGGGGATATTGTCGGCATCGACGTCATTTCTTCAAGCAAAACACATACGGTGCGAGATATTACCGTCAGCGTTCTTGACTCAAAACATGCGGACGTTGTTGTCGATACGTTGCGGAAAACGACAGGTGTCAAAGTGATTCACGTCTCTGACCGCACGTTTTTAATGCATATCGGCGGAAAAATTGAAGTGAAATCAAAAATTCCGATTAAAACGCGCGATGATTTAGCGCGCGTGTACACGCCGGGGGTGGCGCGCATATGCACGGCGATTGCGGAAGATCCGACGAAGGCGTATTCGTTAACGATTAAACGAAATACGGTAGCGGTCATTTCCGACGGAACGGCCGTATTAGGACTTGGAGATATTGGACCGTATGCAGCGATGCCGGTGATGGAAGGAAAGGCGATGTTATTTAAACAGCTTGCGGGCGTCGATGCGTTTCCGATTTGTTTAGATACGAAAGATACGGAAGAAATTGTGCAAATCGTCAAAGCGATCGCCCCAGCGTTTGGCGGCATCAATTTAGAAGATATCGCCGCACCACGTTGTTTTGAAATTGAAGAACGGTTAAAACAAGAGCTCGACATTCCTGTTTTTCACGATGACCAACATGGCACAGCTGTCGTCTTACTTGCCGGTTTGTTAAATGCGTTAAAAATTGTAGATAAAAAGATTGAAGACATTAAAGTTGTATTAACAGGCATCGGTGCTGCAGGAATTGCCTGCACGAAAATATTGCTTGCGGCTGGTGTGAAAAACATTATCGGTGTCGATCGTCAAGGGGCGATTCATCGCGGCGTACAATATGACAATCCGTATTGGAACGAATATGCGCAATTAACGAACCCTGAAAATATGACAGGCTCTCTTTCCGACGTCATCGTTGGAGCGGACGTATTTATCGGCGTATCGGCACCGGGGATTTTAACGGTAGAAGATGTGAAAAAAATGGCGAAAGACCCGATCGTTTTCGCGATGGCAAACCCTGTTCCAGAAATTGATCCAGAGCTTGCCGAACCGTACGTTCGCGTCATGGCAACAGGACGTTCCGACTATCCGAACCAAATTAATAACGTCCTTTGCTTCCCAGGCATTTTCCGCGGGGCGTTAGACTGCCGCGCCATCGAAATTAACGAAGAAATGAAGCTAGCGGCAGCTGAAGCGATCGCCTCTGTCGTCACCGACGAAGAATTAAGCGAAACATACATTATCCCAAGCGTCTTTAACAACAAAGTGGCTGAACGCGTGCGCGAAGCCGTCATGAAAGCCGCATACAAAACAGGCGTCGCCCGAAAAGACGATATGATGTTCCGATAAAAACATGGCGTGATTGCGCCATGTTTTTTCGTTTCAAGTTTAAGGCATAAGCTTCCGTTGCTTCTTCGTTGTGTTTGAAATAGAATGGTAGAGTGAAAGAAAACGACATGATAGGTGAATATATTTTATGAAGCGATTATACACATGGTATGTGGCGCTCATCTCGATTATGGGGTGTGCCTTATTTTTGTATATACGTCCCTTTGAGCATGTAGAACAACAATGGCTGTTGCTGCTTTTACTTTCTTTCTCGACGACTTTGTTAAGTATTTATATCGTCCATCTCCCCCCAAAAGGGAATGCCTTTTCATTAGACTCAACAATTTATTTAGCTACCATCTTCGTATATGGATTAGAAACGTCTTTAATGGTGTTGTTGTTTAGTATGATTCCGACATATTTTTTTCATGAAAAGAAGATGGAATGGTGGAAACATGTATGTAATTTTGCGATGTATACATGCATGATTGTTGGAGCTTATTATTCTTTTTTGATGCTTGGGGGAGAAAGTGGTATTTTTTCGCTCCATGATCTTGGTGCGTACTTCGTTTCTTTAGTTGTTTATTCTTTTATCAACATATTGTTGATGATAGGGTTTTTTTCATTTTCCCCTTCTTTTAGTTTTAGAAATATGTTGATTAGTATAGTGAAGGAATGGTTTTTTACTTATGGTGTGACGCTATTAGCGTCATTGATTTTAGTCAGTCTCCTTTTGTTGCATGAATATTTTGGGATTTTACTATTTACGAGCATTGGTTTATTGTTATCTTTCACGTTTAGACAGTATGGACAGTTATATGAGAAAGTGGCGCATGACAAAGCGTACATTGAACAGTTATTAAACTCGTTGCCTATCGGAATTGTCACAATGGATGAAGCGACATCGAATCATTTTATTAATGATTCCGCAGCTACATTGCTTCGTTTGGATAAAAAAGAAATAAAACAATGGATTGAACGTGAAAGAAAAAGTGAGCGCAATGCTTCGTTTTGGGATCTTTTCACTTTCCCCGATCCATTTCAACAAGTAAAAGTATCATATGAAAGAGATGGAGAGGAAAAAATATTTTTAGTGTCGCAATCGAATTTGCATCATTTATATGGTGAAATAATAGGTAGAACGATTTTCTTCCTCGACATCACCGAAATGGAACAGCTAACGAAGCGAATACATCAATCGGAAAAGTTGGCGTTAATGGGGGAAATGGCGGCAAAGGCAGCGCATGAAATTCGCAATCCGCTTGCGGTTATTCACGGTTTTTTAGCGTTTATGAACGAAAATTTACATGAACGCGATCGCGAACAATATCATATTCCACTTTTATTAAAAGAAATTGATCGCATCAACGCGATTGTGGAAGATATGCTTCTTATCGCAAAACCGAGCGCCCCTGTGATGAAAGAAGCGTATATAGAAACGATCGTTCAAGATGTTCTTTCTCTCTTTCAACAAACGTTAGAGGCGAAAAATATACGCGTGCACGTGCGCCTTGATCACGTGCCGTTACAGCTTGATTCGAAACAAATGATGCAAGTGTTATACAATTTGCTTCACAACAGCATCGAAGCGATGGAAGAAGGCGGAACGATTTGCATATATTCCGATGTCGATGAAACGTACAACATGTACATGTACGACTCTGGAAGCGGCATTCCGACACATATGCAGGAGACGATTTTTGAACCATTTATCACAACGAAGTCATCAGGGACCGGATTAGGATTAACGATCGTCAAACGAATTATTGAAAACCATGGCGGAACGATTGCGCTTCACGACAGCTCGGAACAAGGAACGACGTTTGTCATTCGCCTTCCGATTCAACGATAAAAACAGCATACTTAAGGTTTTGTTCATCACTTCACAACTGTCGTCGACCTCCAATCTTGCAAAAACCCCGGGGGATCGACGACAAGCTGCTTTTCAGGATTTTTACATATGTAGCAAGGAATATAGACTATTGACTGAATTTTCGAATATGGGGATACGATCATACTAGAGATGGTAAAAGGGAAGTTATGAGAAGTTATAAAATTATGCATTTTACTTTTTATTCAAAATTTGATATAATTATTAAAGCAGGGAACATCTTTCTTTCCGATTTCGGTAAAGCGAGATGTTTTTTTTCATGGAGATATTGATTTCACAAAGAAATGGAGGGATTTCTTGTGAAGAAATACGCCATTGTATATTGTGAAAATCAATTTGGTTCCATGGATGGAAAAACAGCGAACGGACTTGTGCGCGATTCTGGACTGTATGAAATCGTGGCGGTTATTGATTCGACAAAAGCTGGTCAAGACGCGGGAGAAGTGCTTGATCAAAAGAAAAACGGCATTCCGATTTGTAAAAACCTTCAAGATGCAATGACCTCCGCAAAAGAAAAACCGAACTACTTCATCTTAGGAATTGCTCCAGCGAACGCTTTTCTCAAAAAAGAAGAACGACAAGTCGTTATCGAAGCAATGGAAGCAGGCATGCATATCATTAACCCACTTCAAGAGTTTTTAACAGAAGACGAAGAAATGATGGCAATCGCCAAACGTTGTGGAGTAACGATTCGCGATATTCGCAAACCGCGTCCAAAAAAAGAATGGACGTTATTTACGGGCCGCATTTTGCAAGTGAAAGCGCCTGTTGTGGCGGTGCTCGGAACAGATGGGGCATGCGGAAAACGAACGACAGCGATGATTGTCGCAAAACATATGCAACAGCGTGGTTATAAAACAGCGTTTGTTGCGACAGGACAAACAGGTTTAATTCAAGGTGCTTCGTACGGATTTGCGATGGATGCGTTTCCGCTTCAATATATGATCGGTGAGCTCGAACGAGAAATTGTGCGCGCGTACGAAACGGAAAAACCCGACATCATTATTGTAGAGGGACAAGGGGCGTTAAGCCATCCTGCCTATGTTAGCTCGGCTGGCATTTTAAAAGGGGCGCGGCCACAAGCAGTCATTTTGCAGCATCCACCGAAGCGAAAAGTGCTCGGTGATTTCCCGTTTGTCGAAATGCCTACGGTCGAAAGTGAAATCGCATTAATTGAACATTTCGGAAAAACGAAAGTTGTTGCGATTACGTTAAACCATGAAGGGATGACAGATGAGGAATTAAAACAAACGATTTCCGAATATGAGCGAACATTCCGAATGCCAGTCACAGATGTATTAAAATACGGCGCAGACAAAATTGTCGATTGTCTGATCGATTATTTCCCATCGTTACAAAAGGATGAGGTGGCAGTATCATGACGCCGAGAGTCGAAATTGACTTGCGGAAAATTCGTCATAATGCTGTCACGTTGAAAAAATGGTGTGAAGAAAAAGGAATACAAATGACAGCTGTCGTCAAAGGGGTGGGCGGAGATGTGCAAATTGCTCGCACCCTTGTCGATAGCGGTTTGACAAGTTTAGCGGATACGAAAGTCGAACGAATCGCAAAATTAAAATCAGCGCACATTCCAGCAACGTATATGCTGATTCGTACACCTGCGTTAAGCGAAGTAAATAAAGTTGTTCAATATGTTGATGTGAGTGTTCAATCGGAAATCGACGTCGTGCGTGCGATTTCAGCGGAAGCGGTCAAGCAAAATAAAACGCATGCCATGATCATTATGGTTGAAATGGGCGACTTGCGCGAGGGGATTATGCCGAAAGACGTCCCGGCATTTATCGAACAAATCCGCCCGTTGCCAAACATTCAAATTGTCGGCATCGGCGCAAATTTCGCCTGTTTTGGAGGCATTATTCCGACGGATCAAAAAATGCGTGAGCTTTCGTCACTTGCGAAACATATTCAAAAAGAGTATGCATTGTTTTTACCGTACGTATCCGGTGGCAATTCCGCGAACTATTATTGGTTAAAACAAACGAAAGATGTCGGTTGCATTAACCATCTCCGATTTGGCGAAGCCATTTTTTTAGGACGAGAAACGATTCGCGGGGCAGCTATTCCTCATTTATATCAAGATGCGTTTTGTCTCGTCGCGGAAGTGATCGAAGTGAAAACGAAGCCATCTGTCCCGTACGGTGTGCAAAGCCGCAATGCGTTTGGGGAAACACCGACGTTTCAAGAGCGCGGCATGATGAAGCGCGCCATCGTCGGCATCGGTCGCCAAGATGTGCACGTGAGCGGATTGACGCCACTTTCTCCTGTCGACATCATCGGATCGAGCAGCGACCATATTATTGTCGATGCCACACGCACTGACATTCGCGTCGGTGATCATATTCGCTTTGCGGTCGATTACGGTGCGATGATTTCCCTTATGAGTTCTCCATACGTTCAAAAAACATACGTCCAAACGGATGAAAAAAACGGCCATTTCCCGACGAAAACATCGGCATAAAAAAAGTCAGCGACTAACACGCTGACTTTTTTTATGCTTTTAACTGAGAATATGTGATGCGTATGTCTTTTCACTTAAAACTGTTGTGCGGCTTCTTGTGCGCGTTCGATTGCTTGTTGTTTTATGCTTTCCGCTTCGTTCGGAAAAGCGTTCATTCCTTCAACGGCAATCGTTTCGACGTCTGTAATGCCAATAAAAGCGAGCAGCGCGCGCAAATAGCGGTCACCAAATTCCATTTCCTTCGCTGGACCTTCGGAGTATATGCCTCCGCGCGCTTGAATGTGAATAGCTTTTTTTTCTTTTAACAATCCGACTGGACCTTCTTCTGTATATTTAAAAGTTTTCCCGGCAAGGCAAACCGTATCCATATACGCTTTTAGTTTTGGTGGGAAGCTAAAATTCCACATCGGTGTAACGAATACATATTTGTCAGCTTCCATAAATTGTTCACACAACTCGTTTATACGCGCTACTTTTTGTTGCTCATCTTTGTTTAATTGCTCTCCGGCTTGAAGTTTCCCCCAACCACTAAACACATCTGCATCAAGGTAAGGCAAGTCGATGTCATAAAGATGTAGTTCGACGATTTCGTCTTCTGGATGATGTTGTTTGTAGGCGTTTAAAAACGCACGTCCGACTGATAAGCTAAATGATTGATATTCTTGCTTAGGATTGGCAGTAATGTATAGCACTTTCGCCATTGTTTTTCCTCCTTGATATTTATTTCTAAAATAGATGTAACTATAATATAGTATATTACTTACTTTTGTAAAGTAAAAAACTTTTTGTTCGTGTGACAAACGTCGAAAAAAAGGGTAAAATACGGATGTGGGTATAAAAACGAAAAGGACGGATGATTCATGGCTGGGCATCGATTTCATCATTCTAAAGCAGAAAAGTTGTTGAATCCGAAAAGGAGAGAGTTGATTGCTCCAGAGGAAGTCGTTTCGTTATTGCACATTAGCGAACGGGACGTCGTGGCGGATTTAGGGGCAGGGAATGGTTATTTTACTGTCCCGATAGCGAAAGTGGCAAAAACGGTATATGCCGTTGATGTGCAACAAGAAATGCTTGACTTCTTAAAGCAGCACGCAGAAAAAGAAAGGGTAGAAAACATTTCTTACATCCTAAGCGACGTGACCGCAACGACGATTCCATCGCAATCGGTTGATCAAGGGCTGATGGCGTTTGTTCTTCATGAAGTGGCCGATCGGGAAGCGGTGTTTGCGGAAATCGCTCGCATCATGAAGCCGAACGGTGCGTTTCTTTTGGTTGAGTGGGAAGCGGTCGAAAGCGACATGGGTCCACCGATTCATGAACGCATTCCGTCGCAACAACTGATGGATGAGGTGAAAAAAACATTTGCGGACGTTGCGCTCGTTCATTTTCACCCGAGCGTATATGGAATCGTGATGAAAAAGTAGTCATCGCATAGTCGATGGCTATTTTTTTATCCGTTCGTTTATTCGAACGACATGCATATTTTTCATTTGTTGTTAAAAAATAATAGGGAATGGAGGGGCGTTATGAAATTGTTCGCATTTGGGCTGATGATCGTTTGTTTACACGCATTGCCGTATTTCGTGCTTGGGGAAGATGCGCATATGCGCGTACACGATAATTTAGATTCAAACATCGCTTGGTATCGTGTGCTCGTAAAAAGCGGCGAGCTGTTCGGTTCCGTTCATGCGACAATTCCGCAAGTGGTAAACGGCTTGCCGCGCAACGCATACGGAACGGAGTTTAGCGGCATCGTCTGGCTTCATGCCCTTTTCCCGTCCGTCTATGCGTACGGATTGAGCCAGCTGATCACGCGCGTCTTTGCATTTATCGGCATGTATGCATTGTTGAATACGCACGTGATAAAAGAAAAAGAAAAGACAGCGGAGTGGATTCGTGTCGGAGTGGCGCTTGCGTTTGCGTTGACGCCGTTTTGGCCATCGGGGATGCTTAGCACGCTCGGCATGCCGCTGGCGCTCTGGGCGCTACTTAACATTCGCGCTGGTGATCGTTCGTTGAAAAACTATGTCGTCCTGACTTTGTTGCCGCTCTATTCTAGCTTTGTGCTCGGCTTTTTCTTTTTTTTAAGCGCGATGTTTTTGTTTTGGATCGTGGATGCGTGGCGCCGTCGCCCGAACATTCCGTTATTGTTGGCGCTCGTATATATGACCGTTCTTTATTTGGCGGTGGAATATCGGCTCGTTCATTCGTTTTTATTTTCGACCGAACCGACAAGTCGTGATGAATATTTCCACGCCCGTCTGTCGTTATGGCGTTCGCTGCGATTAACATTAAAAAACTACATATTCGGTCATACGCATGTGATGACGATTCATACGCTCATTATTTTACCTGTGACGTTTATCGCATTATATATCGTATGGAAAAAAAAGTGGTGGCGAAACGAACGGCTATTTTGGCAACTTCATGTCTTGAATGTTACGTTATCGCTTTGGTATGCGTTTTGGTTTTACAAAGGATGGCTTCCTGCGACGGAGGCATTTCCGTTTTTAGATCGGTTTAATTTTGCGCGCTATCATTTTTTACGTCCGATGGTCATTTACGTGCTGTTTGCTTTGTCGCTTCGCATCATTTGGCGCGCGTGGGATCGGCGCATCGTTTCGTTTGCGCTTTTGGCGCAGCTTGTTGTGGCGCTGCTGTTTCATGAACAAATCGTCTATCGCGATAAGCCAACGTTTCGGGCGTTTTATGCCGAAAAGCAATTTCAAGACATGAAACAATATATCGGAAAGCCTGTTCATACGTATCGAGTCGTCAGCATCGGCATTCACCCAGCGATCGCTCAATATAACGGCTTTTACACGTTAGATACGTACAACAACTTTTATCCGCTTTCGTACAAACATCAATTCCGGCAAGTGATTGCGAGCGAGTTAAACAAAAATAAAAAGCTAAAGGAATATTTCGATGAATGGGGCGGACGTTGTTATGTGTTTGTGGCGGAGCTTGGCAAACGTTATATGTTTACGAAGCAATCAAAAAAACGCATTCGCCATATGCAGCTTCATACAGACGTGTTATACGACATGGGAGGGCGATACGTCTTGTCAGCTGTGCCGATTGACAATGCGAAAAAAAATCGCTTAAAGCTATTGCGAACGTTTGAACACGATGAGTCCGCATGGACGATTTATTTATACGAAATAGAAAGGAGTGAAACGACATGACGATTTTAGCGATCGTTGTCCCTTGTTATAATGAGGAAGACATATTGCCAGAGACGATTGAACAGTTGCTTTCGTTAAGAAATGAGCTTGTAGATGAACAACTTATTTCTCCGAAAAGTAAAATTGTATTTGTCGATGATGGAAGCCGCGATCGGACATGGTCGATCATTTATAAAGCATGTTTGCGACACGAAGAAATAAAAGGGATTAAACTGGCGGGAAACGCTGGGCATCAACATGCGCTCCTTGCGGGGATGTTTGCCGCCAAACAAATGGCGCATTGTATTGTGACGATGGATGCCGATTTACAAGACGATATATATGTCGTTCGTGAGTTTTTGCGTAAATTTCATGAAGGATATGACATCGTTTATGGGGTGAGGAAAAAGCGCGATGTCGATTCGTATATGAAACGATGGACAGCTGAAACGTTTTACCGCATGATGAATCGCATCGGCGTGCATCTGATTTACAACCATGCGGATTATCGCCTCATGAGTCGGCGCGCTGTCGAAGCGTTACAACAATTTCGTGAAGTGAATATGTTTTTGCGCGGCGTTGTGCCGCTTCTTGGTTTTCCGTCTGCCACCGTATATTATGACCGAAAAGAGCGGAAAGCGGGAGTGACGAAATATCCGCTGATGAAAATGATCCGGTTTGCGTTTGATGGATTGACGTCATTTAGCATGATGCCGATTCGTTTCGTTTCCGTTCTCGGCTTTTGTTCGTTTTTTGTCAGCATCTTGTTTGCGATGTATGTATTATTTTTAAAAATGACTGGTCATACCCAAACAGGTTGGACGTCTCTTATGATGTCCATTTGGCTTGTCGGAGGATTGCAGCTCATTGCGATCGGGTTAGTTGGAGAATATATCGGAAAAGTATATAAAGAAACGAAACAACGTCCACGCTATATTGTCGATATGGATTTGTTAAATGGACCGATCATCGCGTCACGTGAACGAGAATCGTTTAGTGAAGAAGGAATTAGTTAAGGCTCCGGTTAAGCGGAGCCTTTTTGCGTCATTGTTCGTTGAAACGATTGAAATAGGGCGAATGAAACGAACGTAAGCACGATGCCTGTCATATACGGCAAGCTCGGTTTTAATGTAAACAGCCATCCGGCAATGGCAGGTCCGCCAATGCGTCCGAGTGAATCGAACGACGATAACAGCCCTGTTGCGCTTCCTTGTCCGTCGGTCGTCTGTTTCGTTAATAAGGCGGATACGCATGGGCGAATGACGCCGTTGCCGAGGCCGAAAATCGTTAAATAAAGGGCAGCCGTCCAAAAATGGTCGATGAATAAAATAAGGAAAAAGCCGAGCGCTGACATCAATAGTCCACCGCGAATGACCGTTCCTTCACCGAACGATTGAATGAGTTTTCCGAGCAGTCCCCCTTGCACGATCGCACCGGCAAGTCCCATGATCATAAAAATATAGCCGAGCTCTGTCGATGAAAGTCCTGCGCGTTTTGCGGCAAAATAAGCAAACGTTGCTTCAAGTCCCGCAAGCGAGAACGTGACGATGAATTGCAATATGTACAGACGCGATACGTCGCTTCGTAGCGCCGTCATTAGTGACGGACGTTTCGTTTCTCCGTTCGATCGCTTTTCTTTCGGAAGCGATTCATGTAAAAACAAGAAAACGAATACGGACGTGATGAGCGCTAAACTGCCTGCGATCCAAAACGGAACGGTTAAGCTCATCTTTGAAAACACGCCGCCGATCGCTGGTCCGAAAATAAAGCCAAGCCCGACAGCCGCACCGATCATGCCCATTCCTTTCCCGCGGTTTTCTTCGGTCGTGACGTCTGCGACATATGCCATCGCTGTCGGCATCGTAGCGGCGGATAAAAAGCCACCGATGATGCGAGCGGCAAATAACATCCAAAGTTTTGTCGCTAAAGCGAACAAGAAAAACGAAAGCGCCAAACCGAAAATGCCGAGCAGTAAAAACGGTTTGCGTCCGTAACGATCAGACAATCGTCCCCACATCGGCGCAAACAAAAATTGCATAAACGAATATACAGCCATTAACCAGCCGAGCTGTGTCGGAGTCGCACCAATGTTTTCGGCGAAAAACGGAAGGACGGGGATAATAATGCCGAATCCAACCATCACGAAAAACATCACAACAAATAAAAGCGGCAAATAACGCCGATCGTTCATCATTACCATCTCCACTATGTAGTTTGCATCTTTATCATAATGGAAACGTCGTCATTTTTCAAAGATGTCGCTGCATTGACAACGGAAAAAGTTTTCGCGAAACTGAAAAGAGGATGAACGATGTGGGAGAGTTGAGAAAGATGACATATATCAATCAACATGTGTTAAACAATTTGTTTTACATTTTAGTGAGCGTTTTTTTCTTTTTCTTTTTGTACGATTACGTTCGATTTTTTCAACGAAAAAAAGTGTATCAACGGTTGTTGTTTGTTGCGTGCTTAAGCGTGCCGCTTATTTTATGTATGAAATACCCGATTTACATCGCGCCCGATTGCGTGCACGATTTGCGGCAAGTTCCGTTTCTTATCGGCACGTTTTATGGCGGATGGATGGTGAGCTTGCCGTTGCTTATTGTTTTACTCGTTGCCCGATGGGTGATGTATGGGTATCAGTTTATTACGGTCGCTGTGTACGTCATGATGTTTATTTTCGGAAGTTTGTTTTCTCCGTTTTTTAAACGGTTGCCGAAAACAAAACGGCTCATTGCTTCGATGGTGATGACGTTTATTCTTGCGATTGCAGCGACGATATTAGCGATAGCGATTTCCAATTTTCAAGTGACTGAGTCGTATATCGTTGATTTTATTCTCGTTCCTCCTTTGGCTGTATTATTTGTTGTGTTTGCGATGGAAACGTTACGAGAAGCGTTGCTCATTCGTTCAGAAGCGATCAAGCTTGAAAAAATGGAAGTCGTTAGCCAGCTTGCCGCAAGCATTTCCCATGAAATTCGCAATCCCCTTACTGTTGTCAAAGGATTTATGCAGTTGATGAAAGCAAAAGACATATCAGCGGAAACAAAAGAGCAATATATGAATATCGCCCTTGAAGAATTAAACCGCGCCTGCGCCATTATTGATGATTATTTAACGTTTGCGAAGCCGTTTCCAGAAAAAATACAACCGCTTCATGTGCATCATGAATTAGAAAAAGTCATCGACATGTTGCGTCCGTTTGCGAATATGCAAGGGGTGCAAATTGTCCCAACCCTCATGCCTGCGACGATGAAAGGGAACGCGCAATATTTTCGGCAATGTTTTTTAAATATAATAAAAAATGGAATAGAAGCGATAGAAAGTAGCGGAGCGGTGTATGTTGCGGTACATGTTGATGAAAAAACGGTCACGATCGTCGTGCGCGATGAAGGAAAAGGGATGACGAAAGAGCAGATCGCGCGATATGGCGAGCCGTATTTCAGCACGAAAGAGAAAGGGACAGGGCTTGGGGCGATGGTATCGATTCGCATCATTGAAATGATGGACGGCACATGGGCGTTGGAGAGCGAAAAAGGGCGCGGAACAACGATGAAAGTGACATTCCCTTTGTTGTTGGAAAAATAAAAATATTTCGAAATAGCGAAAAAGTATTGTCTTTAACGATTTTGGGCGTTAAAGTATAAAATGAACATAACAAGTAAGGGGAGTTTACAACGATGAGTTTGTTTCGAAAAAAGTCCATTGATGCGCTCATGAGCGAATCAGGGAAAGGGGCAGCGCTCAAAAAAGAATTAGGCGCATTTGATTTAACGATGCTCGGAATTGGAGCAATTATTGGAACGGGTATTTTCGTTTTAACGGGAGTGGCAGCGGCTGAGCATGCAGGGCCAGCGCTCGTTCTTTCGTTTATTTTATCAGGATTGGCGTGCGTCTTTGCGGCGCTTTGTTATGCGGAGTTCGCTTCAAGCGTGCCGGTGTCGGGCAGCGCCTATACGTACAGCTATGCGACGTTTGGTGAGTTGATCGCATGGATGCTCGGTTGGGATTTAATTTTAGAGTACGGAGTGGCAGCGTCAGCAGTAGCGGCGGGATGGTCCGGTTATTTTCAAGGGTTACTCGCTGGATTTGGCATTGAGCTGCCAAAGGCGTTGACAAGCGCCTACGATCCGGCAAACGGTACGTTCATTGATGTGCCGGCAATTGTGATCGTTTTGCTTATTACGTTTTTATTGACGCAAGGTGTGAGAAAGTCGGCGCGCTTTAATGCGGTGATGGTTTTTATTAAAGTTGCGGTCATTTTGTTGTTTATTGCCGTTGGGGTTTGGTATGTGAAGCCAGAAAACTGGACGCCGTTTATGCCGTTCGGCTTTTCAGGGGTGGCCGCAGGGGCTGCAACTGTGTTTTTCGCATACTTAGGATTTGATGCGGTATCGACCGCGGCAGAAGAAGTGCGCAATCCGCAACGCAACATGCCGATCGGTATTATCGCATCGCTTGCGATTTGTACGCTTCTTTATATTGCCGTATCGCTCATTTTAACAGGCATTGTGCCGTACGACCAATTAGGTGTAAAAAATCCGGTTGCTTTTGCGTTAAACTATATTCAACAAGATTGGGTGGCAGGATTTATTTCACTCGGAGCGATTACAGGGATTACGACCGTCCTTCTCGTTATGCTTTATGCCCAAACGCGTCTTTTTTATGCGATTAGCCGCGACGGCTTGCTTCCGTCATTGTTTGCGAAAGTGAGCGAACGGAAACAAGTGCCGCTTGTGAATTCATGGGTGACAGGCATTGCGGTTTCCATTTTCGCTGGGGTGATTCCGTTAAATAAATTGGCGCATTTAACAAATATCGGCACGTTGTTTGCGTTTACAACGGTCGCGATCGGCATTTTAATTTTACGCAAAACGGAACCGAACTTAAAACGAAGCTTTATGGTGCCGTTTGTGCCTGTGATTCCGCTTCTTGCGGTAGCGTTTTGTACGTATTTAGCCCTTCAGCTTCCAGCAACGACATGGTTAAGCTTTGGCGGTTGGCTTGCGATCGGTCTTGTCATTTATTTCTTGTACGGCCGCAAACATAGTAAGTTAAATGAAGAAAAAGTTGGACAAAAACAAGTGAGTTAACCGGTTGACAAAATGAGCTCGTATTTTTATAATAAAAGTACAATAACATAGTTTTCCTTCACAAAGGGGAGTAGCGTTCAGGCGTTGCCTGAAAACAAAGTCGTCAATTCATGGACATCGTCCATCGGCTTTGTTGGCACAACGATGTGTCTAGCGAGACCTTTGCCGTTCGGCAAAGGTCTTTTTTGCGTTTCCATGATTTTTGCCGATGGACGAGGGAAAACTACATATTACAGGAGGGATCATTGATGGATGTATCATTACTATTAGAGTACGGTTGGGTGCTTCTCGTTTTAATCGGTTTAGAAGGCATTTTAGCGGCCGATAACGCCGTTGTGATGGCGGTCATGGTGAAGCATTTGCCAGAAAAAGAGCAAAAACGGGCGCTCTTTTACGGGCTTGCCGGTGCGTTTATTCTTCGCTTTGCAGCGTTGTTTGTCATTTCGTATTTAGTGAACATTTGGCAAATTCAAGCGCTTGGCGCGTTATATTTAATGTTTATCGCCGTGCATCATTTTATTAACAAAAACAGAGACGGTTCGCATAAAGAAGGGAAAAAGCAGTCCGGTTTTTGGATGACAGTATTGAAGGTAGAACTTGCCGATTTAGCGTTTGCGATCGATTCGATTTTAGCGGCGGTCGCTTTAGCGATGACGTTGCCAAATACGAATTTACCAGCGATCGGTGGCATGGACGGCGGGAAGTTTTTAGTCATTTTTGCAGGTGGATTAATTGGTGTCATCATTATGCGTTTTGCGGCAAATGCGTTCGTAAAATTGTTGCATAAACGCCCAAGCCTAGAATCCGCTGCGTTTTTAATCGTCGGTTGGGTTGGGGTGAAATTGGCAGTATATACGCTTGCGCATCCAAGCTTAGGCGTTGTTTCAGAACATTTTGCGCATTCTGCATTGTGGAAAGCAATTTTCTGGATCGTTCTTTTAGCGATTGCCGCTGGCGGCTGGTTTTTCTCAGGAAAAGAAACGAAACAACAAAAAGAAGCCATTCAAACGTTGAAAAAAGCGCAAAACGAATAAGGGGAGGCACGATCCTCCTCTTTTTGTTATAATGGGAAAAGGAGGAGTGATGATTCATGTTAAGTGAAAAATTGTTAAACGGACTGAATGAACAAATGAATTTTGAATTTTATTCTGCGCATGCGTACATGGCGATGGCCGCATATTGCTCGGCGGAAGGGTTGGACGGTTTTGCGAACTTCTTTTTAGTTCAAGCGGAAGAAGAGCGCTTTCATGCGATGAAGTTTTACAACTTTATTAATGCGCTTGGTGAACGAGCGATTATGACCGGTTTTCCTTCGCCAAACAATGAATTTACGTCTGTACGCGATTGCTTTGAAAAAGCGCTCGCTCATGAAAAAGAAGTGACGCGCCGCATTTATAAACTGTCTGACTTGGCGTTAGACGAGCGCGAACACGCGACGATGAACTTTTTAAAATGGTTTATTGACGAACAAGTCGAAGAAGAGTCGCTGTTTGATACGCTCATCCAAAAGCTTAAGCGCATCGAAAACGACAGCAACTCACTATTTATGCTTGACAACGAACTCGCGCAGCGCACATTTACACCGGAAGCATAAAGGGAATGCATACGCATTCTCTTTTTTTCTTCCCTCTAACCAAATGTCGCATATCAGGCGATAGATGTAGGTAGGAGGGATTCGGATGAAATGGTTAGTCGATGATGAACCGTTGTTCGTGTTGCCGACGGTGGCGGTGAAGCTCGGGTTGAATGAAAGCATTTTTTTGCAGCAGCTTCATTATTGGCTCACGAAAAGTACGCATACGTATGATGGGCATGTGTGGTATATAACACGTATGAAGGGTGGCAAAAGCAGTTTCCGTTTTGGTCGGAAAGTACGATTCGGCGCACGATCGTTCGGCTTGAGAAAAAAGGGATCGTCGTGTCAAGGTATCGCTCCAAGCTCGATAAAACGAAATGGTATCGCATTGATTATGATGTGTTAGCGAGCGTCATGAATGGTGAAGAAGAGCGACAAAATGATGAAACGAACGCGCAACATAAACAAACGACGGGGCAACATGACGTGTCGCACGCGTCAATTTGCCAAGACGGACGTCGCAAGATGAACAGACAAACAAATATAACGACAGATGATACATTACAAAACATGATACAATTTTATGAACAAAACGGTTTTGGGAAGATGAGTAGCTACGTAAAAGAGAAAATGGCATTATGGGTAAGTGAAACGTCAAAAGAGATGGTGCTTGACGCGCTAAACGTCGCTTTGCAAAACGGGGTAAAGACGTGGACATATACGGAAGGCATTTTGCGTAATTGGAAGAAAAACGGGTATGTGACGACAAAAGAGCGAAAAAGAAGACCGGTGCGAACGGAAATGATTCCAGAGTGGTTACATATCGATTATGCACAATATGAACGAAAAGCTTGCAGTGAAGCCGAACTTGAACAAAAACGGCACGAGTTAGAAGCGCGATTAAAAAAGAAAAGGGCATGAATCCATACCCTATCCGATTTGTTTCAATGGTTGATCTTTTTCTTTTGTCGCTTCGACGGCTTCAAAAAGCAAGTCGACGAGATGAACGGCGCGCACGTTCGTCAGCCCTTCTCGTTCAATGCCGAGCTTCATTTGTAATAAGCAACCGGGATTGGCGGTAACGATCGTCGTCGCTTTCGTTTGTTTCGCTTGTTCCATTTTATAATCGAGCACTTGCATCGACATGTCCGGATGAACGATGTTATAAATGCCCGCTGAGCCGCAACATCGGTCGGCATCTTTCATTTCGCGAAACTCAACGCCTGCAATCGACTGAAGAAGAAGGCGCGGCTCACTCGCTGTTTTCATCACGTTGCGCAAATGGCACGAATCTTGATATGTTACGATTTGATTTGGCAAGCGCAAGATGCGATGATGAAAGCCGAGCTCTACTAAAATGACGGAGACGTCTTTGATTTTGGCGACGAACGCTTTCGCGCGCTCCGCCCAAACGGGATCGTCTTTTAACAAATGGTCGTATTCGATTAAAAACGCTCCGCAACCGCCGGCGTTTGTGACGATGTAGTCGACGTTTAGCGCTTCAAACGCTTCAATGTTTCGTTTCGCTAACGTTTTTGCGTCCGCTTTTTCCCCGCTATGTCCATGGAGCGCTCCGCAACACGTTTGCGCTTCAGGAATGACGATGTCACATCCGGCAAGCTGCAACAGTTTCATCGTTCGATCGTTAATGTCCATAAACATCGTATCCATTAAACAACCGCTAAAAAAGGCGACGCGGCGCTTTCGAGGGGCGAGCGCTTCAACATGCGACGGACGTTCGTTCATTTGTTTCCACGTCGGCACGTTCGGAAGCACTTTTTCCATCGTCGCTAAATGGTTCGGCAACAGGCGCAACAAGCCAAGTTTCCGCACGACAGATTGCAGCCCAGACCGTTGATAAAAGCCGAGGAGTGCCGTTGCGATGCGCATGCGTTTCGGATATGGAAACAGCTGTTTAAACACGAGATGGCGAATGAAACGAACGATCGGCGAATACGTTTTATGTTGCGCAATAATATCGCGCGCTTCTTCAAGCAAATGACCGTAGCGCACACCGGAAGGGCAAACGGGTTCACACGCGCGGCAACCAAGGCAAAGTTGAAGTGACCGTTCGACGTCTTCATCCGGTTCAATGAGTCCGTCAACGACCGCTTTCATTAACGCGATCCGTCCGCGCGGCGAGTGCGACTCTTGAAAGCCGGACTCAATATATGTCGGGCATGTCGGAAGGCAAAAGCCGCAGCGCATACAGTTTAGTAGTTCGTCTTCGTTCATGCGCGCTTGAAATTGTTTCATGAGCTGTTCATTTTTCATCGCGTCACCACCACCCGTTTGCGCGTGCTTTTGGCGAACACTTTCCCCGGATTCATAATGTTGTTCGGATCAAGCGCACGTTTGATCGCCTGCATGGCGGCAATTCCTTCTTTGCCGAGCTTCCATTCTAAATACGGCGCTTTCATGACGCCGACACCGTGTTCGCCTGTAATCGTACCGCCAAGTTCAATCGCTTTGGCAAAAATGTCTTCAAACGCTTGCTCGACGCGATGCAGTTCGTCTTTGTCGCGCACGTCCGTCGGACATGTCGGATGAAGGTTGCCATCACCGGCATGGCCAAACGTGCAAATGGTGACGTTATATTTTTTTGCAATATCGTTAATCGCTTTCACCATATTGGCAATTTGTGAGCGCGGAACGGTCGCATCTTCTAAAATGGTCGTCGGCTTTAAACGGGCGAGCGCCGATAAGGCGGAACGTCTCGCCGTACGCAAATTGTTTGCTTCTTCTTCCGTTTTCGCCACTTGAACGGAAATGGCATGTTGTTCGCGACAAATGCGCGCCATCGCTTCCATATCGCGTGCGACGACTTCGGCTGGACCGTCTTGTTCAATAAGCAATACCGCTTTTACGTCCGTCGGCAAGCCGATGTTGACGAACGATTCGACGACTTGTAACGTCGGTTGATCTAAAAATTCAAGCGTCGTCGGAATGATTTTGTTGGCGATAATCGCCGAGACGGAACGGGCAGCCGCTTCTAAATCTTCATACAGCGCAAGCATCGTTTTTTTCGTCTCCGGCATCGGAATGAGCTTTAACGTCGCTTCCGTAATGATTCCAAGCGTGCCTTCCGAACCGACAAATAAACGGGTAAGGTCATAGCCAGCGACGTCTTTCGCAAGTTTTCCCCCTGTGCGAACGATGTCGCCATTGGCGAGCACAACTTCAAGCCCCATGACGTAATCGCGCGTCACCCCGTATTTTAAGCCGCGCAAACCGCCGGAGTTTTCGTTAATGTTGCCACCGATCGTTGAAATTTTCATCGAGCTTGGATCTGGGGGATAAAATAACCCTTTGGCTTCGACCGCTTGAATGAGGTCGAGCGTAATGACGCCTGGCTGCACCGTGACCGTTAAGTTTTCCTCGTCGATTTCTAATATGCGATTCATATGTTTAAACAATAGGACGATGCCGCCTTGTGTTGGGCACGTGCCGGCGCAAAGATTCGTCCCTGAACCGCGCGGAACGATCGGAATGCGCTCTTCGTTACAAATTTTTACGATGTCGCTTACTTCTTTCGTATTGCGCGGTGCGATGACCGCATCAGGAAGCGATTGAAAGTTTGGGGTTGCATCGTATGAATAAACGAGCCGCCCAGCTTTCGAATCGTCGTAGTTTTCTGAGCCAACAATATCAATGAACTGTTGTTTCACTCGTTCAGTGATCATGTCATTCACCTTCTTTTTCAAAAGATAAGAAAGTATAAGATTTCAGATTTATGGAGCTGTCTAGCTCCAAGCGCCATCGGCTTGAGCCGCTCCGCCCCACACTGCGGCGGCGACAGCCTCCTCGGTGGGGCTTGTGCGCTCTTCGCCGATAGGCGGGCGCTTTGCGCTTTTCTTATTTGTACTATAAGCATAAAAAAAAGCGGGGAAACCCGCTATGGATGAACATATAAAAATAAAACGTTTACATGCTATTTTTTTGTTGTTTCATCTAAAAAACGAATCGCTAAATATAAAGTGATGACATGTTCGAAGTTGCGCACGTTTAAATTTGTATATTGTTGTATTTTTTTTAATCGGTAATGGAGCGTATTAATATGAATGTGAAGCGCTTCGGCTGTTTGTTTGAGCGATAAGTTGTGCGCGAAAAATGTGCGGAGTGTTTGAAGCAGTTCTCCGTCGTTCATTAACGGCTCAATCGTTCGTTTTATGAGCTCTTGTTTTGTCGCAAGCGAAATGTCTTCTAAACACATATCTAGCCGTAAGTCTTCGTCAAAGATGATCTCCTCGGTTTGTTTCGCGACATGAAGGGCGCGCTCCGCTTGTTTATATGACTCATACACGTGTTTGGCATCGGTCGTTTTTCCGCATCCGACATGAAACGTGACGCGATATTTTTCGAACACCGATCGTTGTAACGCTTTTATTTTTGCGATCGTTCGTTCTTTGTCGTCGTCCATTTGCAAAAAAAGCAAGCGGTCGTTTCCCCAGCGAACGATAATGTCGCGTTTGTCGTCCCAAGCGGCTTGGATGAATTTCCACATCTCTATTGAAATCGTCCGTTCTTGATCGTTTAACGAAGCGATGATGACGCGCCGCTTCGCTGTTAAGTCGATATGAAACAGTTGGGCGCGCTCGAAAAAAGACGGTGACCATTCGCGCGCTTGCAGCCATTCAAACACGAACGTTTCAAGCGCCCGCGCTTGCAGCTGAAGCTGTTCGGTATAATAGTTTTCTTGAATAAGAAGCTCCGTCATTTTTTTCAACAGTTCTCCATACGGCGATACGTTTGCAGGGTTGCCTGTAATGCCGATGACGCCAATGACGTCGCCGTGAAAAAAAATCGGCAAGTTAATGCCTGCTTTTACTCCTTTTAATACCCCTTCATCTTGCTTTGTAATGATTCGTTTTTTCTTTTGTTGATAAACGAGAAACGCTCCTTCGTGAAATTGACCGATGCGCGTTGTGTCGGTGCTTGCCATAATGATGCCGTTCGTATCGACGATAATAATGTCTTCATCGATGAGGCGACGCACGTCGGATACAATTTTTTTTGCGAGGTGAGAAGAGAGCATTCGTTCACTTCCTTTCTTCATGTAGCATACGAAAAGAAACCGTCCTTTCGCTTGACCGAAAGGACGGTGCCTAAATTACATGTGGAAACGTGCGACCGTTTGGCGCAGTTGTTCGGCCGTGCTTGCGAGCTCTTGCGAAGAAGCGAGCAGCTCTTGCATCGTTGCATTTTGTTCTTCGGTTGTGGCAGCGACTTGTTCAATATTTCTTGCTGATTGTGATGAAATATCAATAATTTGATCAGCGAATGACGTCATCGTTTTTACTTTTTCATCAACGGAACGAATCGTTTCGTTTACCGCATCGCTTTCTGCTTGGACGCGCGCCATATCCGCAGAAATGGCACGGAAAATATGTCCGACTTGTTCAACGAGCGAATGGCCGCATTGGAACGACTCGCTGCTTTCTTGCATGACGTGCACTGCATGCACCGTTTGTGTTTGGGACTGTTCAGCTAGCGTGCGAATGTTTCCTGCCGCTTGTGCCGTCTGTTCGGCTAGTTTGCGCACTTCTTCTGCCACAACGCCAAACCCTTTTCCGTGTTCGCCCGCTCGTGCCGCTTCGATGGCAGCATTTAACGCAAGCAAATTCGTTTGGTCAGAAATGTTTGTAATAAAGCCGACGATTTGATGAATTTCTTTTGATTTATCATTTAACGATTCAATGACGGAAGCGAGGCGTTCGATTTGTTCGCGGATGAGCTTCATTTGTGCAACCGTTTGCTCTACTAGTGATGTTCCTTCATGAACGCGCTTCGTTGCTTCCGTTGTTCGTTTCGCTGTTTCACCTACTTTGTTCATGACGGTCGTTAATGCATCGGATACGCTATGCACCGCTTCGTTCGTTTGTTTCGATACGTTCACTTGTTCATCTGCCCCTGATGCGACTTGGAGAATCGCTTGTGTAATTTGTTCGTTTGCTTCCGTTGTCGCTTCCGCGTTTAACCGCAACGTGTGCGACATGTCGTTTACATGTGCAGCAACCGCTTGAATTTGGGCGATCGACTGTTCAAGCCCGTCCGCTAATTCGTTCATCGCTTCGGCAATTTGCCCGACTTCATCCGTTTTTGTATCCGTCAAGCGCTGGACGCGCAAATTGCCGCGCGCAAGCTCATGGCAAACGTGGACGACTTGCTGTAATCGTCTGCGTATTTTTCGGCTAACAACAATGAGGGAGATGACAGATAAAACGATCGCAACAGCGACTGTAATCAACATCATAAAAATGTTTTTCGCAATCGTATCGTTCATTTGCGTCGTCAGCGCGCTTCGTTCATTGACGACGATGTTTCGTAACACATCGAGTTTTTCGATGCTCATATCGCGGATGGTCGCGGCTTTATTTTGAAAGCTAATGACTTGGAAAATGTCGATTTGTTCACCGCGATCACGATACGATAACACCGCAGGTTGAATCGTTTTATAAAGCAATTCATTTAACTGATTTTCAATCGAAATCGTCGAGCGATATATCGTTTTTGCTTCTTCTGTTTGTATATGCGGCTCTAATTGTTTCATTTTATCGCTAAACTGTTTCGTTAAATCGCTGTATTGCCAAAGTGTTTCTGGGCGGGGGTTTGTCATATAGTCGGTAATGACAATATATTTTTGTTTAAATAAAGAGCCGATGTCGGTAATTAAAATCGCTTCGTCGCTTTTTTGTTCGACTTGTTTGACGACGTTTGTTAAGTTATTGACGAGTAAAAATACAAAAATGAAAACGCTGACAAATAAAAGTGTAGCAAAGCTGAAAACGATCCCATACTTTTTCCCGATCGTCGTCGTTTTTTCTCGTTGGTTCGTTTTCTTTTTTTTCTGAAAAAGACTCGTCCATCGCTTCATCAAGAGGCCCCTCCTTTACTTTTTTCTCATTATAGCACGAAGATGACAAAGAGAGGGAGAACATTTTTGGAAAAAATGCTACGAATTTTGTCACAAATTTTTTGTTGCAATCGGTTTCAACTTCGTTTACAATTCAAATCAACAAGGAATCCGAAACGTTTTGGAGGAAATGAAAGTGACAACAATTAAAGATATCGCGAAAGCGGCTGGCGTGTCGGTGACGACTGTTTCTCGCGCGTTAAACGGCTATTCCGACGTTAGTGAAAAGACGCGCAAAAAAATTATCGACATCGCCAAGCAGCTCAATTACAGCCCGAATACGCTTGCGCGAAGCCTTGTCATGAACAAATCGAAAACGATTGGGTTGCTCGTTTCAGGCATGACGCGCTCAGCGGTAAAGGATAACTTTACGTTTGAAGTGATGACAGGCGTTAACGATTACATCGCTAAAACAGATTATGACGTCATTTTGTTTAATACAAATTCGACGAAACAAAGGGAAAAAACGTATTCGCAACTATGTCGCGAACGGCGGGTCGATGGTGTCATTTTACAAGGAATTAAAACAGATGATCCGTACTTAACGGAAGTTGTCGAAAGCGACATTCCGTGCGTATTAATTGACATTCCGATTCAGTCCGACCGCGTCGGATATGTGACGACCGATAACGTGTACGGCGCGAAAAAAGCGGTGCAACATTTGCTTGAGCTTGGGCATCGCAACATTGCGATGATGAACGGGCACGACTACGCATTTGTTAGCAAGCAGCGCCTGCAAGGATTTTATGAGGCGATGGAAGAAGCGAACGTACCGATTCGAAAAGAGTGGGTGATTAATGGCGATTTTTCCGAAGAGATGGCGGAAGCGAGGGCATACGAGTTGTTTCAAAGCGAACCGAATATTACTGCCATCTTTTGCGCCAGCGACTTAATGGCGCTCGGTGTCATGAGAGCGCTCAAACAGCTCGGCTTGCGCGTGCCTGATGACGTATCGGTCGTTGGATATGATGATATTTTGCTTGCGTCATACGTGTCTCCCGCATTAACGACGGTGGCGCAAAATAAATTTCAAATGGGTTATGAAGCGGCAAGCATGCTTATTGATATGTTGGAAGGAAACGAAGCAAAAGTCGTGACGTTGCGGACGCAACTTGTCGTGCGCGAGTCAACGGCGCCGATGAAAAAAGGGTAGCCCTTTTTTCATACCGAAAATCCGAAACGTTTTGGATCACATCATTCATACGAGGAAAGGGAGTTTACGATGCTGCAATACAACTTAGGAACAGGCGAGTATAAAAACTGGATCGTATCAGAAGTCGCATTCAATCCGCATTATCTTGGAAAATGTGAAGCGATTATGGCGCTTGGCAACGGGTATATGGGGCTTCGTTCAGCGACGGAAGAATCGTACGTCGGGCAAGTGCGCAATTTGTTTGTTGCCGGTACGTTTAACCAGTTTGATGAATACGAAGTGACAGAACTGCCGAACGCACCTGATGTCGTTGCGTTAGACATTTGGTTAAATGATGAAAAGTTTTCGTTAGAAAAAGGGAAAATCATTCATTATCGTCGCGACTTAAATGTGAAAGATGCCGAATTAGTGCGCCACGTCATTTGGGAAAATACGCGCGGAGAGCAGTTTGAGCTGACGTTTCGCCGCTTTGTGTCGCTAAAAAATTTACATCTCATCGGCATGAAGATGGAAATAAAACCGCTCAATGGCGATGTAAACATTCGAATCACATCAGGCATTAACGGGCAAATGACAAATAGCGGAGCACAACATTTCCATGAAGGGGAAAAGCGCATTTTTGATAAAAAATATTTGCAACTTATTCAAACGACGACTGAATCGAAAATTGATTTTGTCGTCAATGCGGTGCATCGGTATATGATTGACGGAAAAGAAATTGAAACAGAGCCGCGCATGGCGATCGACCGCCGGAAAGTGTTTATTCAAGTATCGTTTGATGTCAAACAAGGAGAGACGTTCACGTTTGAAAAGCTCGCGAACGTGTACACAAGCCGCGACAAAGCGTACGATCACGATAAATATAGCCTTGATGTCATGCGGCAAGATGCGCTCAATAACTTAAAAGAAGAAGCGAAAAAAGGGTACGATGCGCTCTTTTCCGAAAACGTTTCGGAATGGAAAAAACGTTGGGAGCAAATGAATATTACGATCGAAAGCGAAAACGAATTTGACCAACTTGCGATTCGTTTTGCCCATTATCATTTAATCATTATGACGCCAGCGCACGATGCACGCTTCGGTGTTGCGGCAAAAGGGTTAACGGGCGAAGGATATAAAGGCCATTCGTTTTGGGATACGGAAATTTTCATTTTGCCGTTTTTCACGTACACGTTCCCGCATATTGCCCGCCGTTTGCTTGAATATCGTTACAACACGATTGAAGGGGCGCGCCGGAAAGCAAAAGCGAACGGCTATGAAGGAGCGATGTATCCGTGGGAGTCAGCGTTTACAGGCGATGAAGTGACACCGGTATGGGGCGCTGTTGATATTGTGACAGGAAAAGCGACGAAAATTTGGTGCGGATTTATCGAGCAACATATTACGAGCGATATCGCGTTTGCGGTATGGCAATATTACAAAGTGACAGGCGATGAAGATTTTATGAAACGTTGTGGCTATGAAATGTTGTTTGATACCGCAACGTTTTGGGCGAGCCGGTTAGAATGGAACGAAGAAAAGAAACAATATCACATTAACGATGTCATCGGTCCAGATGAATATAAAGAGCACGTCAACAACAACGCCTTTACAAACTATATGGCGCATTGGAATATCGAAACAGCAATTCGCTATTATGAAAGATTAAAAGAAAGCGATCCAGCGTTGCTTGACGCGTTACACGAAAAAATTGGCGTGCATGAAGCGTATAAAAAATGGAAAGAAAAAGTCGATCTCATTTACTTGCCGCAGCCGCGCGAAGAAGATCTCGTCATTCCGCAAGATGACACGTATTTAACAAAACAAATCATTGACTTAACGAAATATAAAAAGCAGACGCGCGTCGGCACGATTTTTGAAGATTACAATATGGAACAAGTGAACAACATGCAAGTATCGAAACAAGCGGACATTATGGTGTTGTTTTACTTGCTAGAAAATAAGTTTTCCCAAGAAGTGAAACGAGCGAATTGGAACTATTATGAGCCAAAAACGTTGCACGATTCATCGCTCAGCTTATCGACACATTGCATTTTAGCGAGCGATATGGACGATCGGGAGCTAGCGTATCAATTGTTTGAACAAGCGTCCCGCATCGACTTAGGCCCGAATATGAAATCATCGGATCACGGCATGCATACCGCATCGATTGGCGGCATATGGCAATCGGTCGTATGCGGATTTGGCGGCGTGCGCATGCTTGACGGAAAGCTGCGCATTCATCCGAAACTTCCAAAACAATGGAAAACATTATCGTTTCCAATATATTGGCGCGGTGATCGGTTAGAAGTCACGGTCACGCACGAGTCGCTCGTCGTGAAAAAAGTGACGAACGTTCACGATGTCGTTTCGTTTGATGTGTTCGGCACGACATACGAAGTAAAAGACGAAGTGACGATTCCACTTGCATGAAAGGATTTGACATGATGAACAAGCAACTGAAAGCAGTCATTTTCGACTTAGACGGTGTCATTACCGATACGGCAGAGTATCATTTTATCGCATGGAAACAGCTTGCGGAGGAACTAGGGATCACGTTTGATCGCACATTTAACGAGCAGTTAAAAGGGGTGAGTCGCATGGAGTCGCTCGAGCGCATTTTAGCGCTCGGCGGCCAAACAGAGCGCTATACAGCCGCAGAAAAAGAGGCGCTGGCGCATAAAAAAAATGAGCATTATAAACAGCTCATCGCGCGCATGACGCCAAATGATTTACTTCCCGGCATACTCGATTTATTGCGCGAACTAAAACGTGAAAACGTGAAAATCGGCTTAGCATCGGCGAGTAAAAATGCGTTTACCGTCATCGAACGGCTACAAATTGGCGAATATTTCGATACGATCGTCGATGCAGCGAAAATAAAACATAGCAAACCGCACCCAGAAATTTTCTTGACTGCTGCCAAGCAGTTACAAGTCGATCCGTCCGCGTGCGTCGGAGTAGAAGATGCACAAGCGGGTGTGGCGGCCATTCAAGCGGCGAACATGTTCGCCATTGGCGTCGGCGACAAAGAAGCGTTAAAAGAAGCCGACTACATCGTCGAAACGACAGCTGAACTAACGTACGATGCGATTGTACGTGCATTTTATCGGGAATAAGGGAGCTCGTCTCCCTTCCAAATATAAGATGAATAAGAAAGGGGTCTCGTATGATGAAAAAGAAACAATGGTTTGCCCTTGGCATGACGACGATGCTTTTTGGAAGCGTTTTAGCGGGATGTGGCAGCGAAGAAAAAACAGCAAAAAACGAAGGAAGCAATCAGAAAGAAGAACAAGTAGAAGTCACGCTTGCGGGTTGGGGCGGCAACCCGATGGAACAAAAATTGTTAAAGCAAACGTTAGATGAATTTGAGAAAAAATATCCGAACATTAAAGTGAAACATGAAGTCATTTCCGATCAATATATGGATGTCATTAAAACGCGTTTAATTGGTGGCGAAGGTCCAGACGTATTTTATTTAGATGCGTTCGAAGCGCCAGCAATGATTGAAACAGGCGTGCTAGAGCCGCTTGATGACTACGTAACAGACGATTTTGACATCAACGATTTTGAAAAACCGCTTCTCGATGCGTTTAAAGGTCCAGACGGTAAAATATACGGCTTCCCGAAAGACTATTCAACGTTAGCGCTTTTCTACAACAAAAAAATGTTTGAAGAAGCAGGGCTAGACGTACCGAAAACGTGGGATGAATTGCGCGAAGCGGCGAAAAAATTAACAAAGGGAACAGAAGTGTACGGTTTCGGGGTAGCACCGGAATTAGCGCGCCTATACTACATCGCGGAATCAAAAGGCGGCAAAGTCGTGACAGACAACAAAGCAAGCTTTGCGGATCCGAAAGTGGTCGAAGCGTTGCAGCCAATTGTTGATATGCGCTTAAAAGATAAATCAGCGGCGCAACCGAGCGAAGTTGGCGCCGGATGGGGCGGTGAAATGTTCGGTCAACAAAAAGCAGCGATGGTGATCGAAGGAAACTGGGCGATTCCGTTCCTACAAGAAACGTTCCCAAATACACCGTTCGGGACAGCAGAAGTGCCAACGATTGACGGCAAAAAAGGAACGATGGCGTATACGGTTGCTTACGTGATGAACAAAGATTCACAAAAGAAAGAAGCAGCATGGAAACTCATTTCGTTTTTAACAGGAAAAGAAGGAATGAAAATTTGGACGAGTAAAGGATTTGCGTTGCCAACACGTAAATCGGTCGCCGCTGAACTTGGATATGATAAAGATGAATTGCGCGCTGCGCTTGTTGCAGGGGCACCGTACGCGACCGTATGGCAAAACGGTACGAACTTGCCAATTATTATGAACAACTTTAACAACCAGTTTGTAAGCGCCTTTTTAGGTGAACAGCCGCTTGCAGAAGCGCTTAAAAAAGCACAAGACATTGCGAATAAAGAAATTGAAGCGAAGTAACGGCTGAGGGGAATTTCCCCTCGCTGTTCCCTTCTTTCAAGTGAAGCGTTGCACAATCTTCACTTGAAAGAGGCGAATAGCACGACAAAAGGAGATGAAAACATGTTTACTCGTAAACGATGGAGAGAAGCAGGAACGGCCTATACGTTATTGTCACCGACGTTATTTGTCCTTCTTTTATTCGTCATCGGTCCGATTTTATTTGCGATTTATTTATCGTTTCATAAAGTGCAGTTGTTAGGAACGGCAAGTTTTCAATTTGTCGGGTTCGACAACTTTGCGCGCATATTAGATGATACGCGCGCGAAAATTGCGCTTTGGAATACGGTGAAATACGTGGCGATCGTCGTGCCGACGCAAACGATGCTGGCGCTCGTTTTAGCGGCAACGCTCAATGCGGGCTTAAAAGGAGAAAAGTTTTTCCGCATCGTTTATTTTTTACCGACATTAACCTCATCAGCTGTTTTGACGCTTATTTTTATGTGGATGTATAACCAAAATGGTCTTGTCAACCACGTGCTTGCGTTTTTCGGCTTGCCGACGTACAACTGGCTTGGCGATCCGTCTGTCGCTTTAAACGCCATTATGATTATGAACATTTGGTCAACGGCACCGTTTTTTATGGTCATTTATTTAGCGGCATTGCAAGACATTCCCGATTCGTTATATGAAGCGGCAGAGTTAGACGGAGCAAACGCTTGGCATAAGTTTTGGTACGTCACTGTTCCGTATTTAAAACCGGTCACATCGTTTGTCGTCATTATGGGGTTAATCGGTACGTTTCAATTGTTCGACCAATCGTACATTTTCTCAGGCGGTTCGGGCGGACCGAACAATGCGACGTTAACGGTTGTTCTTCTTATTTATCAATATGCGTTTAAATCGCTTGGAACGATGGGATATGCAGCCGCGCTTGCTTTTGCGTTAGCGATCGTCATTTTACTTGCGACGTGGTTGCAGCGGAAATTTTCAAAAGAAGAGTCGCTCTACTAAAGGAGGGAAGGACATGAAAATAGGCAAAGCGTTGTTATATACGATTCTCGTTTTATATGCGATCGTGACAATGATTCCGTTTTTATGGGCGCTTTCATCATCGTTTAAAACGCTTGAAGAAATTGTAAGTGGTTCGATCCGCTTTATTCCAGAACATTTTACGCTCGATAACTATAAACAAATTTTTATTGAACAAGAGCTATTTCCTCGTTGGTTTATGAATAGCGTCATCATTGCGGTGACGGTGACGGTCTTAAACTTAATCTTTAACTCGATGGCAGGCTATGCGCTCGCTCGCCTTCATTTCCGAGGAAAACAGACGATTTTTATGATCATTCTTGCGGTATTAATGATTCCGGCACAAGTGACGATGATTCCGAACTATTTAATTTTAAAACAGCTCGGTTGGCTGAACTCATATCAAGGAATGATTGTCCCAGCGATGATTAACGCGACATTTATTTTTATGATGCGTCAATTTTTCATTAACTTCCCGAAAGAGTTAGAAGAAGCTGCGGCGCTAGATGGGTTAAGCCGCATCGGCACATTTTTCCGCATCGTGTTGCCGCTTGCTCGCCCAGCGCTCGCCGCGCAAGCCATTTTCGTTTTTATGGGTTCGTGGAACGACTTTATGCGTCCGCTTATCATTTTATCCGATCCGAACTTGTTTACGTTGCCGCTTGGGTTAAATAGTTTTAAAGGACAATACATTAGCTATTGGAACTACATTATGGCGGCATCGATGGTATTTACAATGCCTGTTTTAGTCATTTATGCGTTTTTCAACCGCTACTTTATTAAAGGCATTTCGTTTACAGGGGGGAAATAACCTCGTGCATGTCGCACGAGGTTATTTTAATCCGCCCCGTATCCGACATCTTTGTCTGGATGGGTGAACGGGGCTTGTCCGCTTCGTTTTTCTTCTAATAAGGCGCGGTTTTCGGGTGTATTCCAACCGATGTCGTTCGTCGGATGTACCCATTCATCACCTGCCATCATGCTTGGATCGGTTTCATCGCTCCATTCATTCAGCGGGGAGTGTGGCGAATTGTATTTGCTGTCGCCGATGACGACCCCGTATTTGTTTATAAATGGTGGCTGCATGCGTATGTTTGTCCCTTTAAACGACGGCGCATAAATTTGATGCGGCTGTGTCTCATCGAAAATGGGCGATTCGATTTTTTTATCCATTATCATCACCTCAGTATTAATGTGGCTTAGCAACGTATAAAATATGTTGCTTTGCGCGACATTACTTGTGAGGGGGAATGAATATGCATTTTCCAATTGCCCACTTGAACGAACGCGACATCGCCGAAGTGCAACAATTTGAGCGAAAGCTTCGTGAACAAACGGGCGAAGACATCATACTCATTGCGTACAAAAAAGAACAAACATACAGACGAGGTGAACGATCATGAAACGAAAAGTAACACATGATGCGGCGAAGACGAACAACCAAACGCCGACGGAAAGCATGCCGAAAGACGAATTTGAAGCGCAATATGCTGGTGGGGAAGATATGAGCCGCGGCGCAAACCGAAATTCGAAAAAAGGACGGCAAGGAAAATGAAAAAGAAACAAGCGGGCAAAACAGTTCCGATTCCAAGCGACATATTAAAGGAAGAATTCGGACACGAACAAGGCGACATCAATGCTCATAAAGTGATTGAGCTGTTAGAAGAAGCGAAAAAGGAAAAGAAAAATGAGTAAAGTATATTTATGAAATGATTGCATAGTATAAAGTGTAGGCGACATAGGTTCGGACTATGTAGCCATAGAGAAAGGGCTGCTTACGTATACATGAAAGCAGCCCGCTTATCGTTGTACATGTTCAAAGTCTTCTTTCTTTAGAAAAAAGTGGTCATCGCACAAATCTTTTAAATATCCTGCTTTTTGTTGATCAACGAGACAGGCTACGATATTTTTCCCTAGTTGTTGTACGACCCGAATAGCAGGTTCATAATCCGTATCTGCGCTTAACAAAATGGCTTCGTCGTAGGCGTGATGATAAGCTAAAGACACTAAATCAACGGCTATATTTACATCTGTGCCTTTTTCAATATAAATGTCTTTTCCGCTCCCATCTTGACCGACATATTTAAGATAGCCAGCTTTTGCAATGCAGTAAGGGACATGCTTGTTTAATGTATCAATAAACTTTTTTGTTGCGGCTGCCTTCGATTTATCGTGACTACTCATAGCCGTATAGTAATATAACCTTTGTAGATGACCGTTTCTTATGTCAGCTATATAGTGAGCTAATTTTCCATAGTCAATCCGCTGATAATTTCCGCTGAAAAGATTCGTAACAGCGCTTTCAAAATTATTTCCATCAATAAAAACCATGATTCTTTTCACATCCTTCTCCCCCCTAATATGACTAAAAGCGCTAGCTCCTCATGCTAGCGCTTTTTTCCATCATCTCTAAGCTATCGAATTCCGAACATTCGACAGCTACCTTCTCTAGCAAGGAACATCTCCGAATGATGTCCTTCTCGCAACTTAAAGCTTCCTTATAGTTGAAATTATAAAACTTCAATAAACGCTTTGTCAATTCGTGTCCATTTCCAAACTATACGTTTCCGCTTTCATCGTCGTTTGGTTAAAGTAAACGATCATCGCCATGTTGCATCGGCGAATATGTTTCGTTTGTAAATAATGCGGCAAGTCGAAAGGAATCATTTCGACGACGGTATGTTTAAATAATTCTTTTTCGCTGAGCGAAAGAAGGTGCGGTTGTTCGGACAGTTTTTCGTATACGCGCGCGCGTACATGTTTGTCCGTTTTTTCGTCCCACCACGGTTTGCGCGGTTTTTGTTTTTGATTGCGCAAATAGTCGTATTTCATCAACGCCTCAACGATCGGCAAGTCGTTCGTGTGTAACGTTTGTAAAAACGAATAAAGGCGGCGGAATAAATCTTCAAGTTGATGTCCGATGCGCGCCCAACCTTGTTCGTCCCAATACGTGCCGAACGCTTGGAAAAAGTCAAACGGCGTGTCAAATAGATGGGTGACGATATATTCAATCGTTTCGTCCATGCGATGATCGTTCCAATATTTTTCGAGCACATCTTCGACTTGTTTTAATCGAATGATGTCATCAAACGAAAGCACATGGTTGCACAAAATTTCATACGGTGCGCGATCCATAAAGATGTAGCCGTACTCGTTTGCTTTTTGGCGCAGCCCTGTGCCGCGCAACATTTTTAAAAAGCCGAGCTGCAACTCTTCTGGACGGAGCGCAAATACGTCGTTAAACGTTTTGCGAAACGATGTGTAATCTTCTTCCGGAAGCCCGGCAATTAAATCAAGATGTTGCGCAATTTTTCCGCCTTGTTTCACCATTGTGACGGTGCGCGTAAGCTTTTCAAAATTTTGTTTGCGCATGACGAGTTTGTTGACGTCATCGTTTGTCGATTGCACACCAATTTCAAAGCGGAACAGCCCTGGAGGTGCTTCTTTATTTAAAAACTCAATGACTTCTGGGCGCATAATGTCGGCCGTAATTTCAAATTGGAACACAACGCCTGGCACATGTTCGTCAATTAAAAATTGAAACATATCCATCGCGTAGCTCCGGCTAATGTTAAACGTCCGATCGACAAATTTAATGACTTTCGCGCCGTGTTTCATTAAATAACGCAAATCTTCCTTTATTTTTTCGCGGTCAAAATAACGAACGCCAACTTCAATCGACGATAAGCAAAATTGGCAGCTAAACGGACAGCCGCGGCTCGTTTCGACATACGTCACGCGCTTCGACAAATGCGGAATATCTTCAGGAAAGCGAAACGGCGACGGCATGTTTGCTAAGTTGATTTTATTTCTTTGCGGGTTAATGATCGCTTTCCCGTCTCGGTGAAACGCAAGCCCTGCAATGTTTGTCACATCTTCGCCACGTTCTAGTGCGGTAAGCAGCTGTTTAAACGTTTCTTCTCCTTCGCCAATGACGATATAATCAAACTCCGGCACGCGCTCTAGCCAATAAGCGACGTCATATGACACTTCTGGTCCACCGACGACGATCGTGACGGTTGGATGCACTTTTTTCAACAGCTGAATGACTTCAATCGTCTGTTCGATGTTCCAAATGTAACAGCTAAACCCGACGACATCCGGTTTGCGACGATACAAATCGGTGACGATATTTAACACCGGGTCTTTAATCGTATATTCAACAAGCTCCACATGAAACTCCGGTTGGGCGTACGCTTTTAAATATCGAATTGCTAAGTTCGTATGAATATATTTTGCGTTTAACGTTGTACAGATAATATGCACTGCAAACGACTCCTTTATATGTAGGTTGCAACGAACAATTATACCATATCCGAAGGGAAGGAAAAAGGGTGCCCTTTTTGTGAGGACACCCTTTGTATTATGCTGAAATTTGGTTTTCTGCACGTTTCGTTTTGCCGCGGTTTGATACCATAAAGAAAATGAATGCGACAACGACGACAGCATATAAGATGAACCAGATGTTGAAGCCGCCGACGATGAAGCCCATGCCGAGCATACCAGCCGCTAAAATGTAATATGTCATCGGAATGAGCGCTTTGCGAATTAAGCTTCCTTCTTGACCGACAAGACCGACTGTCGCAGAAGCCGCAACGACGTTATGGACACAAATCATATTTCCAGCTGCTCCGCCAACAGCTTGCAACGCAACGACAACCGCAGCGCCTGAAGCGGATAAACCGATGCTTTCCGCTGTACCGAATTGGAAAAGCGAGAACATCATGTTGCTGAACGTGTTACTTCCAGCGATAAACGCTCCGAGCGCACCGATGAGCGGCGCAACGATTGGCCATGCGGAACCGGCGATGTGCGACACCCCTTCCGCTAATACGAGCGGCATGCTTGCGAGTTCTTCTGTTTTTGAGTTAATGAAAATGTTGATCATCGGCACGGCGAAAATGAGCGCGGACCCTGCGCTTAATGCCGTTTTAAACGAATCGCTAAACGCTTTTTTGTAGCTTGCTGCATCCATCCGATGTAAAACGTATGTGATTAGTGAAACGATGAAGAAAATCGTACCCGGTAAATAAAGCGGTGTCGATTTAATCGCAATGCCGGAGTTAAACAAATTGTCGATGACAATCGTGACGCTTTCTCCAGTTAAAAACGTTTTTACTTCTGTCACTGTGCGCGTAATGACGAGCAAAATCGCCACTAATACGTACGGGAACCATGCGTTGAAAAGCGAAATGCGCTTTTTCGATTGCCCGATGTTCGTTTGTTCGTTGTTTAAACGACCGATCCATTCTTGTTCCCAATGGTTGCGATGCTCAAAATCAAACGTATCTTTCGGAATAAATAACCCTGCTTTGGCAGCTGGAACGACGATGATTAAGCCGATTAATGAACCGAGCAATGATGGAAACTCTGGACCGAGCACGTTCGCAATGATTGCATACGGAACGGTAAACGCAAAGCCAGCGAGCATCGCAAATTTCCAAACGCGCAATCCTTCGCGGAACGAACGGTTTTTGCCGAAAAAGCGCGTAAGCATTCCGACGACAATAAGCGGAATAAACGTTCCGATCATCGCATGAATGAGGCCGACGTTTGCGGCAATTTGCAATAAGTAATCCGTAAACTCCATATCGCCAATCGCTTTCATGACCGCTTCTTGATTCGCAAGTCCGGTGTTTACTCCAACGAGAATCGGTGTTCCAATCGCTCCGAAAGAAACAGGCGTACTTTGAATAATGAGCGCAACTAACACAGCCGCCATCGCTGGAAAGCCGATCGCAACGAGAAGCGGTGCGGCGATCGCAGCAGGTGTACCGAATCCTGCAGCCCCTTCAATAAATGAACCGAACAACCAAGCGATAATGATTGCTTGAATGCGGCGGTCAGGTGAAATGTGAATAAACCCTTGGCGAATCGTTTCAATCGCGCCGCTTTCTTTTACCGTATTTAAAAGCAACACCGCTCCAAATACGATAAACATAATTTCGATTGCCGTTTTTATACCGTTGACGCTTGCCGCAGCCACAACGTTCATTTTCGTTCCCCAAACGAATAGCGCGATGGCCGCAGTGACGACAAGCGCAACAGGCATCGCACGGCTTGCCGGCCATTTCAGTATGACAAGGAATAAGAAAACTGTTAAAATTGGCAATAGTGCGATAAATGATAACATACCGATACTCATATGCATCCCCCTTTGTTCAATGTGATGATGTAATTCCTTATCCCCTCGTCATAAGGTCATACAATCATCTGATGAGTATATCATAATGTAAGCGCAATCATTTTTCAATATGAATATTTAAAAATTTTTCACAGTTATTTTGTAGAAAAATGTGATATGATATTCTATTTATGTGGGGGAGTAAACAAGAAACAATGGGGTGGACAACGTGTACAAACAAATTAAACCGAAAAAAATATATGAAGAAGTAGCGGAAGCGATTTTACATATGATTCAAACAGGGCAGTTAAAGCCCGGCGATAAACTCGATTCCGTTCAACAGCTAGCAGAAAATTTCCAAGTTGGACGAGCAGCGATTCGTGAAGCGTTGACGGCGCTTCGGGCGATGGGGCTCATTGAAATGAAACAAGGGGAAGGCACATACGTGCGCGAGTTTGATCCAGCGATGTTGTCGTTTCCGATTTCCGCAGCGGTGCTCATGAATAAAGAAGACGTCGCTCATTTATTAGAAGTGAGAAAGCTGTTAGAAGTCGGTGCATCAGGCGTGGCAGCGAAACGAAGAACAGACGAAGATTTGCGCGCGATGCAAAGCGCCCTTACGCAAATGCGCGAAGCGATTGGCGACGAAGAACTTGGTGAAAAAGCGGACTTTTTATTTCATATGGCGATTGCGGCGGCAACGAAAAATCCGCTATTAGTGAGTTTAATGAACAACGTCTCAGGCATGATGATGGAGACGATGCGCGAGACGCGCCGCATTTGGTTGTTTGCCAAACAAGCGACGACCGAACAGCTGCTTGAAGATCATATCGCGATTTTTGAGGCGATTCGCGAAAAAAACGCCGAACTTGCCCAAGAGCGAATGAAAGACCATTTAGGGCATGTCGAAAAAGTTTTGTCCGACTATATGTCTTCATAACGGAGGGGCTTCCTCCGAACGTACTCATCAGATGACCGGTTGACTAATTTGGCAATTAGATGTAAAGTGAAAAAAAGAAAACGTTTTCTTGGAGAGGGGATCGGGGAATGAACGTCACATTATTTGTTACATGTTTAGTCGATTTGTTTCACGTCAACGTCGGAAAAGCGACAGTCGAGCTATTAGAGCGGCTTGGTTGTACGGTTCATTTTCCAGAAGCGCAAACGTGCTGTGGACAGCCGGCGTACAATAGCGGCTATGTAAAAGAAGCGAAAGAAGCGATGAAACATATGATTCGCACATTTGAACATGCCGAATATATCGTCACGCCATCTGGTTCGTGTGCGACGATGTTTAAAGAATATCCGCACATTTTTAAAGGCGACGGGGAATGGGAAGAGCGGGCGAAACGCGTGGCCGATAAAACGTATGAACTGACGCAATTTATCGTCGATGTGCTACAAGTGGAAGATGTCGGGGCGCGGTTAAAAGGAACAGCGACGTATCATACGTCATGTCATATGACGCGCTTACTTGGCGTAAAAGATGCGCCGCTTACGCTTTTGCAACATGTGAAAGATCTTGAAGTGGTGCCGCTTCCAAACGCACACAATTGTTGCGGATTTGGCGGTACGTTTTCTGTCAAAATGGGACCGATTTCGGAACAAATGGTCGATGAAAAAATTGAATGTATTGAACGAGTCGAAGCGGATTATTTAATCGGGGCCGATTGCGGCTGTTTAATGAACATCGGCGGGCGCATCGAGCGAAAAGGCAAGCCGATTCGCGTCATGCACATCGCCGAAGTGTTAAATAGCCGATAAAGGGGGGATTCATATGGCGATGAAAATTAACACGGGAGAATTTCACGAGCGAGTGGAAAAAGGGATTCATAATACGTTTATGCGCGGAGCGGTGGCAGGAGCGCAAGAACGGTTGCGCACGCGCCGATTGGAAGCAGCAGCGGAGCTTGGCAATTGGGAACAATGGCGCGCGCTTGGGGAGGAAATTCGTAAACATACGCTTGAAAACTTAGATTATTATTTAATGCAATTAAGCGAAAATGTAAAAAAGCGCGGGGGGCATGTGTTTTTCGCGCAAACGGCAGAAGAAGCGAACGACTACATTTGCCGCGTCGTCGAAAGCAAACAAGCGAAAAAAATTGTGAAATCAAAATCGATGGTGACAGAAGAAATTCATATGAACGCTGCCCTTGAAAAGCTCGGCTGCGAAGTCATTGAAACAGACCTTGGCGAATACATTTTGCAAGTCGATGACCACGATCCACCATCGCACATCGTCGCGCCTGCGCTTCATAAAAATAAAGAACAAATTCGCGACGTATTTCAAGAAAAGCTGGCGTATACAAAAACAGAAAAGCCAGAAGAACTGGCGCTTCATGCGCGCCATATGCTTCGTCATGAATATATGACGGCCGATGTCGGCATTACAGGATGCAACTTTGCGGTTGCGGAAACGGGTTCGATCACGTTAGTGACGAACGAAGGAAACGCCGATTTAGTGACCGCTTTACCAAAAACACAAATTACGGTCATGGGAATGGAGCGCATCGTACCGACGTTTGAAGAAATGGAAGTGCTCGTCAGCTTGCTTACAAGAAGCGCCGTCGGGCAAAAATTAACGAGCTACATTACCGTATTAACAGGTCCGCGCGATGAAGGAGAAGTGGACGGACCGGAAGAATTTCATCTCGTCATTGTCGATAATGGGCGTTCCGATATTTTAGGAACGGAATTTCAACCGGTGTTGCAATGTATTCGTTGCGCCGCTTGCGTCAACGTTTGTCCGGTATACCGTCATATTGGTGGACATTCGTACGGTTCGATTTATTCCGGACCGATTGGAGCGGTATTGTCACCGCTTCTTGGCGGCTATGACGACTATAAAGAATTGCCGTATGCATCGACGTTATGTGCCGCTTGTACAGAAGCATGTCCGGTCAAAATTCCGCTCCATGAACTGTTGTTAAAACATCGGCAAACGATTGTTGAACGGGAAGGAAAAGCGCCGATTTCCGAAAAGTTAGCGATGAAAGCGTTCGGACTTGGCGCGGCATCGTCCATGTTGTATAAACTCGGTTCAAAAATTGCGCCGACAGCTGTCCATCCATTTACAATAAACGACCGCATTTCGAAAGGTCCAGGACCGTTAAAAGCATGGACGGATATTCGTGAATTTCCAGCGCCTGAAAAAGAACGGTTTCGCGATTGGTTCAAACAAAGGGGGGAGGAATAATGGAAGCTTTTTTACAACGTCTCGCTTCTCGTCTTGGACGTGACATGCCGACATTTGTCGAACGTCCACAATGGAAACATGCGCCGCAACAAACGGTATTTCAAGGATATAGTCAAGACGAGTTACTCGCTGAGTTAAAAAAGCAATGTACCCGCATTCATACGACGCTCGTGGAAACGAACACCGCTGAACTTCAGCAAACGATCGAACAAGTCATTGATGCACATGGCGGCGGACCGATTGTTGTCGCAAACGATGAACGATATGAACAAGTCGGGTTATCTTCCTTTTTAAAAAGAGAAGATGTGCACGTCTGGGACGTATCGCTCGGACGAGCAAATATCGAAGCGGCAGAAAAGGCGAACGTCGGCATGACATTTAGCGACATCACGCTGGCGAAATCCGGAACGGTCGTGTTGCTTAATCATCACAACCAAGGGCGGACGATTAGCTTTTTACCGAAAACGTACGTGGCGATCATTCCGAAAAGTACAATCGTTCCACGGATGACGCAAGCGGCGAGCATCATTCGTGAACAAAAACATGTTCCGTCATGTATCAATTTCATTACAGGCCCAAGCAACTCGGCAGATATTGAAATGAATTTAGTCGTTGGGGTGCACGGACCGATGAAAGCCACATACATCGTCATTACCGATTGTTGAGCAGTTCATTCGCTGCTCTTTTTTTTATTTCCGATCAGATTAATAAAGTTTTCAGAATGTTAAGAAGGAATGAAAATATATGTGGCGAATATACATGATAAATATGGAGAGGGAGTAGCGAGGAGGGAAAGCGTTTGAGTTTCAAAGAAAGCATGATGGAGGAGTCTGCATTCATTCAACTTTCGAAACAAGAGAAAGAAGCGATCGATGAGCGAATGAGTCGGTATGATTTTATGTTGCAACAAGTGACGGATGCGATGATTGTTGTGAAAGATGACGGGACGTTTGTGGAAGTAAATGAGGCGGCGTGCCGTTTGTTTCGTGCGCCAAAAGAACAACTGTTACGAAAAAAATTTCAAGAATATACATACCTTGTTCCTGAACATATTTTCCAATTTCAAAAGCAAATGTTGCGTAAATTTGGGGCGTACGATGATGAACTCGTCATTCGTCTAGCCGATGGCGAATTGAAGCATGTGCAATTATTTATGCGTCGCCATCAAGAGCAACAATTTGATTTATATATGATCCGCGACATTTCCTCGAAAAAAGCGCTTGAGCGTGAACGAACGATTAACGAAACGTTATTTAAAGATTTGTTTAATCGCGCAGGCGACGGCATCGTCATTTTTGATGGACAAGGGCGCTTCATTGACGCAAATCCTTCCTTTTGTACGAGCGTCAACGTAAAAAGAGAAGAGTTGTTTAAACTTTCAATACAAACATTTATTCCGATTGAATATCACGATTTATTCGATCAACTGTTGCTTACGTTAAAACGAAACGGAACGGTATCAAGCGAGCTTCCGTTTATTTTAGGCGACGGCATGCAAAAGTTGTTTGAATTGACGTTGACAGCGAACGTGCATAGCGGATTTTTTATGGCGATTATGCGCAACGTGACAGAAAAACGAAATATGGAAATCAACTTACAGCGAAGCGAAGAACGATTTCGCGCCATTTTTGAACAAGCGCACGAAGCCATTATTATTTGCGACAATTTTGGAAACATTTTGCGCGCCAATCCGGCCGCTAGCCGAACGTTTGAGCTGCCGCTTCACGATCTCGTTCATGCGAACTTATTGCAGTTTATGGATGGAAAAAATAAAAAAGTGCGCGACGTGTTGCGTCAATTTTTCCGCGTTGGGCAAATTCGCGATGAACTGACGTTTCATATGCCGAATGGCGAAAAAAAACAGCTTGAATTTACATCGAAAAAGGGCGTTATTAACGGCTACCATTTAACGATTTTTCGCAACGTCAGTGAACGAAGAAAAATGGAAAAGCAGTTGCGCGAACAAGAACAAAAGTTTCGCAGCGTATTTAATCATGCGATGGACGGCATCGTGCTGATTGACGATCAGCAGCGCATTTTTGATGCCAACCCTGCGGCATGCCGTATTTTTTCCCTTCAAAAAGAACAGCTGCTTGAAAAATGTATGCATGAGTTTATCGGCAGCAACGATTTAATGAAATTTCAAACGTGGTTAAACGACGGAGAGGAAGAAGAATTTTGTATCATTGACGGAGAAGGAAAGAAAAAAATTGTGGAATTATCGTTTAAGCCGAACATTATTGAACATGTCGGGCTAATGATGATGCGCGATATGACCGAGAAAAAAGAAATGGAAGAACAGTTGCGCAAGTCAGATACGTTAAACGTCGTCGGACAACTCGCAGCAGGCATCGCTCATGAAATTCGCAATCCGATGACAGCGTTAAAAGGATTTATTCAACTATTGCAAGGAAGTATCGGCAATGATTGCGAACAACACAATATGTACTTCCACGTCATTATGTCAGAATTAAAGCGTATTGAGTCGATTATTACCGAATTTCTCGTGTTGGCGAAACCGCAAGCGATTCATTATGAACGGGGCGACGTGGCGAAAATTATGCAAGAAACGGTCGATTTATTAAGCGTGCAGGCGACGATGCATAACATTCAAATTGAAGCGACGTATGAACAAGTTCCGCTTATTTATTGCGAACCGAAACAATTAAAACAAGTGTTTATTAACATATTAAAAAATGCGATTGAAGTCATGCCAAACGGCGGCACGATTACCGTTTCTGTTTCACGTGTCGAAGAAGGCATACGCATCGCCATCCGCGATGAAGGAAGCGGCATTCCAAAAGAGAAAATAAAAAAATTAGGGGAGCCGTTTTATACGACGAAAGAGCGTGGAACGGGGCTCGGTTTAATGGTCAGCTATAAGATTATTGAAGAGCATCACGGGCGCATTGATGTCGAAAGCGAAGTGGGCGTTGGTACGACGTTTTATATTACTCTACCAGTTACTAATGACATGCAATAAACAAATATAGTATAATGTGCGTATATGTCAAGACAGCTAGAGAGGTGAATTGCATGTTATTTAAGCGCCTTCGTCCTTCATTGAACGAATTGCTTGAAAAAGGGACAGACTATTCGTTTGAAGGACGATTTAACGACACATTATCATACAACCATTTTACGACAGAAGATTTCGCAAAGTTAAAACAAATTGATGAACTTATTGCACCGCATAAAAAAGAAATCGTTCATCTTCTTTATGAGGGGCTTCAGCAAGTGCAGCCAGAAGCGACAAATGTGATTACTGAAGCGCGCGTGGAAGCGTATATCGATGCCTTTTTTACGATGGAACGCAACCGCGCGTACGTCGATGAATCGCTTCGCTTTTTCCATTTGTTGCGCAAACAAAAAGTGAACGTCGGAAAATTGATCGTTGCCTTTAATCATTTGAATTTCTTTATTTTAACGACGTTGTTATCGAAAACGGCACTTGCGCCGAAACGTTGTTTAACGTTGATGGAAACGTTGCAGCGGGCCATTAATATCGAGCAACAACTTCTCGTTGAAGTGTATACGGAAACGATGATGGAACAAATCGCAAGCGGAACAGCGGTGTTGATGGAACAAAATGCGGAAATTATGTTTATTAAAGATTTACTGCAAGCGCTCGACCAACAAAATAGCGATGTGCAAATGGTGACGGCGGCGACAGAAGAAATGACGACGGCCGTTTCGGAAGTGGCGCACGCAGCGACAGTCATCGCCGAAAAAACGACGACATCGGTTGAACGGGCGGAAAAAGGGCAACAAATGATGACGGAAGCGTTCGAAGAAATTATGGAAACGTCCGAACAGTTTACGAACATGGTTGACCGTTTTGAACATTTACAACAACATTTAAGCGCGATTGAAAAAGTGATGCAGCTCGTGAACGGCATTGCGGATCAAACGAACTTACTCGCGTTAAACGCTTCGATTGAGGCGGCACGTGCAGGGGAGTACGGAAAAGGATTTTCCGTCGTCGCGGAAGAAATTCGAAAGCTTGCTGATCATACCGTGCAATCGCTCGGAGAAGTGCAACGAAACGTCGGAGAGTTGCGGACGATTTCATCGGAAGTATCATCGGCCATTTATTCGACGTCATCGACGATTCGTCAAGCCGTTCAGCAAGCGCAAGAAGCGATGCCATTGCTAAATGAAATTGTATCGGCGATGGGCGACATTCAAGATAGTACAAATACGAACGCAGCGGTTGCTGAACAACAAGCAGCGGCTGTCGATGAAATCGCAAACCGTATGGCATCAATCGCCTCATTAACAGAATACATTGGCGAGCTTGGTGAAAAAACAGGAAAGACGGTTCATGCGCTAAGTCAAGCGATCGACCGTTTCCGCTTACATTTAGTAAACGAAAACAATATTAAACTATCTGCGAAAGCGTTATTGCATTTAGCGAAAACGGACCATTTGTTATGGAAATGGCGCATTTACAATATGATTGTCGGTTACGAGAACGTTCGTCCCGAAGATGTCGCTTCTCACCATCAATGCCGATTAGGAAAATGGTACTTCGATGAACAAACGAAAAAACAACTGCAAGGCACGCCAGCGTATGAAAAGCTTGATGCGCCTCATGAACGTGTGCACGTCGCGGCGAAAAAAGCAGCGGAAGCGTACGCCAAAGGCGATATAAAAGGTGCCGAAGCGCAACTGAAAGAACTAGAGCAAGCATCTACGGAAGTGATTCGTCTCATTGATGAACTAATGGAAAAAGTAGAAAAAGAACGAACGTTTGAAACCCACCTTGCGTAAGGTGGGTTACTTTTTTACGATATGGGACAACGCGAGTGCGAAAATTAAAATCGTTCCTTTGATTATATCTTGGGCGTAGTACGGGACGTTCATCATCGTCAGCCCGTTTAACAATACCCCGATTAAAATCGAACCAAGCAGCGTGCCGATGACGTTCGGTTTGCCTGCGCCAAAGACGGAAAAGCCGATAAAGGCGGCAGCGACGCCGTCCATTAATAAGGAAGTTCCTGCCGATACTTGTCCGGTGCCGATGCGCGAAGCAAGAACAATGCCGCCTAAAGCAGCGAACAGGCCGCTAATGATATACGCAGCCGTGCGGTAACGATCGACGGGAATGCCGGTGAGCCTTGCTGCTTCGCGATTTTCGCCCGTCATGTAAAACAAGCGTCCGAATGTTGTATACGTTAAAAAAAGATGAGCACAAACGACGACAAAAAGCATAAGCAACACAGAAAATGGGATGCCAAACAGCTCTCCTTGTCCGATAAATAAAAACGATGGAATAAATTTTCCCGGCGCCGTTCCGCCTTCTGGAAGCGGCATGTCGTTGTAAATCGAAAATCCTTTCGTATACGTCAATTGCACGCCGTTAATGATATACATGACGGCTAACGTCGCCAATAAATCAGGCAGGCGAAGGCGAATGATGAGAAAGGCGTTAAGCAATCCAACGAGTGCGCCGAGAAGAAGCGGAACGATGAGTGCAACGAAAAGCTCTTGACGATGTAAAACGAGCGCGGAGGCGCTTGCGATGGTCGCTAAACTGACGGTTGAACCGACCGATAAATCAAAACCGTCGACAATTAATGAAAACGTAATGCCGATCGCCACGAGCGTAACAATGGAAATCGAACGTAAAATGTCGCTAAAGTTTGCATACGTAAAAAACGAATCGAGCGTGATGCTGAAAAAACTAATGACGACAACAATCGCGATCATCGTTCCGTATTTGTATAAAAATTTCATCTCATTTCACCTCCCGTTGTATCATGGACGAGCTGTTCATATGTCGCTTCTTGGGCGTCTATTTTTTTTATGAAACGACCGTCGACCATCACATAAATCGTATGTGCGATATTTAGCAGCTCTTGAAACTCGCTCGTGAAATAAATGATCGCTTTTCCTTCCTCAGCAAGCGAGCGAATGATCGAAAATACTTCCTCTTTGGCATGCACATCAATGCCTTTTGTCGGCTCGTCAAAAAGAAATACGTCGCTATTCGTTTGCAGCCATTTGCCGATGACGACTTTTTGTTGATTGCCGCCGCTTAAGTTTTTCGCCAGTGCGGTCGGCGAGGATGGACGAATATGTAACGATGAAATGAGCGATGTGGCGATCGTGCGCTCGCGGCGTTTGTTTATCCATTTCCATTTCGAAATGTTTGACAATAGACGCACCGTTAAATTTTTTTCTACCGTCTCGTTCATAAATAGCCCTTGTTTGCGGCGCTCTTCTGGGATAAGACAAACGCCTGCTTCAATCGCATCTTTTGGCGATGTCCACGTCTGTTTTTTCCCGCGCACGATGCGTTCCCCTGTCGTGTTCACATGAGCGATGATGCTTTCTGCTAATTCTGTTTTTCCTGCGCCGACGATGCCGGCAATGCCGACAATTTCCCCGCGCTGTACACGTAAATCAACCGTCGTTTTCGTTTTCGGAATGTATAGTTGTTTCACTTCAAAAATCGTTTCGCCACTTTTTTCCCGCGCAAAAGTGTTGCGCGTTTTTGGTTGCCGTCCGACCATATGGCGCACGATTTGTTCCGTCGGTAGCGACACATCACCTTCATACACGACATGGCCGTCGCGCAAAATCGTCATCCGGTCGCAAATGCGTTTGACTTCGTGCAATTTATGCGAAATATAAATAAACGACACGCCTTGTGCTTTTAATTGTTCGATCATCGCAAATAGCCGTTCCGTTTCTTGTTCGCTTAACGAAGCGGTTGGCTCGTCTAAAATAATATAGCGAGCGGAAGAAGAAAGGACGCGGGCGAGTAAAATGAGCTGTTTTTCATGGAGCGTGCACGTTTGAACGAGCGCATCAGGCGAGACATGCGCTAAACCGACGCGCTCAAGCAGCTGGAAAACAAATGCCCGCTTTTTCGTTTTTGAAAACAACTTGTTCGGTTGTTCAGCAATTTGTTCAGCGAGCACGTTTTCATACACGGACAGGGCAGGAAATAACGCCGCGTCCACTTCTTGTACGACATGTCCGATGCCAGCCCGCTTCGCCTCTCTTGGGGAAGAAAACGTATACGACCGTCCGTCGATGTCAATCGTTCCTTCGGTCGGTTGAAGATGGCCGGCTAAAATGTTCATTAACGTGCTTTTTCCCGCGCCGTTCATACCTAAAAGGGCGTGAACTTCGCCCGGTTGGACATGGAAGTTCACGCCGTTTAATACGGTGACATCGCCAAACGAATGGACGATTTGTTTCATGGAAAGCCCGCTCATTGCTTTTTCACCTGTTGTTCGAGCGTTTTCATCCATGGAGAGACAGCGACGTTTGATTGTCCCCAGCCCGAAATGTAGTTGTGCAGTTCGCCCATCGACACTTGTTGATCTGGTAAGTCGGAACGTTTGACTAAATGCGGTTCAAGTGAATAAATGTTTGGCGTTTTTTCGCCTGCAATTTTTTGATACGCAAAGCGCACTTGCACGCGCCCGACTTCCGCTGGGTCAGTTGCTGTTGTTGCGACCCATGGGCTATTTGGTTGTTGAATCATTTGTAAATCTTCATCGCTTAAGTCGATGCCGTACACTTTAATTTCTGTTCGCCCTGCTTGTTGAATGGCGCGTGTTGCTCCTTTGGCAAACTCATCCCATGTCGCAAACACCGCATCAATATCGCCTTTGTTCGGATATTTTTTCAAAATCGCTTCCATTTGCGTTTGTGTATCTAAAGCGGTATTTGCGCTCGCTGTGCCGAATTTGGCGACTTCTTTTATGTTCGGATATCGTTTTTGAAACGCTTCGTAAATGACGTGACGACGTTCCATTGGCGTAAAGCCGCCGACCCAAATCGTGACGATTTCGCCTTCACCGTTTAAATCTTCCGCTAACGTTTTTAACGTTTTCCATGCTAAGCTGTAATCGTCTTGGTCAATGACAGTGACACCCGGAATGTTTAAATCATTATCAAACGCGACGACGTGAATGCCTTTGGCGAGCGCTTTTTCCACAGGGGCTTTCAGCGCATCCGCGCGCCCATGATCTAATAAAATCGCATCGACGTTTTGGTTAATCGCCGTTTCGACGTACGATGCCATTTTTGTTAAATCGTTATCTGCGTTATAAATTTGCACCTCGCCGCCAAATTTTGCGACTTGTTCTTTCACACCTGCGATATATTGCGATGAAAAAGTGCCGATCGACATTTGCATAATGGCGGCAATTTTAATCGGTTTGTTTAGCGCGGCTGGAATGTCCGCTCCTGTTTTTTCATTCGTTTGTTTCGTTTCTTCTTTCGGCTGTTGCGCCGGTTTAGAAACGGCATCTTGTTCGTTCGTGCATCCGGCTAATAGCGCAAAAATGAGCACGAAGGCAAGCCATATGTTTCTCATGCGAAAACCTCCTCAAATAATGTTGGTAGTTTTGTTGCGTAATCGCCAAAAATGATCCCTTTTTCGGTAATAATGCCCGTAATGAGTTCATGCGGTGTGACGTCAAATGCAGGGTTGTAGACGTTCACGTCCGGTGCGATGCGCACGCCGCCGATATGCGTCACTTCTTCTTTTGCGCGTTCTTCAATCGGAATGTCATCGCCTGTTTTCGTCTGTAAGTCGATCGTTGAGAGCGGGGCGGCGACGTAAAACGGAATGCGAAACGCTTTCGCTAAAATGGCTAGACCGAACGTCCCGATTTTGTTGGCGGTGTCGCCGTTTGCGGCGATGCGGTCTGCGCCGACGATGACAGCGGAAATGTGTTTTGCTTTCATCGTTTGCGCGGCCATATTGTCGGTAATGAGCGTGACATCGACGCCAGCTTGTGAAAGCTCCCAAGCGGTGAGCCTTGCTCCTTGCAGCACAGGCCGCGTTTCACAAGCGTACGCATGAAGCGTCATTCCTTTTTCTTTCGCTAAATGAAACGGAGCAAGTGCCGTTCCGTAGCGCGCCGTCGCAATCGCTCCTGCATTGCAAATCGTCATGATGCGATCGCCGTCTTGAAAAAGGGAAAGGGCATGTTCGCCGATGCGGCGGCATACGTCTTCATCTTCTACTTGAATGCAAATCGCTTCATGAATGAGCGTCGTTTTCGCTTCGTTGACGGATTTTGCTTGCGCAACGCTTTTCATGAGCCGATCAAGTGCCCAAAATAAGTTGACAGCGGTCGGACGCGAGCTAGCTAAATAGTCGCGGTCTCGTTTTAACTCGGCATGAAATTGCGCTAAGTCGTTCGTTTCATACGATTTTGCCGCAAGCGCTAAGCCGTAGGCGGCGGTCATGCCGATGGCTGGCGCCCCGCGCACTTTTAACGTCACGATCGCATCCCATACGTCTTTGATATTTTTTAATTCTAAATATTCAGTCTTATGAGGCAATGCTTGTTGGTTTAAAATCGTAATATGTGTATCGTGCCATTGTACAGATTTCATTGTCTTCCTCCTAGCTGTTCACATGTACCGTTTGTTGCACAAGTTGTTTGATCGCATGAATCGGCAATTGTTCACGCTGTACGATCAGCTCGCGTCCGAGGCGAAGCGCGTGACGTTTCACATCAAGTCGGCGCTCAAGCGGCAATTCGTCAACGTCTGCGACATGCGCTAAACCGATTGTTCGGCGAATGACTTCACAGCCAGCAAATCCAATCGCTTCTGTGAGTGCATCGCGAAGCACGTCATGAAGCACGCCAGAAACGGTCGCGTACGGTTCATTGCTTTCACGCCAAAGTTCAGAAAATGTGCGAATAAACACGTCCCACGTTTTTTCGATATGATGAAAGAGCGGTTTGCGGTCACGTTCATCGCGAGCGAGGGCGTTTAACAGCAAATTAGCGAAAAATTGCCCGAGATCAAAGCCGATTGGACCGTAAAATGCAAATTCTGGGTCGATCACTTTCGTTTCATCGTCACTTGCGAAAATGCTTCCTGTATGTAAATCGCCATGAAGCAAGACGTCCGCTTTCGTTAAAAAGCGCCGTTTCAATTTTGCGGTTTCGCGTTTTAATGCGTCATCTTGCCAAAGCTGCTCGACATCTGCGCGAAGTTCGGCTTCAAAGTTGTTTGTGTCATGGTCAAAAAACGGGTCGGTCAATACGAGATCTTCTGTAATTTTACAAAGTTCAGGATTTGTAAATTGCTGTGCGAGCTTCTTTTTTTGTTGTTGGTTCATGCCGAAATCGGACGTGTAAAACGCTGTTTTCGCGATAAATTCGCCGATATGTTCAGAAATGTTCGGAAATGTTTTTCCTTCGATGAACCCACGACGAGCAATTTGTAAATGCGATAAATCTTCCATCACTGTAATCGCTAAAGACTCATCAGAATAGTATACTTTCGGAACGTATTGAGGGACGTAGCTTGCGAAAGTGCGCAACGCTTGGCTTTCAATCGTCGCCCGTTTTAACGTGAGCGGCCAGCTTTCGCCGACGACTTTCGCATACGGTAACGCTTGTTTGATGATGATGCTGTCGTTTGTGCGCTCGTTGACGATACGAAACACGAGATTTAAGTTGCCATCGCCAATTTCTTTGCATGAAAGAAGCGCATCTTTTCCAAAAAGCCCTAACCGAACAGCAAGGGCGATCGCTTTTTGTTCTGTTAACGGTTCGTACATACAAATTCCTCCCTTGACATAAATAAAAAACCTCTTTCGCTGAACGAAAGAGGTTTGAAGTTTGCTTCGCACCTCTTATCTCTCAGCCTACTGCTGCAAGAATTAGCACCGTGCGTCATCGCCGGTTGCCGGGCTTCATCGGGCTCGTCCCTCCACCTGCTCTTGATAAGAGTGTTTATCGTTATTTGAATGTTTTTAACAGTGAAAAAGTTTCGTGAATTCGCTTGATTCGAATCATACATCGGTTCATGCTCGTTTGTCAATCCTTTTTTTCAAAAATTTTATACACGTCTGGGCGACGATCAGCAAAAATCGGGATGCGTCCGCGCACATGTTGCACTTCGTTTATGTCAATATTCGCCATAATGACCGTTTCTTGTTCGTCCCCTTCAGCGAGCACGTTTCCCCACGGATCGATGATCATCGAATGACCAGCAAATGTGTTGTTCGGGTCTTTTCCTGCGCGGTTGCAAGCGACGACGTAACATTGGTTTTCAATCGCTCTCGCCATTAATAACGTACGCCAATGATGAAGGCGAGCAAGCGGCCACTCCGCGACGACAAATAGCACTTCGGCTCCGTGAAGCGCATGGGTGCGAATCCATTCTGGAAAACGAATGTCATAACAAATGACGCCTGCGCACGTCGTGTGAGCGAGTTGAAAAACGTGTAACGTCTCCCCAGCTTGTAAATACATATGTTCATCCATCAATTTGAACAAATGAAGTTTACTATATTCGCTAACGACATGGCCGTTTCGGTCGACGACATACATCGTATTTGTCATTTGTTTGTCAGTTTTTTTCGCTACCGATCCGCCGACAATATGCACATCGTACGTGCGCGCAAGCGAGGAAAGAAACGTTTTTGTATCTTCGCCGTTTTCGTCGGCGATGTCTGTTAATCTCGTTAAATCGTATCCTGTCGTCCATAGTTCTGGCAATACGACGACGTCGACGTCACGCGCCATTTGTTCCATGTAGCGCACGATCGTTTGTTTATTTTTTTCAGGCGCTCCAAACGCAATGTCCATTTGTATACAAGCGATATTCATTTCATTCACCTCGAAAAATTTTCTTTACATTTTGATTTTTACGATATATGATACATGACTAGAATTTCAACCTTTTTGTGAAGTAGGTGTGCGAAAAATGAAAACATTTCCGCAATCGAACTTGTTACAGCAACTACCGAAGCAATTTTTTGCTTCGCTCGTTCAAAAAGTCAATGCGGTCATTGCTGAAGGGCATGACGTCATTAATCTTGGGCAAGGAAATCCGGATCAGCCGACCCCTGCTCATATTGTAAACGCAATGCAACAGGCGGTCGCAAAGCCAGCGTACCATAAATATTCCCCGTTTCGCGGGTATTCGTTTTTGAAAGAAGCGGTAGCGACGTTTTACAAACGGGAGTATGGGGTAACCATTGATCCAGAAAAAGAAGTCGCCATTTTATTTGGCGGCAAAGCTGGGCTCGTTGAAATGCCGCTTTGTTTATTAAACCCCGGCGATGTCGTGCTCGTTCCCGATCCCGGTTATCCGGACTATTGGTCGGGCGTTGTGCTTGCGCGGGCGCGCATGGAAATGATGCCGCTGCGGGCGGAAAACGACTTTTTGCCCGATTATGAGGAGTTAAACAAAGACGTCGTTCGTCAAGCGAAATTGATGTTTTTAAACTATCCGAACAACCCGACAGGTGCGACAGCAACGGAATCGTTTTTTAAAGAAACCGTTTCGTTTGCTGAAACATACGGCATTGCTGTCGTGCATGATTTTGCGTATGGGGCGATCGGGTTTGACGGGAAAAAGCCGGTCAGCTTTTTACAAGTCGAAGGGGCGAAAGACGTTGGCATTGAAATTTATACGTTTTCAAAAACGTACAATATGGCAGGATGGCGCATCGGCTTTGCGGTCGGCAACGAAAGCATGATCGAAGCGATTAACGTTTTGCAAGATCATTTGTATGTGAGCATGTTCGGCGCCATTCAAGAAGCGGCAGCGGTCGCACTTTTACAGTCGCAACAATGCGTCGATGAGCTTGTCGCCACGTATGAAGCAAGACGGAATACGTTTATTCGTGCATTAAACGACATCGGCTGGAACGTGCAAGCGCCAGCAGGTTCTTTTTTTGCGTGGCTTCCGGTGCCAGAAGGATATACGTCCGAAACGTTTGCCAATCTTTTACTTGAACAAGCACATGTCGCCGTTGCCCCAGGCATCGGCTTTGGAGAGCATGGGGAAGGATATGTGCGCACAGGGCTGTTGACAAGCGAAGAACGGCTAAAAGAAGCCGCGGAACGAATCGGACGATTGCAACTTTTTTAAAAAATCATTGACAAAATGAGAGACTGCTGTCATAATTCGAATTAAATTTATGAAAAACGAACCATTCAAAAAATTTCATACATTGCGAATTCTTATCAAGAGTAGGCGGAGGGACGAGCCCGATGAAGCCCGGCAACCGACTTAACGAACGTTAAGCACGGTGCTAATTCTCGCAGCAATTAGCTGAGAGATAAGAAGAGACGAACGATTAGCCTCTTCTTATGAAGAGGTTTTTTATTTGTAAAGGAGTGATACGATGATTACGGCAACCTATTTGATTCATGATGACAAAGATTTGGCGAAAAAAGCGGAAGGGATTGCGCTTGGTCTTACGGTAGGATCGTGGACCGATTTGCCGCAACTTGAACAAGAACAGTTGAAAAAACATAAAGGTGTTGTAGAGTCGATTGAACAGCTTGAGGAAGATGAGCGGGTCAATACGTATTTCGGGAAGCGATTGAAACGGGCGCTCGTGCGCATTTCGTATCCGAGCGTCAATTTTAGTGCCGATTTTCCAGCGATTTTGACGACGACGTTTGGCAAATTGTCGCTTGATGGAACGATTAAACTGATAGACCTGACGTTTTCTGACGAATTAAAACGAGCATTTCCTGGTCCGCGCTTTGGCATTGATGGCATTCGTGAAAAGCTTGGCGTTTTTGACCGTCCGCTTGTCATGAGCATTTTTAAAGCGGTGATCGGTCGCGATTTGCGATATGTGACCGAGCAATTAAAACAGCAAGCGCTCGGCGGTGTCGATCTAGTGAAAGACGATGAAATTTTGTTTGAAAACGACTTGACGCCGTTTGAAAAGCGCATCATCGCAGGAAAAGAAGCGTTACAAGACGTGTACGAACAAACAGGCCATCGGACGTTATATGCGGTCAATTTAACAGGGAAAACGTTTGAGCTAAAAGAAAAAGCGAAGCGGGCGGCGGAGCTCGGCGCGGACGTGTTGTTGTTTAACGTGTTTACATACGGGCTTGATGTATTGCAAGCGCTTCGCGAAGACGATGACATTCGTTTGCCGATCATGGCGCATCCGTCATTTAGCGGCGCGATCGCTTCATCGCACGTATATGGAGTGAGCTATGCGCTTCTTCTTGGCAAACTGTTGCGCATGGCAGGAGCGGACTTTTCGCTTTTCCCATCTCCGTACGGAAGCGTAGCGCTTGAAAAAGAACAGACGCTTGCGATTGCCGACGAACTGACGAAAGAAGAGCCGTTCGTCCGCGCGTTCCCTGTCCCATCGGCCGGCATTCATCCGGGACTTGTGCCGCTTTTAGTTCGCGATTTTGGCATCGATTCAGTCATTAACGCAGGCGGCGGGGTGCACGGTCATCCAGCTGGAGCGGTTGGCGGCGGGCAAGCGTTTCGAGCGGCAGTCGAAGCGGTGCTTTCAGGGCGTTCGCTTCATGAAGCGGCAAAAGAAAACGAACCGTTGCGACAAGCGCTTCATTTATGGGGGAGCGCATCATGAAGCCTGTCATTTTTTGCGACTTTGACGGGACGATTACGTTAAACGATAACATTATTGCGGTGATGAAACAGTTCGCCCCACCGGAATGGGAAGCGATCAAAGACGATATACTTGCGCAAAAATGTTCCGTACAACAAGGCGTTGGGCGCATGTTTTCCCTTTTGCCGTCGTCATTGAAAGAAGAAATTGTGCAATTTTTGCTTGACACTGCCCGCATTCGCGACGGATTTTCCGAGTTTGTCGCATGGACGAAACAACAACATATGCCGCTTTATATCGTCAGCGGCGGCATCGATTTTTTCGTTTATCCGTTGTTAGACGGGTTCATTGAAAAAGAACGCATTTTTTGCAATCGCGCGGACTTTCGCGGCGAAACGATTCAAATTACATGGCCGTATGCATGCGATGAACATTGTCAAAATGAATGCGGCTGTTGCAAGCCGTCTCTTCTTCGTAAACTCGCACCAAAAGGGGCGAAAACGATCGTCATTGGCGATTCAATTACCGATTTAGCGGCGGCAAAATTAGCGGATCATGTCATCGCCCGCGACTTTTTGCTTGAAAAATGCCGTGAGCTTCATTTACCGCATACGCCGTTTACGACGTTTTATGATGTCATCGATGCGTTAAAAGAAAGCGAGGTGATCACATGAGGCAAAAAAAATGGGAAGAGCTTGCGGAGGTGAAACGAGAACTAGCGGCGCGCGACTGGTTTATGGGAACAAGTGGCAATTTGTCGCTCAAAGTGAGCGATGAGCCGCTCACGTTTCTTGTCACTGCAAGCAGCAAAGATAAACGAAAAGAGACGGCGGAAGATTTTTTGCTCGTCGGTGCCGACGGACAGCCAGCGGAAGCGACGTCTCTCAAACCGTCAGCAGAGACGCTTCTTCACGTCCATATTTACAACAAAACGAACGCTGGCTGCGTTTTGCATGTGCATACCGTTGACAACAACGTCATTTCGGAATGGTACGGCGATGAAGGAGAAGTCGTTTTTACGAATCAAGAAATCATTAAAGCGTTCGGGTTATGGGAAGAAGATGCGGTATTTCGCATTCCGATTATTCCGAATTTCGCCCATATTCCGACGTTGGCGAATGAGTTTGCGAAACATGTGCACGAAAGTAACGGGGCGGTACTTATTCGCAACCACGGCATTACCGTTTGGGGAAAAGATGCGTTTGAAGCGAAAAAATGGCTAGAAGCGTGCGAGTTTTTATGTCAGTACCACGTCAAATTATTACTTTTAAAACGATAAGGGGGAGTAAGTATGGCAGTGATTAAAGTGCGCAATACAGGAGAAGTGATTGAAGGAAAGGAAAACGTCGCTGCGTTTTTAAATAAGCAAGGTGTGTTGTACGAACATTGGGATGCAAGTAAACTTCCAGCGCATCTTCAAAACAAATTTGTATTAACAGACGAAGAAAAAGCGGACATTTTAGCCGCGTTTCAATCCGAAATTGAAGATTTAGCGAAGCGAAGAGGCTATCAAGCGTGGGACGTTGTTGCCCTCTGCGAACAAACACCAAATTTAGAAGAGCTATTGAAAAAATTTGAACAAGTGCATACGCACACGGAAGATGAAGTGCGTGCAATCGTCGCAGGACATGGCATTTTCGTCATTAAAGGAGACGAAAACACAGGATATTTTGACGTGGAACTTGAAGCAGGAGACGTCATTTCCGTGCCAGAAGGAAATCCACATTTCTTTACATTAATGGACGATCGTCAAGTCGTTGCCGTTCGGTTATTTATCGATCCATCCGGTTGGGTTGCCCATCCATATGAAGAAAAAGAAGGGGAATAACACCCCTTCTATTTTTTTGTAAACAATATGACGCCTGCAATGGTGACGAATGAACCGATCCATTGGGGCAACGTCAACGTTTCCCCAAGCAGTATGTATGCAAATAAGGCAGTAAAAAGCGGATTAAAATTTAAAAACATGCCTGCTGTCGTAGCACCGACCCGTTTGACGCCGACGTTCCAAAGAAACATCGCAAGCACCGTCGCCCCGACGCTCGTATATAAAAGGGCAAGCGAAAAGGAGACGTTGACGTCATGAACGGAAAAAGAAGAAAGAAACGGCAACAATCCGATGACGCCAAATACGCCAGACCAAAACGTCGCCGCAAGCGGAGAGTACGATGTCATCACCGCCTTCGCACAGGCCGAATAAACGCCCCACATGATGACCGCTGCGATCATCCATAAATCACCGATGTTTACATCCGCTAGACGATGCAGTTGCCCGTGCGTCATGACGATGAGTACCCCGATCAGTGAAACGATCATCGCGAGCCATTGTCGCAACGTCAGTTTGTCACGATAGACGACATAGGCAACGAGCGCGATCGCCATCGGATTTAATGTCGAAATTAAACCGACATGATCCGCTGACGTATAGCGAAGCGCTTGAAACATCAACACGTTAAACAACACGACGCCCGAAAGCCCCATCGCAATCAAAGGAACGATGCCGCGCGTTTGTAGGCGGATCGATCGCTCTTTTTTTAAAACGATCGGAAATAAAAAAAGGACCGCAATCGTCCAGCGAATAAACGTCAACGTGAGTGGGGAGGCGTGAGCGACAAGCAATTTGCTTGCGACAAAGTTTCCTCCCCATAATGCGCTTGTCAATAAAAGAAGCATATAATATTTCGACATGTGAATCATCCTTTAAAATGTTTCAATTAAAAATACCATCACTAATAGTCCGATAATAAAAGCGTACGTTGACGATTGTTCATTCCCATCGCCATGGCTTTCAGGAATTAATTCTTTATAAATAATAAACAACATCGCTCCAGCCGCAAACGCTAATCCGTAAGGGACGAGCGCATCGACGACAGACGTTAAATAAAAGCCGATGACGGAAGCGATAAGTTCAATCATTCCTGTCCCTGTTGCCATCAAAAACGCTTTTCCTTTTGAAATATGTTGGTTAAATAAAAAAAGCGCAACGAGCAATCCTTCAGGCGCGTTTTGGAAGCCAATCGCAAGCGCAATTAAATCGCCAATATGCGTTTGTTCGCCGGAAGCGTAGCTCACGCCGACAGATAGTCCTTCTGGAATGTTGTGAAGCGTAATCGCCGCAAGCACAAGCAACGCTTTTTTGTCCATTTTTACGCCGCTTTCAGTATGCGCTAAATCGATGTGCGGCACGATTTTTTCAAGAAACGTTAAGGCGAGCACACCGACGCACAATCCAACCGTTAAGGCAAGAAACGTTCCGGAAGAAAGCGCTTCTGGAATTAATCCAAGCATGGACGCGGCCATCATGACACCTGCTGTAAAAGCGAGCAACATGTCGCGCCATTGATGTGTTAGCGAGCGCGACAAAAACAAAATAGGAACAGCGCCAGCTCCTGTGGCTAGCGCAGATAGCGTGCTTCCGATCAGCATGTCGACCATAATCATCCTCCTAACGGAAAACGAACAGTAATCGTCGTTCCTTTCTTTTCTATGCTATGAATGTCGATCGTTCCTTCGTGCATGTCTATAATGCGTTTACATACGACGAGCCCAAGCCCTGTCCCTGTTTGTTTAGACGTGACAAACGGTTGGAATAGCTTGTCGCTCACATGTTTTGGAATGCCGCTTCCTGTATCTTTGACGTGCAATATGCCGAAGTTTCCTTGTTTTTCGAGAGAAATGGTCAGTTCGCCACCATGCGGCATCGCTTCTATCGCATTTTTTGCTAAATTTAAGACGACTTGCTTCAAATGGTCTTTCGAACAACGAATCGGAAGCGGTACGTCTGCACGTTGAAACGAATAGATGACGTTATGGAAATGCGCTTGCGACTCAATCATCGGATGAATGCTTTGGACGATATGATTTAAATCGCACATTTCAAGCTTTTGTGCCGTCGGTTTGCCGAGAATTAAAAATTCGTTGACGATATCGTTAATGCGTGTAATTTCGTTTTGAATGACGGAAAAATAAAGTTGTGATTCGTTATCTTTATGTTTTTCACTTAATAGTTGAATAAACCCTTTAATGCCAGCGAGCGGGTTGCGAATTTCGTGCGCCGTGCTTGCGGCAAGTGTACCGATGAGCTCAAGCTTTTGCGCTTCCGTTTCCATTCGTTCGACGATCGTTTGCCGTTTTAATAGCGAATATTGAATGAACAACCAAATAATATGGATGATCACAATAAGCGACAAGATATAAGGAAGGGAAGCTTGTATCTTTTGTTTCATATTGACGTGCGGCACGTTCGCTTCAATCGTCCATGGCACTTGATTTAAATGAACGCTTACCGTTTGTTGTGATGCTTGAAGTTTGTTTGTCGCAAGAAGAACCGCTCCATGTTCATCATATAAACGAAAAGAAGCGTTCGGATAAACGATTTTCATGCGATGCTTCATATACTCTGTGCGCAACTCCGCCACGAAAAAGCCAACCGTCTCGTTCGTCTGCTCATTGATAATCGGCGTGATAATTGTCGGTATCCGATTGCTGTCGATGATCGTCTGTTTCGTCAGTTTCGCTAAGCGCATCGTCGCATTTGTACTTTCAGAAACGAACGAAATGCGTTGAAAACGAACGTCTTGTTTTTGCATTTGTTGCAATATGTCGTTTATTTCTTCCTTTTTTAATGTCGCAATATGTTTGCTTACAACGATCGCTAACGTTTCAAGGCGAACGGTCGTTTCCGTTAGAAAACGGTCTAAATCATTTTTATGTATATTGGCAAACAGTTTCGTTTCTTCAAGCAACTGTTGTTGCTGTTGTTCGTCCTGCCAAAGCAAAATCCATACGCTGCCGATGACACACGGCAACATGACAAGCAAGACGTACAACCATCGCTTTTTTCTCTCTCTCCCCATATATGCTCCCTCAACAAAACAAAATTCAAGGAATATTATAGCATAAATATGAGAAAAAGACGGAAAAAATCATTGGTGTAAGCATGGGATTTTTGCTCGGATAGGAAGGATGAAAAATAAAAAGACTAAATTGTTCGTGTACGGAGGAATTGTAACTGATCCATTCGGCTAATCAATGACCATTTATTATTCTTTGCTTGTCCGAAACAATGCAGGGAGACGAAAAATATGAACCCCCAGCACTAAAGTACTGGGGCAAAAGCGATGATTTCCCCGCTAACGAGGTGAAATGGCCTGCGACGTGGCAGGCAACTTATCATTAGTTTATGATTCTATTGACGGTAATATGCAAAGAGAGGAACCATTTAGGCTCCTCTCCGTTGCAAAAACAAACGAATCCACGTTTTTTTACGTGTGAAATAGTCTGTGACGAGACAGACAACTTATTTTGTAATCTAAGTATAGAAAAAAACGAGGGAAGTGTCAATACGCTGTAAGTTCGTTACAGGTCAAATACCCACTTTACACGGTTCATAATCTTATTTAAGTCATCATCGTTTATATTGCCGATATGTTGTTTTAATCGTACTTTGTTGACGGTCGTTAATTCTTCCACCTTTACCGCGGAAGTCTGCGCTAAAAACGGATACACTTCCTTTTGAAGAAAGTAATGTGTCTTTAAACGAGGTACTACCTTGGTTTTTCCTTTTCGATCTGTAATCGTTTTTGTTTTTAACTTTGTCGACAGAGGAGCTATCTTAACGCTTCCAGATGTACGGTTAATCCAGTCATTGGAAATAACAAGCACCGGTCGCTCTCCATTTTGTTCTGTGCCTATATTTTCTCCGAGTTCACAAGTGAAAATAGCTCCTCGTATGATTGGGCGCTTCATTTGTGTTTGCTCATTCTCAATCCATTCATTTGCTAAAGCAATCTTCTTTGGATGCCATTCATCTAGTTTTTCATTTTTTTTCACTTTTTTTAAACGTAAACGTTCGCGTTGAATTGTATCTGCTTCCATCTTCTCCTACGTCCCCCTCGTTTTATATATCACGCTCATGATTGTATCACATTTCAACAACCGTTCAATTGGATTCAAGACGGTGGAAGAAAGAGAAAATGGAGTACAGCGCCTTCGCCATGATCAAGGAATGCTTGCAACAGGTATTCATGCAGAAGTCACTATTTCAAGTTGCATGTATATGACAAAATCACCTTCTTCAGCTTGCCAATGATATACTGTGAGCAGCTGAAGAAGGTGGGCTTTTTCTTGCCAGCGATATGTTCAAAATGACGGGGGATTTGTTATGCTGACTGTTTTTGTTTGTTCGTTTCTTCGCTTTGTTGTTTGACAACAAGCGGGTAAAAAAGCAAACTGCTTGCAAGCAAGGCGATGCCGAGTAAAAATGTTTTCATATCGGCTGTTCCGGCTTTCACAAGCCAAATGGAGTAAACGGTCGCAAGCACGGCGATCGTTCCGTCGATCATTCGTTCTTGCATCGTGCGATACGTTTCTCCTGTCCAAACGAGCTTCAATTGGTAAACGGAAGCGATGACGTATGGAACGAGATACGATAATGTCGCAATGTAAATGACGAAATCAAACGCTGCCGCCATCGAGTTGGAAATTGTTGAAAAAATGAATAGTTGCGCAATCATATTCGAGACGATTAAAGAAAAGCGCGGCATTCCGTTTTTATTTTCTTGTAAAAAGGCGCGAATGAACAACTGTTGTTTTGCGGCTTGATACGGCACTTCCGCACTTAAAAAAATCCAACCGAGCGTAGAGCCGATTAAGCTAATTAAACCGAGCCCGGCAAGCAGTTGCGATCCGATCGGTCCTAACACCGTTCCGATCGCATCGACGAGCGGTTTTTCCGACTGCATGAGCACCTCTTGTTTTAACAATCCCATCACGAGCACGCTAATGCCGACGTAAATCGCTAAGGCGATAAATAAACCGACAATGGTCGCGCGTTTCACATCGCTTTGTTTGCGCGCGCGCGAAGCAAAGACGATCGCCGATTCAATACCGATAAACGCCCAAAGCGTGCTTAATGCAACGTTGTTAATTTGCGGAAGAAGACCGAGCGTATGCCCTGCTTCATCGTAACGCGGAGCAACAAACGGTTGGATATAGCTTTTTTCAAAGGCGAACAATCCGATCACAATGAATAAGAAAAAGCCGAGCACTTTCGTTGCTGTTGCGACGAAATTTAATTTTCCAGCGTTTTCGGCTCCTTGTAAAATAATCGCATGCATCACCCATAAAAGCGCTGTACAAACGAGAAACGTCAGTAAATTTCCAAGTTTTAACGTCAATGAACCAGCGGAAAAGACGACATGTTCGCTCGTTAAAACAGGGAAAAACGTTGATAAGTAACTAGCAAACGTCGTAATGATGGCGACGTTTCCAGCGACGTTTCCGATCCAATATCCCCAAGATGACATAAAGCCGGATAAAATCGACGCATTTGAACCTTTTGGAAACAGCTCTTTCGCATAAATTTGCGGTCCGCCATTTAATTCTGGTTTTCGAATCGCTAAGTTACCAAAAATAATCGCAATCATTAACACCCCAGCACCCGTCAACAGCCATCCGAGCAACACGCCAGCAGGGCTTGCGGCTTCCGCAAGCGAACGAGGAAGCATAAAAATACCAGATCCGACCATGTTACCGACAACGAGCGCTGTCAATACCCAAAAGCCGAGTTTTTGTTGTTTCATGTTTTTCATCCTTTCGTTCATAAAATATACGGTGCATACGGTAGAGCGCTGTTGTCGTGCACTTTTTTAAATAAAAAAGTGCACCCTAAGTTTTCAACGGGTGCACAATATATGACACATCCGCATCAAACTTAAGATCGATAGCTCTCCACCGCATGCGCGATGACAGTCCTGCACCTATTCGGCAACAGGCCCAGCTTATAGCGCCAGAGCACGCTATAAACTTCGGCGACAAATCCTTTCATTTCACTTCCTCGACGTCTCTGCGCCTCCATGAAACTACTATTATTTGCCGCGACCTCTATCTCATCTTAGTTGACGAGAAAGATTTCGTATGAAATTGACGTTACTATCGTACAAAAATCTTTTCGTTTCGTCAATGAAAAATTTTTCGCACATATGTACAAGAAGGAAATGGAACGTATATAATTAAAGTGAGTACTCACTCACTTTAATGAAAGCGAGGGAACATGATGGCGATTCAATTGCAACGCGTAAGTAAACAGTTTCATAAAAAAGAAGTCATTCATGACGTGTCACTAGAAGTAAATGAAGGAGAAATTTTCGGCATCCTCGGTCCATCTGGGGCGGGGAAAACGACGCTCGTCAAAATGATCGCAGGCATCGATATGGCGACAGAAGGGACGATTCATGTGCTCGGTGCGCGCATGCCGAATTTGCAAACGATGGCGCGCCTCGGATTTATGGCACAATCCGATGCGCTATACAGCGAGTTAACGGCACTTGAAAATTTAGACTTTTTCGCCTCGATTTACGGACTAAAAGGGAAGAAGAAAAAAGAGCGCATCGAAGAAGTGTTGCAGCTTGTCAATTTAACGGACGATAGGAAAAAAGCGGTTCATCAATATTCTGGCGGAATGAAACGCCGTCTTTCGCTAGCGGCCGCGCTTCTTCATGAACCGGAAGTGCTAATTTTAGACGAGCCGACCGTCGGGATCGATCCGCTTCTTCGGCAAGCGATTTGGGAAGAACTTGAACGCATTCGTCAACGCGGAACGACGATCGTTGTGACGACGCACGTCATGGATGAAGCAGAAAAATGTATGCGGCTTGCGATGATTCGCGACGGACGGTTGATTGCCGTCGGCAGTCCAGACGAATTAAAGAAACAAACAGGCACAACGACGTTAGAACGAGCATTTTTACATTTTGGGGGGGCATATGCATGAGAATTCAAGCGATTGTCGTTCGCATTATTCGTCAGTTTTTTCGCGATAAACGAACGCTTGCATTAATGATTGTCGCACCGATGTTTGTATTGTTTTTAATGGACTTAGTGTTTAACGGAGAACAATATGAACCGCATATCGCGGTTGATGCAAACGTGCCACAGCCGTTGCAAGACGCATTAAAACAAGCGGATGCGCATGTGACGACGATGACAAAAGCGAAGGCGATGGACGAACTAGATGAGCAACAAATTGACGCATTTATTGAAATGAAGGAAACCGCTTTCCGTCTGACGCTCGAAGGAAGCGATCCGTCTATCAGCAAAACGGTGCTCATGACGGTGCAAAAAGCAGCACAAACGCTCATGCCGCCGACGAAACAACCATTTACGATCGACACGGTATATATGCACGGCTCAGAAAACATGGCGTTATTTGACAATTTCGGTCCGGTATTAATCGGCTTTTTCATTTTCTTTTTCGTCTTTTTAATTGCAGGGGTGTCGTTTTTGCGCGAGCGGACGAGTGGCACGCTTGAGCGTTTGTTAGCGACGCCGTTAAAACGATGGGAAATTGTGATCGGTTACGTCATCGGCTTTGGCATATTTACGACGATTCAAGCAAGCCTGATTTCTTCGTTTGCGATTCACGTCTTAGACATGATGATGGAAGGGTCATTTTCGTATGTGCTGCTCATTACGTTTTTATTGGCGATGACGGCGCTCACGTTAGGAACGTTATTATCGGCATTTGCGAACAACGAATTGCAAATGATTCAATTTATTCCGCTCGTCGTCGTTCCACAAGTCTTTTTCTCAGGGCTATTTCATTTAGAAACGATGGAGCCGTGGCTTCGTTCTGTTAGCTTCGCCATGCCGTTATATTACGGGGCAGATGCGTTAAGAGAAATTATGATTCGCGGAAAAGGGTTTGAAGCAATCGCCTTCGACGTATATGTTTTGATTAGTTTTTCTCTTTTATTTATGATATTAAATGTATTAGCATTAAAGAAATATCGAAAGTTGTGAGGGTATGATGGACGAACGGCAACAGTTGTTTCATTTATTAAACGTCGATGGACAACAGTTAAGCGAAAAACAAATCAATATTTTACAAGCGGCCATTGACATGTTTGCAGAAAAAGGATACGCCGCGACGTCGACGAGCGAAATTGCGAAGCGGGCAGGGGTAGCGGAAGGAACGATTTTTCGTCATTATAAAACGAAAAAAGATTTGTTGTTGGCGATCGTTAAACCGACGTTATTTCAATCGGTTGCGCCGTTTTTAGCGAAAAAGTTTGTGAAAGACGTATTTGAAAACGAATATGAACATTATGAGCAGTTTGTGCGCGCTGTTTTTCAAAATCGGTATGAATTTGTGAAAACGTATTTGCCTGCGATTCGTATATTATGGCAGGAAATGTCATTTCACGATGACATTAAAGCGCAGTTTCAAACAATTTTTATCAATCATGTGTACGAAAAGTTTAAACAAATTGTCGAGCATTTTCAACAAAAAGGGGAGCTTGTTCCACTTCCGCCGGAGACGATTATTCGCTTGACGATTACGACAATCGCAGGGTTTTTATTCACTCGTTTTCTTCTCATGCCCGACGGTCCGTGGGATGATGAACAGGAGATGGAGCGGACGATTCAGTTTTTGATGAATGGACTAAAAGCCTAATCCATGTGCGGATTAGGCTTTTTCATGTTTTACAACGATGCGATCGTCTTCTACATCAATGTGGATTGTACGAACATGTTCTTCATCAAGCAACACGTCGGCAATTTGGTCTTCGACATGTTCTTGCATGACGCGGCGGAGTGGACGAGCGCCAAATGTCGGATGATAACCAAGGTCAGCTAATTTTTCTTTCGCTTTGTCGCTCATTGTAACGGTTACCTGTTGTTCAGAAAGCGTGCGTTGCAATTCAGCGAACATGAGGTCAACGATTTGCAACATGTGCGCTTTTTCAAGCGGTTTAAATTCGATAATGGCATCGAGACGGTTTAAAAATTCCGGTTTGAAATATAGGCTGAGACGTTGAAGCAAGTCGCCTTCGACATTCGTACCTGCGTTTGATGTCATAATGATGACTGTATCTTTAAAGCTGACGGTACGACCTTGGCTATCTGTTAAACGACCGTCTTCTAAAATTTGCAAGAACATATGTTGCACGTCTGGATGCGCTTTTTCCATTTCATCAAGCAAGATGATGCTGTAAGGGTTGCGGCGCACTTTTTCTGTTAATTGACCGGCTTCTTCATGGCCAATGTAGCCAGGAGGTGCACCGATGAGTTTGGCGACCGCATGTTTTTCCATATATTCGCTCATGTCTAAGCGAATCATCGCATCTTTAGAGCCGAACAATTGTTCAGCAAGCGTCTTCGACAATTCTGTTTTACCGACGCCAGTCGGACCGACGAATAAGAACGAACCGATCGGACGGTTTTTCGCTTTTAAGCCAGCGCGGCTTCTGCGAATCGCTTTTGCGATTTTTTTCACGGCTTCTTCTTGACCGATGACTTTTTTCGCTAAGTTTTCTTCTAAATGTTTCATTTTTGCTTGTTCATCAGCTTGTAGTTTGCCGACTGGGATGCCTGTTTTTTCTTCAATGATTTGTTGAATGTGCATGACGTCTACTACCGGTTGCTCAGCTTGTCCGTTTTGTTGTAATTGTTTTTCAAGCTGCAATTCTTCGGTGCGCAATTTGGCAGCGAGTTCGTAATTTTCTTCTTGCGCCGCTTTTTCTTTTTCTTTTCTTAATTGTTCGAGACGTTGTTCGATGGCTTCTTTATTTGTCGGTGTCGCTTTTAAGCTCACTTTTGAACCCGCTTCGTCTAACAAGTCAATCGCTTTATCAGGAAGGAAGCGGTCTTGAATGTAGCGATGCGACAAAGTGACGCATGCGTGAATCGCTTCATCTGTATATTTGACTTGATGGAATTGTTCATATTTTGGCTGAATGCCTTTTAAAATATCAATCGCTTGTTCGATTGTCGGTTCGTGAACGATGACCGGTTGGAAGCGACGTTCAAGCGCAGCGTCTTTTTCGATTTGACGATATTCTTTTAACGTTGTTGCGCCGATGATTTGCAATTCTCCGCGGGCAAGCGTCGGTTTTAATATGTTGCTTGCGTCCATTGAGCCTTCTGCCGATCCGGCACCGACAAGTAAATGAATTTCATCGATGAATAAAATGACGTTTTTCCGTTGCTGTAATTCAGCAATTAATTGTTTCATTCGCTCTTCAAATTGACCGCGAATGCCTGTGTTTGCGACTAAGGAAGCGACATCGAGCACGTACACTTCTTTGTTTAATAGTTTCGATGGAACAGATCCTTCAACGATTTTAAGCGCTAATCCTTCGACGATCGCCGTTTTACCAACGCCCGGTTCACCGATTAACACCGGATTGTTTTTATTGCGACGATTTAAAATTTCAATGACGCGTTCAATTTCTTTATCGCGTCCGATGACAGGATCGATTAGTCCTGCTTTCGCTAATTGCGTTAAGTTGCGACCGAATTGGTCAAGCAATCCGTTTCGTTTCGGTTGTTGTTCTTGTTGTTGGGCGTGGGAAACTGTTCGTTCAGCAAGCGGTGCGAAGAAGTCGGAGAACAATTGATCAAAACGATCGAAGTGGAATCCTGCTGGCACTTTTAATTGTTGTTTTTGTTTTTCATAGCACGCCTCGCAAAGGTGTAATTGTTGTTTGTCGTTGTTTACTTGCACATGTAAAAAGATGTTTGCTTGATTTTGTTTACATACTTGGCACATCATAGGCACCAACCTCCTTTTTTGACTTTGACTATATTTGACCTTTCTGACTTTATTATAATTTGACCTTTTTTGACTTTCAAGACCTTTTTTAAAAAAAAATAAAAATTTTTTTCGTGACGAAAAAAAACTGCCGCGATGGGCAGTTATAAAAGCTTCGTCAGTTTGTCTGTAATTTTAACCATATGTTGTTGTACTTGGTGAAGTTCGTCGATTGCTTCGGCGCTATCGTTTATTTTTTCCGCCACTTCTTGAAGCATATGAACCATCTCTAACACCGAGTTTGTAATATGATTCAGCTGTTCGGAAATGTCTTCGGCGGAATGTTTGCTTTTTTCTGCCATTTTGCGTACTTCTTCTGCGACGATCGCAAAGCCACGTCCGTGTTCGCCAGCGCGAGCCGCTTCGATGGCGGCGTTTAACCCGAGCAAATTCGATTGCATTGCAATGTCTTTCACGAACGAAATGACGCCTTGAATTTCTTCTGTGCTTTTGCTTACTTTTTCCGCTTTTTCACTCAACTGTTTCACGTGATTGTTGATTAAGCGGGCCGTTTGTTGAATATCGCTCGTGCTCGCGTTCATTTCTTCAAGTAAACTAGCAAACTCTTCATTTAACGTCTGTTGCCGGTCGGTGACATCGGTGGCGATTTTAAAAACCGCTTGCAATTGCCCTTGTTCGTCTAACACCGGAGTATAGAGCGCTTCTAGCCATATATGTTTGCCGTGTCGGGTGACGCGTTGCACCGTGCCGTAAAACGGCTGTTTGTTTTTTAGGCGATTCCAAAATTGTGTATACTCGTAGCTGTTTGCGTATTCTGGAAGGCAAAATTGACGGTGGGATAAACCGAGCAATTGTTGCTCCGTGTAGCCCATCGCTTGAAGAAATACATCGTTTGCCCATAATACTGTTGTATCTGGGCGAAATAAAATCATCGCAAATGAGTGGCACATCGATTCAAATACGCGCTCTAAATCGAGCGGAATCGTATGTAACTTCATGTCATCCCTCCTAAACATATGTTACTCTATTGTACTATGATTCATCATATAACGGCAATTGAACGTATGCGGTCGTTCCTTTTCCTTGTTCGCTTTCAAAGCGAATTGATCCGCCGTGTAGTTTTACAATTTGCTTGACGATCGCAATGCCAAGACCTGTGCCGCCATGTTCGCGCGAGCGGGAGCGGTCGGTTCGGAAAAATCGTTCGCCTAATCGTTCGATGTCTTGTTTCGACATTCCTTGTCCCGAATCGGAAATGACGAGCTCGCACATCGGATGTTTGTTTACGGTCCATAACGATATGTTGCCGCCAGAAGGGGTGTAGCGCAATGCATTATCAAGCAAGTTTTGCAACACTTGTTCGATGCGATCGGGGTCGCCATCGACGACTAAGTCATGGTCGACATCGAGGGAAAGGTGAATGCGTTTTTCTTGTAAGAGCGGCTCGTATTTTTCCATCGTTTCTTCGATGAGCTGTGCGATCGAAAACGGGGTGCGCACGAGCGGATATGTGCCTTCTAATTGCGCCAAATCAAGCAAATCGCGCACGAGACGTTGCATGCGGCTCGCCTCGCGGTGAATGAGTTTCATATATTTTTTTTGTTGTTCTTCGTCTTTCACTATCCCGTCTAATAACGCTTCGCTATATCCTTTCACATAGCTTAACGGCGTGCGCAATTCGTGGGAAACGTTCGCTAAAAATTCTTTTTTTCGTTCATCTTCTTTGGCGAGCGCATGCGCCATTTGATTGAACGCCTTCGCTAATTGTCCGATTTCATCTTCCGTTTCGACATCCACATGGACAGAAAAATCGCCTTGTGAGACGCGATAGGCCGCTTGTTGCATATGTTGCAACGGTTTTGTGAAATGCATCGCAATTTTTCGTCCGACAAATACCGTAATGAATAAAAAAAGGCTACCGCCGACCATGACGAACGTTTGAATGCGCTCGAGCACATCTTCAATGGATGCGAGCGGAACGTACAAATATAAAATGCCCATGAGGCGATGTTCGTCTAATAGCGGAATGATGATGCCGACGATTTGGCGGTCAAACGTTTGTTCATATCCTTTTTTCGTTACCGTTTTCCCGGAAAGCAGTTGTTGCCGTTCCGCTTCGCTAATGACGGAGTGATGATCGACTTCAAACGGCAAACAAGCGCTTAATTCACGCGGATTGTTGACGAGCACAATTTCTGTATCGGATATGTCATTGATAAAGGAAACGGTATTGCGAAACGAGTCTGTCAGCGCACCGCCGTCATATTTTTCCGCAATGTTCATTCCTTCTTGCAATAAACGTTGTTCGACGTGTGAAATATAAATATTTTCATATATATACACAGCAACCGTATATAAAAGCAACACCGCAAGCACTAAAAAAGCGCTAATCGCAAGCCATAGTTTTTGTTGTAGAGAAAGAGAATTAAACCGTTTCATCAAATTTATATCCCACTCCCCATACCGTTTGGATGAGTTGCCCCGCTTCACCTAATTTAATGCGCAACGTTTTAATATGCGTATCGACCGTGCGCGTGCTGCCGACGTAATGAATGCCCCAAACGCGATCTAACAGCTGTTCACGCGTAAATACTTGACCGCGATGTTTTAAAAATAACACGAGCAATTCAAATTCTTTTAACGTTAATAGAACATGGTTTCCGTTGACCGTGACTTTTCGAGCTTTTTCATCGACAATGATCGGACCTGCTTCATATTGCGGAGTTGCCTCAGTCCCTTTCGTTCGTCGAAGTACAGCATGAACGCGCGCCACGACTTCATTCGGGCTAAACGGTTTTACGATGTAGTCGTCTGCGCCAATTTTCAGCCCATATACACGATCCCATTCATCGCTTCGTGCCGTTAAAAAAATGATCGGCACTTGCGAACGCTCGCGCACGTGCATGCAAAAACGGTAGCCGTCGAGTTTTGGCATCATAATATCAAGTAAAATTAAATCGACATGTCTTCGTCCGAATTGGGCAAGCCCTGCTTCGCCATCGTCCGCCTCGATGCACGTAAATCCTTCTGGCTCTAAATATAGGCGAAGTAGCTCGCGCATCTCTTTTTCATCGTCAATAATTAAAATCGTTGCCACGCTTATTCCCCCTTTGCATCACGAAAAAAGATATAAAACGGTCCATGTCCGACAGAAACGGTATTTGTTTGTTTGAACGTTTTTTCATCGACAAAAATTAATTCATTGCTGTCGTAACTTGCGATGACGAGATCGCTTTTCGCCTTTGTCATCGCAAACGGATTGGCGCCAACATCAAGCGAGCGCATCATACGTTTTGTTTTTGGTTCAAATGCATACAACATATTCGCCCCGTGACAAAGAGCGTATATCGCTTCGTTCGTTTGAACGAATTGAATCGGCATCGTTTCTGCTCTTACACGTGTGAGCAACCGTCCGTCGACAAGTGAATGAACGTACACTTCTTGTTGAATCGTTGCTCCGCTACCATGCCCGCCGACCCATAGTTCATTCGTTTCGGGAACGACGAAGCCGCTGACGGCGGAATCGAGCGTATCGACCGTTCGTGTCACTCGTTTTGTCGTTTGATCAATAAATGAAATCGCACCGTTTTTAAAATGAATAACGATCCATTGGCGATGTTTATCGTCTTCTACGATTGAAAAAGGGGACGGTGGAGTGGTGATCACCTTTTTCACTTTTCCATCAAACGTCATGATTGACACCGTTCCTTTTTTTTCGTTGACGACGAGCAAGTGACGTTCGGTGACAAGCACATCCGTTATCCCTTTTTCAACGTTCCATCGTCTCGTTTCTGTTCCGGTTGATAACGTATAGGCGATCATTTCGTCCATGTCTTGTCCGAATAAAACGATCGTATCACCGTCCGGAAGAAGCGCTGCTTTTGTGATTGGCTTTTTCATTTGCCATGTTGTCATGACTTGTTTCGTGTTATAATCAATAAATGACAAGCTTTGTTCTTTTATATTTACGACGCCAATGATCGCCTCGTCCCGTTTGATCGGGGGGTACGTTTGTGAGGTGCAGCTCGTTAATAACATCACGATCATCAGCCAAAGAAAGAAACGAACTTGCATTGTACGAGTCCTCCATCGCGTTTTAATACTATTGTAGCAAATAGTTGTGAATATTTTGTGAAACTATTGTAACATGGAAGGGGATAAACATGAAAAAATGGTTGTTGTTGTTTTCGTTCGTTTTGCTTGTTGTCGCCGGTTGTGCGAGCAAGGCGGAAGAAGAAGAGTTGGCGTATTTAGACGTCAAAATGGCGGTGGAAGAAAAGCTTCCGGCTAATCAAGAAGTCGAACTCGCTTGTTTTGTGACATATGGTGATGAAAAAGTAACGGATGCATCAGAAGTGAAATTTGAAGTATGGAAACATGGCACAGAAGACCGACAAATGATTGAAGGAAAACATGTCGGCGACGGAAAATATGTCGCGCGCTATACGTTTGCAACGAAAGGAACGTATGCGGTTGTGGCGCATGTGACGGCGAAAAATATGCATAATATGCCAAAAATCGATGTAGTGGTAGAATAAACGGCGGAAAATATTCGCCGTTTTTTTCATATATATAGAAAAAATGGACGAGTGGGGGAGAGCGTATGTGGATGCGGGCGGTTCAAATTGCGTTTGTGTATGTCGGAACGGTTGTTGGGGCTGGATTTGCGACCGGAAAAGAAATTGTGCAATTTTTTACGCAATACGGTGCGATTGGGTTTGTGACTATTGCAGCAAGCGGGGGGCTATTTATTTTTTTCGGAACGCGTTTAATGATGATGGCCGCTCGGCTTCATGCCCGTTCATATGAACAGTTGAATGCGTATTTGTTTGGGAAATTCGGTGTTCTCGTCAATCTCTTTATGTTTGTTGTGTTATTTAGCGTGACATCGGTCATGTTGTCAGGGGCGGGGGCGGTGTTTGAAGAACAGCTTCATATGCCGGCATATGTTGGGCTTGTGCTCACGATCATTCTCGCCTTTGTGACGATGTTATTTGGTTTAAACGGTATTTTAAGCGTCAATATGATTGTCGTGCCGATGATGGTTATATTTAGCTTATGTATTGCGATGATGAACGGAAGCGACGTCGTATGGACGAAGCCGCCGCTTGCTGCTTTTTTTTCTCCGTTTGCGTATGTGGCGTTTAATTTAGCGATGGCGCAAGTCGTTCTCGTTCCGCTTGCAACGGAAGTAAAAGATGAACAGACGATTCGTCTCGGTGGTTGGCTCGGTGGCATGTTGCTTATGTTTATTTTATTTAGCAGTCATGTTGCTCTTTCGTTGTTGCCGCAATTGTCATCTTACAGCATTCCGATGGCGGAAGTGGTGAAACGTTCGCTTGCTTCGTTTTACTGGTTATATGTCGTGATCATTTATGGAGAAATTTTCACCTCGTTTATTGCAGGGGTGTTCGGTTTGCATCGGAAATTGGCGCTTTTTTTTCAGCAGCCGACATTGATCCTTATTGTGCTTTTGCTAGCGATGTATGCGTTTAGTTTAATTGGGTATCATGCGCTCCTTACTTTTTTATATCCTTTGTTTGGATATATGAGCATCATTTTTATTTTCTTGCTTTTCTATCGAAAAATGCCTAGCTAGAAAAAAAGAAGTGTAGTACATTGAATGTAAAGGGGAGGTGAAGTGATGCGGCAAACGGTCATGGCAATGTTCGTTTTACTTCTTTTCTTTACGCTCGAAACGTTCCATCTCATTCAATGGTACGATGCAAGTGTATGGGCGCTTATTGTTTTTTCTTTTGGACTTATCGTTCATATATATGTGTTTAAGCGCGGTGTACGTGAGCATGACGCATTTCTTTTATTGCCAGCAGCTATTGCGTTATGGATGGGAGTTTTTTCATTCCTTTTGCTTCATGACGGAACGATGTACGTATTGGCGTTTACGATCGGTTTATTTGAGTGGTGGCTGTTTAGCAAGGAACAGTGGCTGGAAACACCGCTTCTCGTTTGTTTCGGATGTAGCGTTGTCGCGAGCTTAGAGGCAGGAGAGATACTTTTGTTTCTTTTTATTTTAACGATCGGTATCGGGGCATATGCATATCGTACAAAAAGCGAGCGAGCCAATGCACTTTAGGCTCGCTTTTTCACTTCACGCCAAACCGATGTAAAATTTGTTTTAGTTGATACACTTCCTCCGCCAGCACTGCCGCTTCTTTTGCGAGTTGATGGACGCTCATCGCTTGTTGTTCCAGCCCGCTTGCCGTTTCGTGAACGACTTTTGTAAAGTCGTTGGCGATCGTATAAATATCGGTAATCGCTTCGTGTAGTTCGTTTCCTTCTTTTGTCGTTTGTTGCATAAGCGTTCGGTTTCGTTGACTTAACGCATTTAGCTCATGTGACATCGTTTGAAAATAAGCAATACTGTCGGTCAGTTTTGTTAAGGAGGCGGTCGTTTCATCGATCGTATTTGCTTGTTTCGTGACCGCATTTGCGACGCTTGATAGTTGATTATACGTATTCGCAAGCGATGATAAAATTTCATGCGCGAAAGCGTTCGTATGTTCCGCAAGTTTTCGCACTTCTGAGGCAACGACGGCAAATCCTTTTCCAGCTTCTCCTGCTCGTGCCGCTTCAATGGAAGCATTTAATGCCAACATGTTCGTTTGTTCCGCAATCGCCGTAATGGCGGACACTTTTTGGATGAGCGCATCGGCTTCTTTCGCGACCGTTTGAATTTGTTTCGCGGTGTCGTTCATTTGTTGTTTTGTGTCATTCATTTGTTGTTCGATAGCTTGCATATACGTATATCCTGTTTGGGCGGATTGAAATGTCGTTTGCGCCCGTTCGACGACTTGTTCAATATCTGTTTGGACGGTATGCATATAATGAAGCATCGTTTGAATGCGCTGTTTCGCTTCATCGACGAATGTCGTTTGTTTTTGCGCCCCTTCACGAAACGTTTCCATCGTTGCGGACACTTCATCAAACGCCTCCGCTATTCGTTTCGCTTCTTCTTTTTGTTCGTGGCTCACTTGTTCGACGGAGGAGGTTGCCTTTGCGATTTGTTGTAAAATCATGCGCAAACCGAGAATGACTTTGTTTATTTCATAGCCAATTTGATGAAAAGCGTTGCGCTTTCCGACCGTTTTCACTTCGGTATGAAGCTGTCCGGATGAGACGGCACGAGTGACGTGATACCACGCGTGCAGGCGGTTCATGATCGTGCGGTAAAATGAAAAAGAAACGAGAAAGCTGATGAAGCCGGTGACGCTTGTGAGCAACAACGTTTGTTTGACCGATAGCTGCATCATAAACGCAACAATAAAAAGAGCGATAACGGGCAAGAAGACGATCGTGCTAAACCACATTTCTATATACGGCTGATGGATCAGACGTCCCATGCGCAAATTAAAGCGCTTTCCATTTTGTTCGAACAGTGGACATGCGGCATCGACGAGCACTTCACCTGTATTTCGTTTATACAGTTGCAACAGTGGAGCAGTTGTCGTTGCCGCTTTTTTTCCTACTTCGTCGTCAAACACCATCCCTTCGCGCAAACGGTTCGTATGCACAACACCTTTTCCGTCTTCATCGACGATGACGAAATATTCATCGCGTTCAAGATGGCGGTCTAATACGTCGCGCAACGAATTGAGCTGTTGAGCGAGCGGTTGGTCTAATCGCATCGTTCGTTGTACTTCTTTCGCTACTCGTTGTACTTTTTGCAGTGCTTTTTTCGCTTGTTTCGATTGTAACAATGTTCTCTCCCCCTTTTCCCCTTATTTCAAATATACACAATTTTCAAACAATGAAAAAGTCATAAAAAAGAAAAATGAACAAATGATAAAAAGGGAGGTGAGACGAATGACCCAATCGAAAAGACAGAAAGAGCGACAATGGACCGTTCGGAAACAAGCACAAAACGAACCGCACGGGAAAGTGAAGTCGTTTGAACAACTAGCAAAAGAAGAAAAATAAATGGAAAAGGCTGTCCCAAAGAAGTTTGTGACAGCCTTTTGCCTCGTTATCTTGCTTTTAACGCACGAATTTCGTTTTCATGTACAAGTGACCGAACAGCGAGCGACTGAATAGCAAGCTCGTGTCGCGCTTGGGTCGCGATGACATCATCTAGCTTTTGGGACATTTCAGCGAGGTTTTGCTTGATCGTTGATATTTCATTTACTGCTTCTAATGTTTCTAACACGGCTTGTTTAATGAGAGGAATGTCTGCGACGTCATCTTTTGTGGCCATTGTTTGTTCAATGTGCTCAATACGCTTGTCCATGGCAGCGATATCATCTTTTGTGGCCATGCGCTGTTCAATGCTTGCGATATCATCTTTTGTAGCCATGCGTTGCTCGATGCTTGCGATATCGTCTTTTGTGGCCATGCGCTGTTCAATGCTTGCAATATCATCTTTTGTAGCCATGCGCTGCTCGATGCTTACGATATCGTCTTTTGTGGCCATGCGCTGCTCGATGCTTACGATATCATCTTTTGTCGCCATGCGTTGCTCAATGCTTGTGATATCGTCTTTTGTCGCCATCGTTTGCTCGATGTGTTCGATACGCTTATCCATGGCAGCAATGTCGTCTTTTGTGGCCATGCGCTGCTCGATGCTTGCGATATCGTCTTTTGTCGCCATTGTTTGCTCGATGTGTTCGATACGCTTGTCCATGGCAGCGATATCGTCTTTTGTCGCCATGCGTTGCTCGATGCTTACGATATCGTCTTTTGTCGCCATTGTTTGCTCGATGTGTTCGATACGCTTGTCCATGGCAGCGATATCGTCTTTTGTAGCCATGTGTTCGCGCAACAATGCGAGCTCATCGAAAATACGTTTGAGCATATCGTCCATGTTTACTCACCTCCCCCGACAAAATTATATCATCGCATAAAAAAGAAAGCGATAAAAAAAGATGCCTCAAATTATGAGGCACCCGAATATTTAATAGTTTAAATCAATGCGAATTCCTTTGACGCTATATAAAATATTTTCAGCGATATTTGTCACATGGTCGCCAGCGCGCTCTAAGTTGCGCGTGATGAACGACAATTGTGTAATTTGATTTGTAAACTCTGGTTTTTCGCTCATTAAGTCAATTAATTCTTGAATAATTTTTCCTTGCAACTCATCTACTCGATCGTCTTCAAGTGCGATCCGCTTCGCTTCTTCAACGTCATCGTTATGGAACGCATGAAGCGCATGGTCTAACATTTCATTGACGATTGCCGCCATTTCAGGAATGTGGACGATCGGTTTCACATGCGGTTCTGTACCGATAAATTTGACCGATTTTGCGATATTGACCGCAATGTCACCAATGCGCTCGACATCAGACGAAATTTTAAGCGCAACGATTAACCGACGTAAATCAGATGCGACCGGTTGTTGTTTTAAAATCGTCATAATCGCAAGCTCGTTAATTTCGCGCTCAAGTTCGTTAATTTTTTTATCATTTTCGATAATGTCATCTGCTTTCGCGATATTTTGCGTTTTTAACGCTTCAATCGATTCATGTAGCGCTTGTTGGGAAGCAGATACCATCGTCATTAATTTTTCGCGCAGTTGTTGAAGCGCCGCATCAAAAGTTGAACGTTTTGTCATGTTGAATCACCTAACTTTTTTTGTTGTTATTATATCCTGAAAACAGTTCACAAATAAAGCATAATTTTTTTATAGAATGAATATATGTTTTATGGTATATTGTTAGGCGTACAATTGAAGAAGAATTCTACGCGGCTTGCGTAGGAGAGGTTCTAGAACACCCTCTATAAAAAAACTAGGGATCGCTATGTCCTTAGGGGGTATAGCGTTTTTGTTTTAGAACGCTCTTTCTTCTCATTATGTAAGAAAGGGGAGCGAAAGATGAAAAGAGAAAAAGCAGTCGTCGTTTTTAGCGGCGGCCAAGACAGTACAACATGTTTATTTTGGGCGAAAAAACATTTTGCGGAAGTCGAAGCGGTGACGTTTGATTACAACCAACGCCATCGGCTTGAAATTGACGTCGCTGCATCGATTGCGAAAGAGCTTGACGTGCCACATACGGTGCTTGATATGTCGCTATTAAATCAGCTCGCACCAAATGCGCTAACAAGAAGCGATATAGCGATCGAACAAAAAGAAGGACAATTGCCATCCACGTTTGTCGATGGGCGCAATTTATTGTTTTTATCGTTTGCGGCGGTGCTTGCGAAACAAAAAGGGGCGCGTCATCTCGTGACGGGCGTATGTGAAACAGACTTTAGCGGCTATCCGGATTGCCGTGACGTATTTATTAAATCGTTAAATGTGACGCTTAATTTAGCGATGGATTACGACTTTGTCATTCATACGCCGCTCATGTGGTTAAATAAAGCGGAAACGTGGAAGCTTGCTGATGAGCTGGATGCGCTTGAGTTCGTGCGCACGAAAACGCTCACGTGCTACAACGGCATCATCGCTGACGGTTGTGGCGAATGTCCAGCGTGCGTGTTGCGTAAACGAGGTCTTGATCAATATATGAGTGAAAAGAAAGGGGCGCATGTGCAATGATCCAACAAATTTATCCGCAAGTCATTCACCCGTTTCGCTATGAATTAAATAAAGATATGCAAATTGCGGCGGCGCACTTTATTCCGCATGAAGCAGCCGGCCAATGTGCGAATATGCACGGACATACGTATTTTATCAACATTACTGTTGCAGGTGACGAGCTTGATGATTCAGGCTTTTTAATTAACTTTCAACAGTTAAAAAAACTTGTGCACAACCGTTTTGATCATACAGTTATGAACGACCATAAAGACGTATTTAGCGATACAGCAGCTGAACATTTTCCAACGACAGAAGTGGTAGCGCGAAAAATTGCAGAAATCGTTCAGGAACATTTAGACACGTTGCCGAATAAACCGACATGCGTTCAAGTGTTTGTGCGGGAGTCCCCGACAAGCTATGTCGTATATCGTCCGAAAGCAGGGAAACAATAATGGAGCGCATTCCGGTCATTGAAATTTTCGGCCCGACAATTCAAGGCGAAGGCAGGGTCATCGGGCAAAAAACGATGTTTGTCCGCACGGCAGGATGCGACTATCGTTGCCGTTGGTGCGATTCGTCGTTTACGTGGGACGGTTCAGCGAAAGATGAAATAAAACAAATGACGCCCGAACATATTTGGCAACAACTGAAACAACTTGGCGGGGATCGGTTTAACCACGTGACCATTTCAGGCGGCAATCCTGCGCTGCTCAAAAGTTTGCATGCGCTCATTTCTTTACTGAAACAACATCGAATGCGCATCGGCTTAGAGACGCAAGGAAGCGTATGGCAAGACTGGTTTTACGATATCGATGATTTAACGATTTCACCAAAGCCGCCGAGTTCAAACATGGAAACAAATTTTGCGATGCTTGATACAATCATGGACCGATTAGCGATGCATCGCGGGCAAGTGAGTTTAAAAGTCGTCGTATTTAACGATGAAGATTTTGCTTATGCTAAACATGTGCATCAACGCTACCCGACCGTTCCGTTTTACGTTCAAGTCGGCAACGATGATATACATGAAGCAGACGACATAACGCTTCGCTTAAAATTATTACAAAAACTTGAATGGCTCGTCGAACAAGTTGTGCAATCAAACGAAATGAATGACGTTCGCGTCTTGCCCCAACTACACACGTTATTATGGGGCAATCGTCGCGGCGTATAACTAAAGGAGGAGAAAGCGATGAGAAAAGATGAAGAACTACAAGGAGTTACGCTTCTTGGAAACCAAGGAACGAAATATGTATTCGAATACAGTCCAGACATTCTTGAAGTGTTTGATAACAAACATCCTAACCGCGACTACTTTGTAAAATTTAACTGTCCGGAGTTTACGAGCTTGTGTCAATGAGGGCACACTTCAGTGGTGACACTGTCGGCTAAACCTTGTGAATTCAGGGGAAGAGAAAACAGGGAAAGATGCAAGAAGAGAATCGTCTTATCCATTTATTAGAACCCTATTTCTCCAACCCTGAGCCAAGCCTTAAAGAAGAAAGTGCGATGTATACAGCCTTTTTCTTTAAGGAAGGTGCAGAGACTATCGAAATCACTTTATCACGAAGCGAGTAAAAGTAGTGATAAAGGAAGAGAGTAGAGTACATCACGATGAAAATATCGTGGTGGAAGCGCAAGGGTTCTTATTCGATATCGCAGTCGAATAAGAATAAGATATAGTCCACCTGCTCTACAAAAAGCAGTTGCCAAAAACCGGACAACCAGATTTTGCTACAATTTACATTAGTTACATTCCTGATAAAAAATGTGTTGAAAGCAAGTCACTGAAGTTATATTTATTTAGTTTCCGCAATCATGGTGATTTTCATGAAGATTGCGTCAATATTATTATGAACGATTTAATTCGCGTCATGGAGCCGCGCTACATTGAAGTGTGGGGGAAATTTACACCGCGCGGCGGCATTTCGATTGACCCGTATTGCAACTGGGGTCGCCCGGGAACGAAATACGAACAAATGGCGGAATATCGCTTATTAAACCACGATTTATATCCGGAAAAAGTAGATAATCGCTAAGAAGGCTGGCTCATGAAGTCAGCCTTAAAAAATTCATAAAAGAGAACTAGTTTTTTTTCGTAAACGGGTATATAATGACAAATTGTTACGAACCTTTTTTGTTTGGGGGGTCTTCATTTGAGACAGAGAACGGCTCTTGTGATCGGAGCAAGCGGATTAGTCGGAGGCGAGCTTCTCCAGCGGTTGCTTCGTTCGGAGCATTATGAACAAGTGACGGTGTTTGTTCGAAAACAAATGGCGTGCAAGCATGAAAAATTAAAACAAGTTGTCGTTGATTTTGACAAAATAGAACAATATGAAGAATATTTTCATGTCGACGATGTATTTAGTTGTTTAGGGACGACGATGAAAAAAGCAAAAACAAGACAACAATTTATTAAAGTCGATTACGAATATACGTTGCGGGCGGCAAAACTGGCGGAAAAATGTCACGTCAAAACGTTTTTATTCGTTTCTGCGATCGGGGCAGATCCGCATTCGATGTTTTTTTACAATCGCGTCAAAGGAGAGACGGAAGAAGCGTTGCAGCGGCTTACGATTCGCTCGTTGCACATTTTTCGCCCATCGTTATTAACAGGTGAGCGACAAGAATTTCGTCTCGGTGAAAAAACAGCGGAATGGCTTTGTCACGGTTTTTCGTTTGCGTTCGTCGGCAAATGGGAAAAATATAAACCGATCGCCGCAAAACAAGTGGCAGAAGCGATGTATTATGCTGCACTTTCAGAAAAACAAGGGGTATACATTTACGAATGTAGCGAAATGAAAGGGCAATGTGAACAACAAAGAGGGCTGTCTCATCAACAATAAGCAGCCCTCTTTTCGCTATTCTACAATTTTGTAGTTTTTATGGTTGACGACTGTTCGTTCTTGCAAGTCGAGTTCTTTGTAGTTGTCCATATACGTTAAATCGACAATAACTGAATTTTCGTTTACTTTTTCAACAATTCCCCGCAACCCATTTTTAAATTCAATGATGTCGCCAATTTGCGCTTTTTTCATTGAAAATCCCCTTTACTTTTGAATTTTTAAACCTTTTTTCTATTTTGCATGATTTTTCCTCGTTCGTAAAGGGCATTTTCAACTATTTTTAACGCTGTGGCCCATACGGCATGTACGGCCACATTGGTCCAGGCATCATCTGTGGCATTTGTTGCGGCATTTGTGGCATTGGCATCGTTTGTGGCATCATTTGCGGCATTCCTGGCCACATCGGTCCCATCGGCATCCCACAGCCACAATCCCCCGGCATCATTTGTGGCATTTGTTGTGGCATCATCTGCGGCATTGGCATCGGCTGCATTTGTTGTGGCATCATCTGTGGCATTTGTTGCGGCATTTGCGGCATTGGCATCGTTTGCGGCATCATTTGTTGATCTAAACGGAAATCTTCATACATATTCCAGTCATTCATCGTTCATCTTCCTTTCTTTCATTTAGAATCCACCAACATTGTATGTGCATTTTCGATAGACGTGTGTCAATATAACAAAATTAGGCATTCACACATCGTATTGACATGTATCGTTCAGCACGTTAAAACAAAGAGGGAGGGATGAACGTGACTGAACAAGAAGCAAAGCAACTTCTTCAACAATTGCGCACGCGCGCCATTCCACATGTACTTGTGAAAAAGGAACATTTTTTAACGTTTCGTCATGTGCTCGTCCAACAAGAAGATTTTAAACATTTTCGCGGCGTTGCCCAGCGCGGCGGCGATGTCGTGTACTACTATATGGATGAGCCGCGCAGTTAACGTAACGTTTTAGCTTTTTGACGGCGGACATGCGCCATTGTTTTACGGCATTCACGCTTACGCCTTCTTCATGAGCGATTTGTTTTAATGTTTTTCCTTCGATCACATGACGAACAAGCCATATGCGCTCACGTGGCGTTAAATATTGCATCGCTTCTTCCCACATGATGTCGGCAAAAAAATCGACATTTTCTTTTAACACATATTCATCTGGCAACGGAACGTATACGTTTCTCGTTTCTTTGCGCAGCTGTGACACGATGCGCCAGCGAATCATTTTAAATGCGAACGTACAAAAGGAACCTTTCGTTTCGTCGTATCGTTCATATGCTTCCCAAAGCGCAATGAAGCCAATTTGCATATATTCATCGACATGACGGCGAATGTGCAACTTGCGAATGATATAAGAAATGAGTGGGCGATATTCGGCAACGATTTTTTCAAATGACATATATATCCCTTCCTTGAAGGCGCGCCTTCAGTTATTCCGCGGTACATTTAGCCTAACAAAAACGCTTGCGCCAAGCGAAAGGGAAAACGGATAAAAATCGTCCGTTTATGTTCTGCATACACACCATTTGCCTAGAGGAAATACAAAAAATCAGACGAAAAACGAAGTGAAAATGAACCGATTTGCTAAAAAATGTTTTGAACAATGGAAAAATTTTGTGATATGATAATAAAAAATGGAAAGGCATGAGTAAGAGATGAAAATTAGAAAAGCGACGATTGATGAACAATCATTACAACAAAATGTATACATTTATGAAAATAAAAAAGAACAATATATCGTTGTCGCGATTCCGTATTTGGAATGGTCCATTTATGTCAGCTATGATGATTTCGCTCACATCGAATCACGTTTACAACAATCGCTTGCGAAAGTGTTAGAAGAAGAACATGTTTCGCCTCTTGCGATGAAGCTTGCACAATGGATGAGAGAAATGTAAGAAAGGTTTCGTTGCCAGATGAAATACGCCATTGTCATTTATGTGATTGTCAGCACCATTTGGATCGTATTGACTGATTTTTACGTAGAAAAGTTACCGCTTCCACAACACATCATGCCATATGTTCAAACGTTTAAAGGCTTTATTTTTGTCGTGTTGTCTGCTGTATTTATGTATATCGCTTTGAAAAAACATCGTGCCTTAAAACAGATGAGCGAAAGCGAACAAGAGCTGTTGACGCTCATTCATGCGATGCCTGATTTCGTCTCGTTTAAAGATGGACAAGGGCGTTGGCTTAGAGTAAACGAATTTGGTTTAAAGCTTTATGGGCTTGAGCATGTCGATTATAAAGGAAAAACAGATGCGGAACTGGCGGAATATACTCCTCATTTTCGCGAGGCGTTACTTTATTGCATCGATTCGGATGAAGAAGCGTGGCGGGCAAAAACGGTGACGCGTGCGGAAGAATCGTTTCCGATGCCAAACGGTGAAATGAAAACGTTTGACGTCATTAAAGTGCCGCTATTTTACGAAAACGGAAAACGAAAAGGGCTTGTCGTCATCGGCCGCGACATTACGCAACAAAAAGTTGCTGAGCAGCTGTTGTTGAAAAAAGAAAAACTATCGGTCATCGGCGAGTTAGCGGCAGGCATCGCCCACGAAATTCGCAATCCGCTCACGTCCATTAAAGGCTTTTTACAAATGATGAAAGAAACGAAAGAAGTAGATGAACGTTTCGTGCAAATTATGTTAGATGAAATTGAGCGCGTCAATCAAATCGTGAGCCAACTTCTCGTGCTAGCGAAACCGCAAATGAAATCGTATAAGCCGCTCGCTTTACACGACGTTGTTGACTACGTTGTCGGATTGTTTACGTACGAAGCGATTTTGCAAAATGTACAAATGAAATACGAACCGCACACATCGGCAACCGTATACGGCGACAAAAACGAGCTCATCCAAGTGTTTGTCAACGTCGTAAAAAACGCCTTAGAAGCGATGCCAAAAGGGGGAACGCTTACGATTTCTACGAAAGAAGAAGATGACCGCGTCCATATTATCATCGAAGATACAGGAAAAGGCATTGAACAAGAGCGTTTAAAACGAATTGGCGAACCGTTTTATACGTTAAAAGAAAAAGGAATGGGACTTGGTTTAACGACGAGCATGAAAATGATTCATGAACATAAAGGCACGATGCAAATCGAAAGCAAAGTCGGCAAAGGAACGCGGGTTCATATCATATTGCCAACATATAAAAATGACCCGTCTTAAAACGGGTCATTTTTATCACTTTACCCATGTCGTGACTTCATCTACTGGTAAACGGAGAGACGGATGGGCTGGCGCGCTCGCTTTACCGATTGTAATAAGCATCACCGGAATGTATCGGTCTGAAATGTGAAATTCTTTCATGAATGCTTGTGGATCAAAGCCGCCGATGGCGCACGTATCAAACCCTTCTGCTTTTGCGGCAAGCATGAGTTGCATCGCCGCTAACGAAGCGTTCGTGAACGCAGCATCGCGCGCATATTGTGCGTTTGTATATGCTTGTTCAATTTGTTTGGCGAGCGTCTCTTTCACTTCTTTTGTCATTTTTCCTTGTGCGACAAGCGGATCATATACGGCATCTGTTTTTTTATTCGCTTGTAAATCGCCAAGCACCGCAACGACCGCGGATGCATCAACAATTTGTTGTTGATTGTAAGCGATCGGAAGAAGCTTTTGTTGCGCTTCTTTTCCATAGATGACGACGAAATGCCAATGTTGCAAGTTCCAAGCGGAAGGCGCTTTTGTTGCTAATTGTAAAATTTTTGTCAGTTGTTCTTTCGAAATCGAAGCATTCGGATCGTATTTCCGAATCGATTGACGTTGTTCCATAATTGAAATCATATATATCCTCCTTGAACATACAAAAATAATATTACTCACTTTTTGTTAGTTACGATAAATATATTAATTTAGTTACAATAAGTTTGTCAAATTTCATGCATAGGGTGATCATTCATGGAACATTCACATGTTTGTCCAAAAATTGAAGCGGCGTTTGAATTAATCGGTAAAAGATGGAATGGATTAATTATTCACGTCTTATTTCGCGGTCCGCTTCGCTTTAAAGATTTAGCAGAAAGTATTCCAGAAATCAGTCAAAAAATGTTAACAGAACGATTAAAAGAGTTAGAAGAAGAACAAATCGTCGTCCGTCATGTATATCCGGAAAAGCCTGTGCGCATTGAATACGAATTAACGGAGAAAGGAAAAGATTTACGCATCGTGATGGAAGCGATGCAAGCATGGGCAGAAAAATGGTGTAGTCCCTAACCTTTTGCCATTGTCGTTGCGATAGTTATAGGTGAAAGGAGGGGAGGAGGCGTGATTCAACGTTCACAACTTCGTTTAACGTTTGAAGTGGGCGTGACAGAAACGGGCAAACCGGTATATAAAAACAAAACGTATACGATTAAACCGAACGCAACGGAAAGCTCGCTCGTCTCTGTTGCCCAAGCGCTCGCATCTTTGCAAAGCGCTCCGCTCGTTCACGTATATCGCAACGATGTGCACGTATTAGGCGAATAGGAGGGATGAAAAATGAAAACGCTTGAATTGCAGTTTATGAATGAGGAAGGAAAGACGGTTCGTTTCACGATTGATGCACCGCGTGAAGATGTGACAGAAGCGCAAATTAGTCAAGTGATGGATGTCATCATTGCCGCAAACGTCTTTCCGTCTAGCGGAGGCGATCTCATCGCGAAAAAAGGAGCGCGCCTCATCGATACGACGATGACACAATGGGCGTTTGCTTAACGAGTGAAGGTGTCCTGACACACAGGACACCTTGTCGCATATAAGCGAAAAAAGAAAGGATGAGAAAGATGGAAGCCTATTTGTCGCTTCTTTCCGATGTCGGTTTTCCTATTGCGGTGACGTTTTATTTACTGCATCGGATTGAAGGAAAATTAGATGCGGTCATCGATTCGATTCGTACGCTAGGTGAACAATGGAAAGCACCCAACTAAATGGGTGTTTTCTTTTTTTCTTCCGTTTGTTAACATACATATGTAAACATGTTGTTTATGTGAGTTAAGGGGGGTTTTATTTTGTTTAAACGAAAACGAGATGAGCGTGATTTACAACTTGAGGCGATTTTACAAATGAAAGAAGAACTGCTTCGTTTGAACGATAAAACGGTCGAACGACAGCTGGCGCTCATCGGGATGACGACGAAAGATATTGCGATTTTACAGCACGTCAAACCTTATATCGAAGCACATATTGCTCGCATCGTTGACGCTTTTTATCGTGCGCTTCAAACAGAAAGTCATTTGCTTTCAATCATTCAACAACATAGCACAATTGAGCGCCTAAAACAAACGTTAACGATCCATGTCAAAGAAATGTTTAACGGACAGATTGATGAAGCGTTTATTGAAAAAAGGCGCCGCATTGCCCAAGCACACGTCCGCATCGGTTTAGAACCGAAATGGTACATCGCTTCGTTTCAACATTTGCTTGAAGAAATATTAGCGGTCATGTTAGAACAATTACGTCAGCCATCGTATGTCATTGTCGTTATGAAATCGGTCTCTAAAATGTTAAACGTCGAACAACAACTCGTTTTAGAACAATATGAACAGGAAAATGAAGCGCTTCGTTTACAAATGGAGACGCTCAAACAACAAATGAAAGAACAAGTGAAAGTATCAATTCAACAGTTAAGTCACGTCTCTGATGAAGTAAGCGCTTCCGTTTCTTCGTTAAACGCGCAAACTGCTGGCATTTTGCAAGCAGCGCAAGAAGCTTCTCATGTGGCTGTGGCGAGCGCTGAAAAATCAGAAAAAGGAAAACAACAACTGCAAGCGCAAGTAGAAAACATGCGACAAATGAACGAAAAAATGAAACAAATTGAAACGAATATGGGCAAGCTCCAACAAGCGATGAAAGAAATTGAACATATCGCTTCGCTTGTGACGTCCATTGCGGATCAAACGAATATGCTTTCGTTGAACGCATCGATTGAAGCGGCGCGCGCAGGGGAGCACGGAAAAGGGTTTGCTGTTGTTGCTGATGAAGTGCGCAAACTCGCAACACAAACGAAACAATCGGTCGCTGACGTGTCGCGCGTATTAAGCGACATTCATGATCATATTGTTGCGATGTCGCAATCGCTTGAACAAGCATCGCTTTCTGTGACCGAGAGTACAAATGGAATGGAAACGATTTATTCGTTTTTTGATGAATTTGCAGCAGCGCTTGAACGTATTTGCCAATATAGCGTCCGCATTGACGGCGAAATGAAAGCGTGTGTACAAGCAGTAAGCGAAATTCACGAGGCGATGGAACACGTTTCCGCCTCTGCGGATGAATTAGAAGGGTTAGCGAGCGAATTGTAATTCGTCCTCTTTTTTCTCTACTTTCCGAATATACTGTCTTGGTTGAAACGGCTCATGATGCCTTTCGTTTACGGTTGCGTAAATGGAAGGCTCTATTTTTTTTCCTTCGGTTTCATAGTCGGCGAAAAACATGGCAAACATAAAAAAAGCAACCATCGCTTTTCTCCTTTCATCGTTTTTACTATGTATTTTGAAAAAAAGTGAAACTTTTTATACATATGGTTCGTATAAAAAAGAGGATTGTTATGTTAGAAGGGGGTTGACTGCTTTGCCGACATTACATATCGCGATGTTCGCGCCGTTTTTGTTGGCGCTATTCGTTCCATTTTTGTACAAATTTGTCCGCTCGCTACACGTCGGGTGGTTCGTCTTGCCGCTTCCGCTTGCGTTATTTGTTTATTTCCTATCTTATATGGAAGACGTGCGCAACGGTGAAGCGATTCGTGCGACAATGCCTTGGATTCCGTCGCTACACATTTCATTTGACGTATATGTCGATGGATTAAGTTTATTGTTTGCATTATTGATTACAGGAATCGGTACGCTCGTTGTACTATATTCCATTTATTATTTGCAAAAAGGAAAAGAACAGCTCGGCCATTTTTACGTATATTTACTTCTATTTATGGGCGCTATGCTCGGTGTCGTTTTATCAGACCATCTCATTGCGCTATACGTCTTTTGGGAATTGACATCTATTTCATCGTTTTTGTTAATCGCTTATTGGTATACGCGTGACCGGTCGCGCTACGGGGCACAAAAATCGATGCTTATTACGATGTTTGGCGGGCTACTTATGCTCGGTGGATTTGTTGCCCTTGCGATCGCAGGTGGAACGTATCACATTCGTGAACTCATCAATACACCATTAACGGAACATCCGCTGTTTATCCCCGCTCTTTTCCTTATTTTGTTTGGTGCTTTTACGAAATCAGCGCAATTTCCGTTCTATATTTGGTTACCTGATGCGATGGAAGCACCGACGCCTGTTAGTGCGTATTTGCACTCTGCCACGATGGTGAAAGCAGGAATTTATTTAATTGCACGCTTGACGCCGATTTTTGCGGTTTCGTCTTTTTGGGTTTGGACCGTGGCGCTCGTTGGGCTTGTGACGTTATGTTGGGCATCGTTTTTAGCGTCAAAACAGACGGATTTAAAAGCGATTTTAGCGTTTTCAACCGTCAGCCAGCTCGGTTTAATTACGTCGCTGCTAGGAGTCGGGGGACTAGCGTTTCATTACGATTGGATGGAAGAAAACATATTTATGGTTGCGGTGCTAGCTGCGATTTTTCATTTATTTAACCATGCGACGTTTAAAGGAAGTTTATTTATGGTCGTCGGCATCGTGGACCATGAAACAGGAACACGCGACATTCGTCGCCTTGGCGGTTTAATGACGGTGATGCCGATGACGTTTACGATCGCGCTGATCGGCTCGCTTTCGATGGCGGGACTGCCGCCGTTTAACGGCTTTTTAAGTAAAGAAATGTTTTTTACTGCGATGTTGCGTGCAACAGAAGTGGCAGGTTGGGCCGCTATTTTACCGATCGTTGCATGGATCGCAAGCATATTTACGTTTGTATATAGCGCGCTTTTCGTGAGCCGCACGTTTTTTGGCACGTACAAGCCGCATTTGTTGAAAAAAGAAGCGCATGAAGCGCCAATTGGGATGCTCGTTGCACCGATTGTGCTAGCATTGCTCGTCATTTTCATTGGAATGGTGCCAAACGTATTGTCCGACTCGATATTAGCACCAGCCGTATATGCGGTATTATACGGACTGTTTACGCCAAATGAAGCTGTTGACGTCCATATTTCCCATTGGCACGGGTTTACGCCAGAATTGTTTATGACGATTGGCGTCTTATTGTTCGGTTTGTTGTTGTATCGCATGTTTTCAAAATGGAAAAAGGTGTATGCTCGCCTTTCGGAACGGATGTCGCTAAACGTTTTGTACGATCAGTCGTTCGTTTGGATGGAAAGAGGGGCTCGTGCGGTGATGTCACGCATGATGACTGGTTCGATGCGCACGTACTTGATGTACATGTTTGCCTCGCTTGTTGGTTTGCTTTTGTTTACAATCGGTGTAAGCGAGCAATGGAACATCGATTTAAGTCGCCTAGCGCACGTTCGCGTATATGAAGTTGTGCTCGCTGTAGCCATGATTGCGGCGACGATCACGACGGTGATGGCCAAATCGCGCTTAACAGCTATCGTCTCGTTAGGGGCTGTCGGTTATGCGGTGGCGTTATTTTTCGTGCTATTTCGCGCTCCGGATTTAGCGCTCACGCAACTTGTCATTGAAACGATTTCCGTTGCGCTCTTTTTGCTTTGTTTTTATCATTTGCCGAAATTTAGCCAAAAGCAAGAAAGCGTCGGTTTTAACGTAGGAAATGCGCTTATTTCCGTTGCGGTTGGCGTCACGATGAGCGTCATTGCCTTTTTTGCGTATGCAGGAAAACATTTTGATTCCATTTCGCAATATTACGTAGACAATACGTATGAAAAAGCGGCTGGAAAAAATATGGTCAACGTCATTTTAGTCGATTTCCGCGGCTTTGATACGTTGTTTGAAATATGCGTGTTAGCGATTGCCGCCTTAGGCATTTATGCGATGGTAAAATTGCGGCTGGCGAAGGAGGAGGAGCGATGAAGCGAAACGATGTCATTTTACGAACGACAACAGCGGTCGTCACGCCGATCATCGTGCTTTTTTCTGTTCAACTGTTTTTTGCAGGTCATTATTATCCGGGCGGCGGTTTTATCGGCGGATTAATGACAGCTGGTGCGCTCGTTTTATTGCTTTTAGCATTTGATATTGAAACGGTTCGCAACATGGTTCCGATCAATTATAAATGGCTTGTGGCGATCGGATTGTTGTTTGCGGTCGGAACAGGAATAAGCAGCCTATTTCTCGACCGACCGTTTTTAACGCATGCGTATCAATACGTTCATTTGCCGTTGCTTGACCATACGTCGCTTCATACCGCAGTGTTATTTGACTTAGGCGTTTATTTTGTCGTCGTTGGCGTGACGATGATTATTATTGAAACGATAGGGGAGAGCGACTAATGGAACTGCTTATGATTGTCGTCATCGGTTGTTTATTTACCGCTGCGACATATTTAATACTGAGCAAAAGTTTGCTTCGCATCATTATCGGTACAGGCTTGCTTAGCCATGGCGCTCATTTGTTGTTGTTGACAATGGGCGGGTTAAAAGTAGGCGCCCCGCCGCTTTTAGGAGAAAAAGCGACGCGATACGTCGACCCGCTGCCGCAAGCGCTCATTTTAACAGCAATTGTCATCAGTTTTGGGGTAACAGCATTTTTCTTAGTGTTGGCGTATCGTTCATACCAAGAAATTGGAACAGATCATATGGAAGGGATGAAGGGAGATGAGTAACCTTCTACTTTTGCCGATTGTCATTCCGCTTGTGACGGCAATCATTCTTATTTTTTTCCCGAAGCACGTGTTTTGGCAACGCGTCGTTTCAGCGGTAGCGACAAGTAGTTTAATCGTTGCAAGTAGCGTGTTGCTTTATCGCGTCCATACAGACGGCATTCAAACGTTAAACGTTGGAAATTGGCCAGCACCATTTGGCATTACGCTCGTATCTGATTCGTTATCTGCGCTTCTTGTACTTACCGCAAGCATCATCGCTCTTGCTTGTTTAGTGTACTCGTTTTATGCCATTGGCAAAGAGCGGGAAACATTTTATTACTATTCGTTTTTTCAATTTTTGCTCGTCGGTGTGAACGGATCATTTACGACAGGCGATTTGTTTAACTTGTTCGTCTTTTTTGAAGTGATGCTTATGTCTTCATACGTTTTGCTTGTGCTTGGCGGCACGAAAATGCAATTGCGTGAAACGATTAAATATACGCTTGTCAACGTCATTTCGTCCGCATTATTCGTCGTTGCGGTGGCGTATTTATACGCGGTGACAGGGACGTTAAATATGGCGCATTTAGCTGAGCGCATTCATGACCTTGGTCCTTCTCCTATTTTAACGGTTATTGCCGTATTGTTTCTCGTTGTATTTGGATTAAAAGGAGCGATTTTTCCGTTTTACTTTTGGCTTCCGGGTGCATATTATGCGCCGCCGACACCTGTGCTAGCGCTATTTGGAGGCTTGTTGACAAAAGTAGGGGTATATGCGATCTTGCGCACGTTTACGCTTTTATTTACGCATGATGCTGCCTACACGCATACGTTGCTCGCTTGGCTTGCGCTCGGTACGATTGCGATTGGCGCAATCGGAGCGGTGGCGTATGACGACATGCGTTACATCGTCATTTACAACATTATTGCCGCTGTTGGCGTCATGATTTTTGGCGTTTCCATGATGACGTCAGAAAGTGTAGAAGGAACGATTTTTTACTTGTTGCAAGATATGGTGATGAAAACGACGCTCTTTTTGTTCGTTGGCATCGTCTTTTCGATTACCCGTTCGAACGATATTCGTACGTTTTCTGGATTAATGGCGTCATACCCGCTTCTCGGTTGGGCGTTTTTTATCGCCGCGTTATCGCTTGCAGGCATTCCGCCATTTAGCGGATTTATCGGTAAGTTGCTTATTGTAAAAGCGAGCTTCGATGCGCATCTCTTATTTGAAGCGATCGTCATTTTATTGTCGAGTTTGCTTGTGTTATATTCTGTCATGAAAATATTTATGAACGGCTTTTGGGGAGAGAAAAAAGGGTTTGAACAAAAGCGGCTTGATGGACGAATCGTTCCTGTGCTCGTGTTGCTTGTTTTATCCGTTGCATACGGGGTTGGCGTAGAATTTGTTCGCCCGTTTGTTGTCGATGCCGTTCGTGTATTGACAGAACCGGATTTGTACATTCAAGCGGTGTTAAAGGAGTAGAAAGCGATGGCATTTCAAATTTTATTAAACGTTTGTTTAGCGTTCGTATGGATGTTTTTAACGGTTTCATTTGACGGGGCATCGTTTATCGTTGGCTATATAATCGGGTTGCTTATCCTTTTCATCTTGCGTCGCTTTTTTCACTCTCGTTTTTATCTCGTTCCGGTGTTCGTCATTGTGAAATTGTTGTTTATTTTTTTCAAAGAGCTCATTTTATCGAACATCGCCGTTGCGAAAGTCGTTATGAAACGTCCGTTAACGATTCAGCCGGCCATTTTCGCTTTGCCGACGGAATTAAAAAAAGAGTGGGAAATTACCATTTTGGCGATGCTCATTACGCTCACGCCGGGTACGCTCGTTTTAGACGTGTCAGATGATGGAAGTACGTTGTATATTCATGCGTTAAATAGCCCAGATGTGCATGAAGCCATTGAAAGCATTAAACAATCGTTTGAAAAAACGATTATGGAGGTGAGCAAATGATTGCAAATATCGCCCTCGTCATCTTGTCATTCGCCATGATCGGTTTTTTATATCGCGTCGTAAAAGGGCCAAGTGTCGCTGATCGCATCATTGCGCTCGATGCGATGGGCATTACACTTGCGGGGATGGTTGCGATCGTTTCGATGTTGTTAAATACGAGCGCGTTTTTAGATGTCATTTTGCTCATTGGCATTTTAGCGTTTGTTGGGACGGTCGCGTTTGCGAAGTTTTTAGAGAAAGGGGTTGTCATCGAACGTGGGGATGATTGCTAATGTGATTGTGGCAACGCTCATTTTACTTGGCGCGGTGTTGACCCTTTTATCTGCGATCGGCGCGATTCGTTTGCCGGATGTATATACGCGCAGCCATGCGATTAGTAAAAGTACGACGCTCGGCATCATGTGCATTTTACTCGGCGCGTTTTTACATTTTTTAATTGAAAACAACCACTTTAACTCTCGTTTATTGCTCGGCATCATTTTTATTTTTATGACATCTCCTGTGGCGGCGCATCTCATTAGCCGCGCAGCGTATTATGCAAACGTCGAGCGGTGGGAAGGAACAGTTCGCGATGATTTAAAAGAAAAAGCTGGCGAAAAATGACCGTCAGCTTTTTTATGCAAAATATGAGCGAATGATCAGGTGGAGTTCGGCATCATGTTTTGTCGGAATTTGATGTCGTGCCCCGTCAACATAGACGATGCGGACGTCGGGCGCATGTTGTTGAAATAGACGACCATACGCATGAACGTAATAATCGCGAGCGCCGTATATCAGTAAAAGAGGACAACGAAGCTCGTGCAATCGGTCGGTGGAACGGTAATGAAGACCTGTGACGTACATTTCATACAAACGCTTTCGGTCGCTTAACCGAACGTAGTTTGCAATCATTTGTTGTTCTTCTTTCGTTATGCCGTGGGAACGACCGAGCACGTTTGCTAAAAAAGATAGCCCATGCCATTTGACTGCATAAATGCCCATCAAAAATTCACCGTACAATAGCGGCGTACATACTTCTGAAAAACCGCCAATTAATATAAGCGCTTTCACTTGATGTGGATATTGTAAGGCAAAATGTTGTGCAATCGAGCCTCCGTTTGAATAACCACAAACGATCGCTTCTTTGATTTGTAAATGATGAAACAGCTCATGTAAATCGCTCGCTAACATATCCATCGTTATCGGCTTATTTCCTTTTCCACTTTTTCCATTTCCTCTTAAATCGTATGTGACGACTTGAAATGAAGAAGAAAGTTCGCGCTGCTGGCGATGAAACGTCACACTTCCCATGCCGGGTGGATGAACGAATACGATCGGTGTCCCGCTTCCTACCGTTTCATAGTACAAAGGAACGGAATGTTCGACAAATGTATAAGCCATTTCGCATCTTCCTTTCGTTTTCATACGAATAGTATGCGAAAAAAGATCGATATTTTATGCTTATTTCAATTTAATGGAAGAAAAGTTTAAAAGTATACGGTTAATAGATTTGTAGTTTCATGTTATCATATGAGCAAGGAAGCGCTTCAAAAACAGAAAAAAGGAGTTTGGGACGATGAAAAAAACGATTGTAGCTGGAGCGGTATTATCGACGTTATTTTTAGGAGAAAAAGCGGTAGATGCCGCACAATATACGGTGAAATCAGGCGATTCGTTATGGAAAATTGCCCAAACGTTCCGCACGTCAGTGACTGAATTAAAAACGTTAAATCAACTAACGACCGATACGATTTTTATTGGACAAGTATTACAAGTGCCTGATGCACAAACAACTGTGCAACCAACTGCGCCAACAACTACAACAACAAACACAACAACTACAACAACATATACCATTCAAAGTGGCGATACGTTATCTACCATTGCTAAAAAATGGAATACAACGGTGACACGTCTTCTTGAACTGAATCCGACCATTACAGACGTGAATCGTATTTATGTTGGACAAGTATTAAAAGTGCCGGCGCCAAGCACAACAAATACAACGACAAATCAATTGACGTCACCAACGCCAGCGTCAAGTACAACAAATGCAAAGCCAAATGGCGCAACAAAACCATATATCATTCAACCGGGCGATACGTTATCCGCCATTGCGAAAACATTCAATACGACAGTCAACCATTTACTTGCGTTAAATCCAAGTATAACGAGCGTCGATTTCATTCGCGTCGGACAAACGATTTACGTGCCGCTTTCATGGGAAGAACGGGCGAATGCGATCATTGAAACAGGGAAAAAATATATCGGTGCAGCCTATTTGTTCGGTGCACCGACGACGCGCACAGATGTATTTGACTGCTCGTCGTTTACGTATCGCGTATATAGCGAAAACGGCATCACATTGCCGCGCACATCACGCGAACAAGCGATGGTCGGTACGGAAGTGCCACTAGCAAGCGTTCGAAAAGGTGATTTGATCTTTTTTGATACGACAGGAGACGGCGTCATCAACCACGTATCCATTGTCGTCGATAGCGAAACGTTGCTGCATGCGGCGACAAGCACAGGCGTTGCGTTTGCGAACATGAAACCGTATTGGGCGCCGCGAGCAGTAAAAGCCGTTCGTCTTTTTTAATTGAATTGAAAGGAAGATGCCTCTTACGTTTGAGGCATCTTCTCGTTTATGCGAAACACCGTTTCAATCGCCTCATGTACAGAGGAAACGACGTAACGGGCTTCTTTTTTCACTTGTTCATGCGCGTGCGACATGACGAAACTATGCGGGGTGAGGCGAAACATCGGAATATCATTAAACGAGTCGCCAAAGCAAGCGACTTCTTCCGGTTGAATGTGTAAATGGTTCATTAACAGTTGAAGCGCTTCACCTTTACTAATTCGTTTCGGCATAATGTCTAAACAACGCGGTTCAGAAATGAACGTATCGACATACGGTCCCCACGTTTCATTGACGAAGCGCTCAAAACGGTTGACGACATGCTCTTCCCCAATGACTGTGATTTTTGACGGATGGATGTCACGTCCAATCGCGTGAAGCATCTCTCGCTTTTCAACAATATCGAAAAATAACCGCGCTCTCATTTGTTCGATTTGTTCCGTTTTCGTTTCGACAAAGCTCGTTTGTTCGTTACATACGAGCACAATCGCTTCAAGAGTGCGCGCCCGTTCATAAATGGAACGCGCAAGAGCTGAATCGAATGCGCGCTGATGAAGAAGACGATGATCGCTTGTGTACACAAATGCGCCGTTTTGGCTAATGCGATGCGCGTCATGACCGATTTCTTTTAACACTTCTAAAATTTCATTATCCATTCGCCCAGAAGCGACGGCAAACTGGATGCCGCTTGTTATGGCGCGAACGACCGCCTCACGATCTTCTTTTTTGACGCGTCGGTCGTAACCGAGCAACGTACCGTCTAAATCGGTGACGATGAGTTGAATCATGATGGCAACTCCTTTCCATTTCGTGATGAACAAAAGTTTAATCGAACAAACGCATTTGTGCAATTGAAATGCCTCATTGTAAAAAAACGTTCACAGCTGTCTTGGCAAAAATGATCGCATTTCCATTGACGTTGCTTCGTTCGTTTCGTAACATTGAAAGTAATGTAAACGTTTTTAAAGGGGCGAACTAGACGTGGAACAATCGTTTCGCATTGAAAAAATATTAAACAATAACGTGCTCATTGCCTCGCATCCAACATACGATGAAGTCGTGTTAATCGGGAAAGGCATTGGCTTTGGTAAAAAGAAAGGAGACGTCATTGAACAAAAAGCCGTTGAAAAATGGTTTATTTTAAAAAATGAGCGTGAACAAGAACAATATAAAAAGTTGTTGCCGCATGTCGATGAAGAATTTATCGGCTTAATGAACGACATCATTTATCATATCCGAAAACGAACGAACAGTCCGTTAAACGAACATATTCACGTCGCATTAACGGACCATATTTTGTTCGCAATCAAGCGATTAGAACAAGGAATGGATATTAAAAATCCGTTTTTAGTGGAAACGAAAAGTTTATATCCGCTTGAATATGACGTCGCTACCGAAGTCGTGAATATGTTAAATGACCGATTGCACATCCAACTCCCTGAAGGAGAAATTGGTTTTATCGCGTTACACATTCATAGTGCGTTAACAAATCATCAACTGTCGGAAGTGAATCAACATTCGCAATTGATTTCTCGGCTCGTTTCTGTCGTTGAAGAACAGCTCGACATTCGCATTGATCGCGAAAGCATTCATTATTTACGGTTTGTTCGTCATTTGCGCTATGCGATTGAGCGAGTGAAAAAAGGAGAAAAAATTGAAGAGCCAAAAAAATTATCAAACATATTGAAAGAGACATACCCACTATGTTATAATCTGTCGTGGAAGCTCATAAAAATTATGCAGCAAACGTTGCAGCTTCCGGTAGATGAAGCAGAAGCAGTATATTTAACGTTGCACTTGCAACGGTTAACTGGAAAAAGTGAATAAATGGGCACTTATCTTTACGTGTTACTGATTCGATCAGGCATGAGTAAAGAAGGCAAAAAAAGTGGTGTAACGAAACGTTCGTTACATAATACCCTTTTTTCTGTCATTCTTTGCTTATGCCTTTTTGTTTACCTTTGTTTGCAAGTGCTTACATTCGTTAGACGTCTAACGTTTCACTTCATCTACTTTTTATACATGAAAACGCCGTTTGTTGCAAACGTTAACATGATGAAGGAGGGTTTTATATGAAAAAAGCGTTTGGTACGTTACAAAAAGTCGGTAAAGCGCTTATGCTTCCCGTTGCGATTTTACCGGCAGCAGGTATTTTGCTTGCGTTTGGTAACGCATTGCAAAACCCAGCATTAATTGAAAAAATTCCGGCGTTAGAAACAGGCTGGGTTGAAATGGTTGCAAAAGTGATGGAGCAATCCGGTGGAATTGTATTTGCGAACTTGCCGCTTTTATTCGCGGTTGGGGTTGCCGTCGGATTAGCTGGCGGTGAAGGAGTTGCTGGTTTAGCAGCCATTATCGGTTACTTAGTCATGAATGTAACAATGAGCGTCATTTTAGGTGTAACGTCCGATCAAATCGGCACAGATCCATCGTTTGCGAACGTGTTAGGTATTCCGACGTTGCAAACAGGGGTATTCGGCGGGATTATCGTCGGTATTTTAGCCGCGTACATGTACAACAAATACTTTAACATTGAGTTGCCATCTTATTTAGGTTTCTTTGCAGGGAAGCGTTTCGTTCCGATTGTGACAGCTGCATCTGCGTTAATTCTCGGTATTGTGATGACGTGGTTATGGCCGCCTGTTCAACACGGCTTAAACGCATTTTCGCACAATATGATTGATGCGAACCGTACGTTAGCTGCATTTATTTTCGGTGTCATCGAGCGTGCATTAATTCCGTTCGGTTTACACCACATTTTCTACTCACCGTTCTGGTTTGAGTTCGGTCAATACGTGAACAAAGCAGGCGAAATCGTACGCGGTGACCAACGCATTTTCTTCGAACAAATTAAAGACGGTGCCGAGCTAACGGCGGGTACGTTTATGACAGGAAAATTCCCGTTCATGATGTTCGGTTTACCAGCAGCAGCGCTTGCGATTTATCATGAAGCGCGTCCAGAAAACAAAAAAGTCGTTGCAGGGATTATGGCATCTGCCGCGTTAACATCGTTTTTAACAGGGATTACAGAACCAATTGAATTCTCATTCTTGTTCGTTGCACCAGCATTGTTTGCGATTCATACCATTTTCGCTGGTTTATCATTCATGCTTATGCACATCTTAAACGTAAAAATCGGTATGACGTTCTCTGGTGGTGTCATTGACTACTTACTATTCGGTGTGTTGCCGGGCCGTACAGCATGGTGGCTCGTCATTCCGGTCGGTCTTGTGTTTGCGGTCATTTACTACTTCGGATTCCGTTTTGCGATTCGTAAATGGGATTTAGCAACACCAGGTCGTGAAAAAGAAACGACAGAAACAACTGCTTCAGCAGATGCAGGCGAACTTCCGCACGAAATTTTAGCGGCGCTTGGCGGAAAAGAAAATATCGCACATTTAGATGCGTGCATTACGCGTTTACGTGTATCTGTCAACGACATTCAACATGTCGATAAAGATCGTTTAAAAGCGCTCGGTGCAGCCGGCGTATTAGAAGTCGGCAACAACATTCAAGCGATTTTCGGACCGAAATCAGACATTTTAAAAACACAAATTAAAGATATTATGGAAGGCCGCGTGCCGACAAAAGCAGTAGAAAAAGCAAAACCAGCGGTGCAAGCAACAGGAGAAACAGAACAAGTCGCATCACCGTTAACAGGAAAAGTCGTTCCACTTTCTGAAGTACCAGATCAAGTGTTTTCAACAAAAATGATGGGTGACGGTTTTGCGGTTGAGCCGACAGATGGAACAGTCGTATCGCCAGTAGATGGAACGATTGTGAACGTGTTCCCGACAAAACATGCGATCGGCATTCAATCAAAAACAGGTCGTGAAGTGCTCATCCACTTCGGTATTGATACAGTGAAATTAAACGGTCAAGGATTTGAAGCGCTCGTATCAGAAGGAGCAGAAGTGAAAAAAGGACAACCAATTTTAAAAGTTGACCTTGCATACGTGAAACAACACGCCCCTTCTGTTGTTACGCCAATTATTTTCACGAACTTACAAGCAGGAGAAACGGTGCACATCGCGAAACAAGGAACAGTAACAAAAGGCGAAGACGTTGTCGTCGTTCAAAAATAATTTACTTGCAAAATGCGTCATTTTTCGGTAAAAAAACATAGAGGGTTTTCGCCCTCTATGTTTTCAAAATATAAAGTGAGGAGATGAGCAATATGCAAAAAACGTTTCAAGTAACAGCAGAATCTGGTATTCATGCCCGTCCAGCAACAATGTTAGTTCAAACAGCAAGCAAATTCGATAGCGACATTCAATTAGAGTACAACGGCAAAAAAGTAAACTTAAAATCCATTATGGGTGTCATGTCATTAGGTATTCCACAAGGTGCGCAAATTACGATTTCAGCTGAAGGTAGCGATGCAGCAGAAGCGATGAATGCATTAACAGAAACGTTAGCAAAAGAAGGATTAGCTCAATAAATGAAACGATTGCAAGGGATTGCTGCATCGAATGGCATTGCCATTGCGAAAGCGTACCGTTTAGAACATCCCGATTTAACGGTTGAAAAACAAACGATTGAAAACCCAGCTGAACAAGTGAGCCGCTTGCAACAAGCGCTCGCCAAAGCAAAAGAAGAACTAAAAGTGATTCAAGCGCACGCATTAAAAGAGCTTGGCGAAGATAAAGCGGCTATTTTCTCCGCCCACTTACTCGTACTAAGCGACCCAGAACTCGTCCAAGCTGTTGAACAAAAAATTGAACAAGAACGCGTCAATGCAGAATTTGCTCTTCATGACGTCGCATCGATGTTTATTGCGATGTTTGAAGCGATGGATAACGAATATATGAAAGAGCGTGCCGCAGACATTCGCGATGTAACGAAACGCGTGCTTGCTCATTTGTTAGGAGTCACGATTTCAAATCCAAGCATGATTACAGAAGAAGTCGTCATTATCGCTGAAGACTTAACACCGTCCGATACGGCACAATTAAACCGAAAATATGTGAAAGGTTTTACAACTGACATCGGCGGTCGTACATCTCACTCGGCGATTATGGCACGCTCAATGGAAATTCCAGCCGTCGTCGGCACGAAAGAAGCGACAGCGACGATTCAAAACGGCGACATCGTCATTATTGACGGACTTGACGGTGAAGTGATCGTCAATCCGACAGAAGAAATCATTGCCCAATACGAACAAAAACGTGCCGCATTTGCTGCGCAAAAAGCAGAATGGGCGAAGCTCGTTCACGAGCAAACGATGACGAAAGACGGTCACCATGTCGAGCTTGCGGCGAACATCGGCACGCCAAACGACGTCGAAGGTGTGCTTGCGAACGGAGCAGAAGGCATCGGACTATATCGTACAGAATTTTTATACATGGGACGTAACGAGTTGCCGACAGAAGAAGAACAGTTTGAAGCATATAAAACAGTATTGGAAAAAATGGAAGGGAAACCCGTTGTCGTTCGTACGCTCGATATTGGCGGCGACAAAGAATTACCATACTTAGACCTTCCAAAAGAAATGAACCCGTTTTTAGGTTTCCGTGCTATCCGTCTTTGCTTAGATATGCAACAAATGTTCCGTACGCAACTTCGCGCGTTGTTGCGCGCAAGCGTATACGGCAACTTAAAAGTGATGTTCCCGATGATTGCGACGTTAGACGAATTCCGTCAAGCGAAAGCAATTCTTTTAGAAGAAAAAGAAAAGCTCGTTGCGGAAGGGGTTCCGGTGTCTGATGAGATTGAAGTCGGCATGATGGTCGAAATCCCAGCTGCTGCTGTATTGGCAGATCAATTCGCAAAAGAAGTCGATTTCTTCAGCATCGGTACAAACGACTTAATTCAATATACGATGGCGTCCGACCGAATGAACGAGCGCGTCTCATATTTATACCAACCATACAACCCAGCGATTTTGCGCCTCATTTATAACGTCATTGAAGCGGCGCATAAAGAAGGAAAATGGGTTGGCATGTGTGGGGAAATGGCAGGAGAGCAACTTGCTGTGCCAATTTTACTAGCGTTTGGTTTAGATGAATTTAGCATGAGTGCGACATCCATTTTACGCGTTCGCTCACAATTAAAGAAACTGTCTAAACAAGAAGCTGAACAAGTGAAAAATCATATTTTATCGCTTGCGACAGCAGAAGAAGTCGTTCGTTTCGTGAAAGAAACGTTTCACTTATAAGAACCGATTGCTTCGGTTCTTTTTTTATGAAAAAATCAGTACAAAACGGTTATAGACAGCGTGGCGTGAACCTTTTATAATAAAACTACAACTTCATTAATTTTCCGACAACATTCGACATAGCTAGGGGGGACTACTTTGTTTCGTTCATTAACGATGAAACTAACTGGTTTAATGGTCTTATTATTAGTCATTGCACTCGTTGCCTCGCAAACGGTCAACTACGTGCAAATGGCGTCTGTCATGAAAGATGATGCAAAAGTGCGGGCCGAGTCTCTTGTGACAGAGCTTGTTGACGATATCGAACATAGCTTTGATAGCCAAGAAGATGCACTAAAGCAATTTAGTGAAACGAAATCGTTTCAAGCGTTTACAAAAACGGAAGACGCTACGTTATGGAATGATATTAATCAGCAATTTTCGACATTTTTAAACATTCATCAAAAAGTGCAGCTCGCCTATATCGGTACGGCAAACGGCAACATGTACACGACACCATCTGTCGAGCTGCCGCCAGATTTTGATCCGACGACGCGTCCATGGTATAAAGCGGCTGTCGCTTCACCAGAAAAAGTCATTTGGACAGAGTCGTACGTCGATGCGGTGACAAACGATTATATCGTCACGATCGCTAAAGCGATTGTCGAAAACGGGCAAGTCATTGGAGTTATCGGCTTAGACGTATCGTTAAATACGCTCGCAGAAACAGTTGAGCAGTTTAAAGTTGGCTACAACGGATATCCGGTATTGTTCGATCAAAATAAATTTGCGATCGTTCATCCACAGTACAAAGGAAAAGATATGTCTGACCATCCGGTCGTCAAAACGATGTTTGCGAAAGAAAATGGTACTTACGAATATGAACAAGACGGCGAAAAACGATTGTTATATTTCCATACGATTCCGAAGTTAAATTGGAAAGTCGGTGCGGTATATAAGGAAAAAGATTTATTAGCGACGTTAACGACTATTGGGAAAACGTCATGGACAGTTGTTGTCATCGCAACGATTCTCGCCTCGCTTCTTATTTATGCCGTATCGCGTTCGATCGTGAGACCAATTATTCAGCTTAATGAGCGCGTGCAACAAGTGGCGACAGGCGATTTAACGGTGCATGTCGAGCCGAAAGGGAACGATGAAATTGCTCAGCTGACAAGCCACTTTAACGACATGGTGGCGCATATGCGCTCATTAATTGGCGAAGTCGATCGTTCCGTTGCAGAACTTGGTAGTGCGGCAGACCATTTAAGCGCCGTCTCCGAAGAAACGATGGCAACGAGCGAACAAGTGACAACGGCGGTCACCGATATCGCAAAAGGAGTATCAGAACAAGCGAGCAATTTAGATGCGATGAACGACCGCATGAACGACTTATCTGAAAAAATGGGTGCGGTGACGCAATCGGCTGAACGTGTGAAACAACTTTCGGATGAAACGAAAGAAGCAAGCTATATGGGCATTGAAAAACTAACCGTACTTCAAACGAAATCGACGGAGTCGCAAAATGAATTGCGTTCAGTAGAAACGGTCATTACGGATTTAGGTGCGAAAATGAAACAAATTGGCGCGATTATTCAAACGATTACCGACATTTCCGCACAAACGAATTTGTTAGCATTAAATGCTTCGATCGAAGCAGCAAGAGCAGGGGAACACGGAAAAGGGTTTGCGGTCGTTGCGGAAGAAGTGCGTAAACTCGCAGAACAATCCGCGCAAGCGACAGAACAAATTCGCCAAACGATTACGTCCATTCAACAACAAGCTACAATGGCGACCGAAGCGGTTGATCATACGAAACAAATGAACGATCAACAACAACAAGCTGTAACGGAAACAGCCGAATCGTTTATGCATATCGCAACGATGATGGAACAATTAACGTCAGCAATTGAGCATATTTTTACGCAAATTCATGACGTCAACGAAAATAAAGAACAAATTGTCGCTGCGCTTCAAAACTTAGCGGCCATTTCAGAACAATCGGCTGCATCGGCTGAAGAAGTATCCGCTTCCTCAGAAGAACAATTAAAAGCGTTAAGCACGGTGACAGAAGCGGCAGAACGGTTAAACGATATGAGCCGCTCATTGCAACAACTCATTCACCGTTTCCGCGTATAAAGCTAGGTATGATGCCTAGCTTTTTTACATGTTAATAATAATTTCTCCCTTTTTATATGCAGCTTTGGCATGTATGAATATGAACAAGAGATGACTAGAGAACAAATGGTGAAGCGAGCGGATGAAACAAAGCACGAAGGAAGGAATCGCGTCGTCGTTAGCGAATAGTATAGCAGGAGAGGAGGCGGATGAAATGAAAACAGCGATTGTTGCTGCGTCGAGCCAAGGGCTCGGTAAAGCGATTGCGACAAAACTCGTTTCCCAAGGCGTCCATGTTATGCTTGCGAGCCGCGATGAGCGAAAATTGCACGAAGTCGCTGAACAGTTAAATGCGCTCGGAAAAGGGAAGGCGGCATATACGGTGACAGACGTGACGAATCGTGCGATGATCGAGCAGTTAGTAGAAAAAACGGTGGAAACGTTCGGCGACATTCATTTGTTAGTCAATAATTCTGGAGGGCCGCCGACAGGGACGTTTGCGACGTTGACAGACGATGATTGGCAACGGGCGTTTGAGTTAAATGTGCTAAGCTACGTGCGTCTGATTCGCGCGGCGTTACCGCATTTGAAAAAGACGAAGGGGAAAATTGTAAATATCGCATCATCGTCCATTAAAGAGCCGATTCCGGGACTGCTTCTTTCCAATACGTTTCGCCTCGGCATCGTCGGCTTGACGAAAACGCTCGCGCAAGAGCTTGCCCCGTATGGCATTTTAATTAATACCGTTGCACCGGGACGCATTGCGACAGAGCGTGTCGCCTATTTAGACGAACAAAATGCGAAAAAGCTCGGCATTCGCAAAGAAGAACTAGAAGCGCGCATGAAAGCAACGATTCCGCTCGGACGTTACGGCACGCCAGAAGAATTTGCGAACGTCGTCGCCTTTTTATTGTCCGATGACAATACGTATATGACAGGACAGTCGCTTTTAGTCGATGGCGGCATGGTGAAAGCGATTTAAAATGGGGTGAAACATATGCAAACGATTGGTTTTATTGGACTTGGTGTCATGGGAAAAAGCATGGCGCGACATTTGCTTCGGGCAGGTTATTCGCTCGTCGTATATACGCGGACAAAACAAAAAGCAGAAGACATATTAGCAGAAGGAGCGGTATGGAAAGAGACGGTGAAAGATGTCGCTAAAGCGGCAGACGTCGTCATGACGATGGTCGGTGAGCCGCAAGATGTCGAGCACGTGTACTTTGGCGATGACGGCATTCTTGCACATGCAAAACGCGGGACGTATGTCATTGACTTTACGACGTCTAAGCCATCGCTTGCGGTACGCATTCACGAAGCGGCGAAAGAAAAAGGGATATTTGCTCTTGATGCACCTGTATCAGGAGGCGATATTGGCGCGCGCGACGGCACGTTGTCGATTATGGTTGGCGGCGATAAAGAAGCGTTTTCCGCATGCATGCCGCTTCTTTCCCATTTAGGAAAAAATATCGTTTGGCAAGGAGAAGCAGGAGCAGGGCAACATACGAAAATGTGCAATCAAATTGCGATTGCGACAAATATGATCGGCGTATGCGAAGCGCTCGTTTATGCGGAAAAAGCGGGATTAGATCCCGAACGGGTGTTGCGAAGCATTTCACAAGGAGCCGCATCGAGCTGGTCGCTTTCCAACTTGGCGCCAAGAATGCTTGCGGGCGATTTTGCTCCCGGTTTTTATGTGAAACATTTTATTAAAGACATGGGCATTGCGCTTGCAGAAGCGGAAACGCTCGGCTTGTCGCTTCCGGGGCTAAAGCTTGCGAAACAGTTGTATGAATCGCTTGCTGAACGGGGAGAAGAACAAAGCGGGACGCAAGCCTTATATAAATGGTATAAAGAATGGTAAAAAGGTGCTTTTAGCGAGCACCTTTTTTTATATATGACTCGATGCGATCAAGACCTTTTTGTAACGCATCCATTGAACAAGCGTATGACAAGCGAATATATCCTTCGCCGTATGTAGAAAACGCACTTCCCGGCACGACCGCTACTTTCGCTTCTTTCGCAAGCTTGAGGGCGAACTCAAATGAGGAGTGATGAAACGGTGCGATCGATGGAAAAATGTAAAACGCTCCGTTCGGCTTTTGTACGTCAAAACCGATCGATTGAAGCCGTTCATACACATAGACCATTCGTTTTTTGTATTGTTGTTTCATCTCCTCGGCATCGTTTATTCCGACCGTTAACGCTTCAAGCGCTGCTTTTTGCGAAATGGACGTCGCGCATGAAACGTTATATTGATGCACTTTTAATATATGTTCAATGACCCATTGTCGCGCAAATAAAAGACCGATGCGAAATCCGGTCATCGCATGCGATTTGCTGACGCCGTTAATGACGATCGTTTGGTCAGGAAGCCATTTCGCAATCGATTCATGCGTCCCTGTAAACACAAGTTCACTATAAATTTCATCTGAAATGACCCAAATCGGTTTGTCTTTCACAAGTTGAGCGATTTGTTGCAATTCGTCGCTCGTTAACGTCATTCCTGTTGGATTGGACGGATACGGAAGCACGATACAGCGCGTTCGCTCAGTCATAAACGGCTCGATTTGTTCAGCTAACAGCTTAAAATTTGTCTGGCGCGTATCGACATATACAGGTGTGGCTCCACATAAACGAATAATCGGCTCATACCCTGGATAAATGGGGGCGGGGAGAATGACTTCTGAGCCTTCTGTTAAAATCGTGCGAAACGTAATATCGAGTGCTTGGCTTGCTCCGACGGTGACGATCACTTCATCGGTTGTATAGCGCAGCCCATATTTTGTTTCAACAAAACGGCAAGCCGCTTCACGTAAAGGCAAGTATCCAGCATTATGCGTATAAGAAGTAAATTGCTCATCAAGCGCTCGCTTTGTTGCTTCTTTAATATGTTCCGGCGTCGGAAAATCAGGCTGCCCAATCGTTAACGAAATGATATCTTTTTCTTGTGCGACGAGATTAAAAAATTGACGAATGCCAGATAACTGAATATGCTGCACACGTTCATTGATCGGAAGCATCATCGTTTTTCACCTTTCTTCATTTTCTTTTTATTAAACAATAAAAGGTGAACGTTTCGCAATGTGTTTTTGCGTCAAACGTTCACCTTATGTGCTGTTCTGTCGTTTCACAGTCGATCATGCGCGCACATCCTCCAAATGACGATAGCGTTCTAGAAGCTCGTTGTATTGTTGTGCGAGGGTTAGAAACAACGCTTCATCCCGTTGCTCAAGCGCCTTGTCAATATCGCGCATGAGCCGATCTCTTTCGTAGCGAAACAACGCCTGTTCGATCACAAATTGTGCTGCTTGTTTGTAATCTGTGAGATCATACGGTTGAGATACGAGTGCCATATCATTGTACTTTTCAAACATGTTTCATTCCCCCTTAGAGAGAAGAATATTCTTCTCCTTTTCTACATTATAAAGAGTTTTTTGTAAATTGTAAATAAAATTTTGAAAAATGAAAACAAAAAAATAAAAGCTGACGAATGTCAGCTTTATATATTAATAACCGTAATCCCAGTCGATTTCTTCATCATGCCAAAGAACCGCTTCTGTTTCTTCGTCCACGACTTCTTCCAGTTGTTCTTTTTCTACATCTTCTAAAATCGTAACCGTATGATTTTCTTCAAAAAGAATGGCTAACCCTTTCATTTTGACACCTTCTCTTTTCGTGTTTTTCTTCACAAACATTGTAACGCCCTTCGCTTGTCCACGTCTATGATGTTCATAAAGATGTCAATGTTTTTGTTTTTTCTGAAAATACGAACGCATTTATGTCCGTTAGCGAGTGTGCTACAATACAAAAGGAACAATGATCAGGAGGCATCACATGTTTAGCGCTGTTATTAAACCGCTCGTTGTCAATATTACCATTTTATTTTCACTCGTTTTTAATGCAAATTTATTTTTTCCATTTCGCCGAAAAATGATGCTCACTTGGAAACAAAAAATGATGTACGGCGTTGTGGCATCGTTTACTGCCGTTTTATGTATGATGTATCCGATCCAACCGTTAGCGAAAACGAACTTTGACTTTCGTATGATCGTCATTTTAGTGACGACATTGTATATCGGAAAAACGGCTGGGCTGTTATGTACGCTTACCGTTGTGATCGGACGGTTTATGATCGGCGGCCCGTTTGCTTATGCGGGAGTGACCGTTTCCGTATTCGCATACGTTGTCGGCATGTTGTTTCGCTCGTCTTTTTTTAACGTCAAAAGAAAAATATTATATGGGCTTATGATCGTTTTTATTTATCTCATTTTATATATCGCAACGATTATGTATGCCGTTCCGCCGCTTTCTTGGCGATTTTATGTCGTTTACTTCGCTTTTTTTATCGCGATGTTTGTCGCGCTCGTTTCCGTCATCGAACGTCTCATTCAATTTAACGAACAGTTTGACGATATGATTTACGTCGATAAATTAGCGACAGTAAGCGAAATGGCCGCTTCATTCGCCCATGAAGTTCGCAATCCGCTCACGACGGTGCGTGGATTCGTCCAATTTTTAAGCAAAGATACGACCGATGAAAACGTAAAAAAGTTCGCTCCAATCATTTTAGAAGAATTAGACCGAACGAATGAAATTATTACAGAATATTTAGCGCTCGCCAAACCAGCGCCGTTTCAACTACAAAAAGTGAACATCGATGACATTTTACATACATCTGTCCATTTATTAAGTCCGCTCGGTACGATGACAAACGTATCGCTCCATCTTTATACAGAAGGAAAAAGCGATGTATATGGCGACGCTCATTATTTAAAACAAGCGCTATTAAACGTCATGAAAAACGGAATTGAAGCAATTGAATATGGCGGGATTGTGACGATTCATAAAACGGTTGATGAAAAAGAAAAGATAGTCATCATTACGATTCGCGATACAGGAAAAGGGATGACAAAGGAGCAGTTGAAAAAAATCGGCTTGCCGTACTATACGACAAAATCGAAAGGAACAGGGCTTGGCAGCATGATTACGTCTCGACTGATTCGCCAAATGGGAGGAACGATTGCGTACGAAAGCCGACTGAATGAAGGGACGACGGTCACGATTACATTACCGCTATATGAAGGGGATTAGTCCCCTTCTTTTTTCATATAGTCGATAAACATCGCGATCGTATCGATCATAAAAGTCGACAACGGTTCAGATAAGTGGGAAAACATCCATAGTTTTAATGCCCCGAAATATAGTTGAAGAGCGATTAACGAAAGCGTTTCGGAAGATCGTTTCGTTCGAATGTCCCCGCATCGTTTCCCTTCCTCAAATATATTCGTCAACATATGAATAAAAGGAGTGAACGGCAGCGTGTCATATTGTTTTGCGGTATAAATATGTACCATGGATTTCGTCACTTCTTTCCCGAGCTTTTCGTGCATCGTTGTTAATTCATAAAACAACTGCTCGATTTCCTTATGCCACGTTCGTTCCTCGCTTTCTTGCAATCTTTTGCATAGGCGTTCTACATGGGGGAGAATACGCTTTGTAACACTTCTTCTTTCGTGCGAAAATAATTAAAAAATGTCCTTTTCGCCACGCCAGCTTCATTCGTAATTTGCAAAACGGTCGTTTGCTCATACCCTTGTTTTTGAAATAATTGAAGGGCGGTTTGTTGGAGTAATATTCTCGTTTGCTTTTTTTGTCGCTCTTTTTTCATTATGAATCCCCCGTCAGCATCTTCTACTTTTATTATAGTGATTTTTACCTAGGGATAGAGTGATATTTTACAAGATGAAAATTTTGTTTAGACATGTATGATTCGCATATATATGGAAAGAAACGTGAAAAGGAGGGAATAGACATGTGGGGCGTCGATTCAGCTGCAAAAGTGACGGAAACGTTGCTTACGTGTGTCAGAACACAATACGGTTTTCCGCAATTTTGGGGAAGATATGTGACGACGGTGCCGAATGTATCGGATGGTTTGACGAAAGAAGAAATTGCATTTATTCGAGGGCGCGGCATAAAAATTGCACCGATTTACAATGCGTTTCGTGAGGCGACACAATACGAAAAAGGAAGAACGGCAGCGCGAAATGCGATTTTTCATGCGCGCAGATTAGGCATTCCGAAAAATAAAGTCATTTTTGCCAATATTGAAGATGAATTTCAAGTAGATGCCGCATGGATTCAAGCATGGGTCGATACGTTTTATCCGAGCGGATATCGTCCGGGCATATACGCCAATCCGACGAAAGGAGCGTTTGGTGCAGCTTATTGTGAAGCGGTAAAAAACGATGAACGCATCGCTCAACAAACGATCATATGGAGCTCATACCCGCGTCCGGGGGCGACGCCAGCGGCCAAAGCACCGACGTACCGCCCGAACGTGCCGAATTGCCGCGCGAGCGTTTGGATGTGGCAATATGGACGCGATGCCGACCGTTGCGCGATTGATACGAACGTGGCAAACCGAAAAATAAGCGACTATTTATATTAAAAATATTTTTCGTCCGCGATAAGAAGTATGATAAAATAACGGTAAATGATGTCGTAATGGGGGCTGTTTATATGGAAAATAAAAATGGAATTTTATTAGAAAGTGGAACAAATGAACTGGAAATTGTGGAATTTTTAATTGGTGAGAACCGATTTGCGATTAACGTCATTAAAGTAAAAGAAATTATTCATCCGATCGCACCGACAAAAGTGCCGCATGCCCATCCATACATTGAGGGCATTATTGAATTGCGCGGTGAAGTGCTTCCGCTTATTGATTTAGCGAAAGCGCTCGGCTTCGGAACGTCAAACAATCCAGCGCAAGATAAATATATTGTCGCGGAGTTTAATCAACAAAAAGTGGTGTTTCACGTCCATAACGTCACACAAATTCATCGCATATCGTGGAAACAAATCGAAAAACCGTCGCAAATGTATCAAGGATTGGAAAGTCAAATTATCGGCGTTGTGAAATTAAACGGACATATGATTTTGTTGCTTGACTTTGAAAAAATTGTCGTCGATATTAACCCACAATCGGGCATTCATGTTGAACGTGTACAAAAGCTTGGCAAACGTGAGCGGTCGAATAAAAAGCTAATCGTTGCAGAAGATTCACCGTTGTTACGTAAGCTTCTTCACGACACGCTCGCGGAAGCAGGGTATGTATATGTCGAGTTTTTTGAAAACGGCGAAGATGCTTTAAACTATTTACAATCGATCGTTCAAAAAGGAAAGCCGGTGGAAAGCGAAGTGCAATTAGTCATTACCGACATTGAAATGCCACAAATGGACGGCCATCATTTAACGAAGCGTATTCGTGAAGATGGGAAATTGAAGCATTTACCAGTCATCATTTTCTCCTCGCTCATTACCGACGATCTTCGTCATAAAGGGGAGCGCGTTGGAGCGACAGCACAAGTAAGCAAACCGGAAATTGCCGAACTTGTGCAAATGATTGATCAATATATTTTGTAGTAGGGGATGGCTATGGACCGTTATGAAAAATATCGCCAACATTTTTTAAAAAACATTCGCAAACGGCTAGAAGAATGGGAAACGGTAGATGAAATTTCCCATCAAGATGTATACGGCCTGCTTCATTCCATCGCTGGCACGGCCGCGATGATCGGAATGACGGATATCGGAAATTATGCGCGCCAGTTAATGGAACAATGGCGGGAAGATGAACATAAAAAATGGAAAGCGACGGATGTGAAAGAGCGGCTAACCCCGCTTTTTCAACTTTGTTATGAACAACAAATTGGAGACGTCACACAAGGGGAAAAAGGAACGAAAAAAGGAGACGAACCGACCGTTTTAATCATTGATGACGACCCGTCGTTTTTAATGTATGTGAAAGAACAACTCGAACAAAACGGCTGGTACGTTGTAGCCATTGCCGATCCGCTTAAAGCGGTCGCTTCGTTTTACGACGTTCGGCCGGATTGTGTCGTCATCGATATTCATATGGGGAAGAAAACAGGGTTTGAAGTATTAACGTTTTTAAAACAAAAATTAAAACAACAATTTATCCCGATGATTATGGTGAGCATTGATGATCGAAAAGAAACGCGCATAAAAAGCTATGAAATGGGCGCTGACGATTTTATTTCAAAACCGTTTGCGATCGACGAATTTATCGTGCGCATTCGCCGTCAACTTCAAAGAAAGCAATTAATTGACGAACTGCTTCTTTTAGATGAACTGACGCACGTCTACAATCGAAAATATATAAAGCAAGCATATGAACAATTAAAAAGCGATTGGCATCGCACGCACGAACCGTTTTGTTTAGCTGTGCTTGACATTGACCATTTTAAACGAGTCAATGACCAATATGGACATTTAATTGGCGATGTCGTTTTAAAACAATTTGCGCAATTTTTAAAAGCGAACGTCCGCGCGCATGATATTGTCATTCGTTTTGGTGGAGAAGAATTTGTCGTATTATTGCCGGCAACAGAAGCGACAGAGGCGTTTCTTGTGTTTGATCGCCTGCGCGAACAGTTTGAACGGATGACGTTTCAAAGTGGCGATATGGCGTTTTCGTGTACATTTTCAACGGGCATTGTTGAAGTGAACGATCCAATAAAGCCGATCGGCCATTGGATTGAATTGGCCGACTCTGCACTATATGAAGCGAAAAATACAGGAAGAAACTGCGTCGTGCTTGCGAAACAACAAAAAGCATCACATCGCCGTACGGTGAAAGTCGCGATTGTCGATGATGATGCCATTGTGCGCGCGATTGTGACAGACGTCGTCCAAAAAATGTTTACGAAAGAAAAAGTGACGCTCGATTTGCGTGCGTTTAAAGATGGCGAACAGTTTATGGCGTCCGATTGGCATGATGGAAAAGAACCGTGCCTCGTCATTTTAGATGGGGTGATGCCGAAAATGGATGGACTTGAAGTATTGCAACAACTACGAAACCGAAAAGACTCCTCGCGGTATAAAGTGATTATGTTAACGGCAAGAAAAAGTGAAAACGATATTGCCCGCGCCCTTGAGTTCGGTGCAGATGATTATATGACAAAGCCGTTTAAGTTGCTTGAGCTTGAAGCAAGAATACGCCATATGTTAAAAAGGATGAATTAGTCGTGCTCAATGAACTCGTTTTTTTTACTGTCATCTTAATCGCTTTATTCACCGTTTTATTTGCGATTTTTCTTTATTTAGTTGTCCGAAAAAGAAAAGATGGCAAATGGAAACGAGAAGTGGAAACGTATAAACAGTTATATGAACCGGTGTTATTTCGCTATTTAGCTTACGGTGACGAACAAGTCCCTGCTCCGTCATCGTCTGCACAACATGTCGCAATGATGGAGCTACTCGATCATTTTATGCGCGTACTTGCCAATGGGGGGATAAAGGAGAGGGCGACAACGTTAGCCGAGATGTATTTTGTCGATTATTTACGAGCACAACTTGCTCATCGTCGGCTCGGAAGAAGAATGAACGCCCTCTTTTTTATTGAAGATTTTTACCTTTGCTCGCTCATCCATGAGTTAGAAGCGATGTACGAACAAAAACAGTTAACGACGATGGAAAAGCGCCAACTGTTAAAAATGTTTGCGCTTTTTCAACATCCACACGTATATGAATATATGAAACAAACGGATGAATCGTTTACGCAATTTGACTATCGCCTCATTTTATCGCGCATGGACGATCATATGTTTACGAAAATGGTTGACCACTTTTTTGATTGGAATGAAAAAATACAATATGCGTTAATTGATATGATTGGTATTATGCAAAAACTTGCGCACGTTTCATTTTTGCGTACATTGCTTCGGCATGAGCAAAGCGAATATCGCATTCGCGCATTAAAAGCGTTAGCGGAAATCGCTTTTCCGCTTGATTCCGCGCAACTTCGCATTCATTTACATTCACCCGTTTGGCAAGAGCGGCTCATGGGGCTTCGGCTATGTGCGCGCATTCGTCAATATGAGCTCGTTGAGACGATTAAAGAGCTCGTCAAAGATCGGGTTTTCTCCGTGCGCTCCCAAGCGGCCGAAGCGTTGTTGCGCATGCCAAACGGCTTGGCGATTCTTGAACAAATCGCCCAAACATCAGATGACCGTTATGCGCGCGATATGGCGCTTGAATGGTTAGAAAGAGGGCGAGAAAATGATTAAACTTGCAGCGATGTTCGTCTTTTTCTTTATGATTGCGGTCATTTTATTTTATACGTTTTTACTCGTTGTTTCGCTTGTTCAATTGCGCCGTATGTACGAATTAGACGAATGGGAGCCGTATGAAGAAATGCTCGATGTGAGTTATACGAAGCCTGTTTCGATTTTAGTGCCTGCCTACAATGAAGAAGCCGGCATTTTCGCAACTGTTCGTTCACTACTTAGCATCGAATATCCAGAGTATGAAATTGTCGTCATTAACGACGGCTCAACCGACGATACGCTTGAGCGGCTAAAGAACGATTTCGATCTTATTCCGATCAAGCGCGTCATTCGTGAACAACTCAAAACGAAACGTGTGCGCGCAGTGTATCGCTCACGCAAGTTTTCTCATTTATTTGTCATCGATAAAGAAAACGGCGGAAAAGCAGATGCATTAAATGCGGGCATTAATTTTTCAACATATCCATACGTTTGTTCCATTGATGGCGACTCGGTCATTGAACGTCGCGCCTTTTTAAAAGTGATGAAGCCGATTGTGGACTCAGACGAAGACGTGATCGCCTCTGGCGGAAGCGTGCGCATCGCTAACGGTTGCGACATTGAAAAAGGGGAAGTGGTGCGCATTGGACTTTCCCGTCAACCGCTCGTCATTATGCAAGTCATTGAATATTTGCGCGCCTTTTTAATGGGACGTATCGGATTAAGCCGTCATAATTTATTATTAATTGTTTCAGGGGCTTTCGGTGTTTTTTCAAAACAATGGGTCATTCGTGCCGGCGGATATGCGCATACAGTCGGTGAAGATATGGAACTTGTCGTCCGACTTCATCGTCTCATTAAAGAAACGAACACAAATAAAAAAATTGTGTACGTGCCTGATCCGGTTTGTTGGACGGAAGCGCCGGAATCGATGACCGATTTGCGTAAACAGCGGCGGCGCTGGCATCGCGGATTGCTTGAAAGCCTTTGGCTTCATCGGCGGATGTGGTTTAACCCGCGTTACGGCTCCATCGGGCTCGTGTCGATGCCATATTTTTTGCTGATTGAATTTTTAGGCCCTGTCGTTGAGTTGCTTGGCTACATCCTCATCATCGTTTCGCTCATCTTAGGAGATGTGTATATTGAATTTGCGATTTTACTATTCCTCGTTTCCGTTTTGTACGGTTCGATTTTTTCCATGGCTGCCGTGTTATTAGAAGAATGGACGGTGCGGAAATTTTCGGGCGTCTCAGATGTTGTACGCCTCTTTTTTTATTCATTGACTGAAACGTTATGGTATCGTCCGTTGACGGTGTTATGGCGCTGTGAAGGAATCATTGATGCGCTGTTAAAAAGAAAAGGATGGGGAGAAATGAAAAGAAAAGGTGTGTCGAAATGATGAACAAACAACGTTGGCTCGTTTTATATGTCGTCTTTATTTTTCTGATCATTTCTTCACCGTATTGGTTATGGAAAATGAAGCCTGCCACGACGTTACACGTGTTGATTGTCAATAAAACGGTTCCAGATGATACGTATCGTGAACATAAAGGGCTCGTTTGGCTATTAAACCAACAAAAGTACGTGAAACCAAACGGGGCGCGCTACGATGTGAAAAAAGATTATGTCGGATTTATCCCGACGACAAAAAAAGAGCGGCCATGGCCGACATCGTTACAATCGTATGATGTCATTTATGTCGCCGATACGTACGGCGTATATGAAAATGATTTGACGATAGAAAAAAAGAAAGGGAAGCGCTCAAAAAAAGTGTACGGTGGCTTGACGGAACAAGAAGTTCATCGATTGCACGAGGCGATGTTTGCCGGAAACAAAACGCTCATCGCCGAGTTTAATTCGTTTGCAAGCCCGACGGATCCGTCTGTTCGCAATAAATTTTATGCTTTATTAAACGTCGAATGGACGGGCTGGATTGGCCGCTATTTCCCGAAACTTGAAGATGACGAAGTGCCTGTTTGGGTAAGAGAAAATTACGAAAAACAATATGAGAAACGATATGCATTTACCGGTCCGGGTTATGTGCTTGTTGATGAACACGATCGGCTCGTCATTTTGGATAAAAAAGAAATAGGAAAAAAAGGGGTGCTTTTTACTCCGACGAAAAAAGGAGAAAAAAAGCTTGCGATAGAAGGTTCCATTCCGTATTCGTATTGGTTTGATATCGTAAAGCCTATACATGACGAGGAAGTGTTGGCAACATATACGCTGTCGTTATCGGAAAGTGGGAAAGAAAAATTACAAGCGCTCGGCCTGCCGACGACGTTTCCAGCCATCGTTCATCATCGCAATGCGCGCTATGAGGCGTATTACTTTTGTGGTGATTATGCAGATGAAGGAGATGTACCGAGCATATATCAAACGGTCGGCATCGACGTATGGCGTAAATGGACGACGCGCCACGATCCGAATAGCACCGCATCGTTTTATTGGAAAGCGTATGTTCCAATGATGAAAACGATTTTTCAATCGATGCATCATGATGAAAAGCGTACGGTCGAACGAACGATTGCGAAAACAGACGACGGGATTCAACTCGCGGGACGCGTCGGAGAGCAATATATACAAATTTATCAAAACGGAAAATGGAAAAACATGTTGTTAAAAGGGGTCAATATGGGAATCGCAAAACCGGGTCATTTCCCGGGTGAAACGGCGATTACGAAAGAAGAATATTTCCGTTGGTTTAAACAAATTGGGGCGATGCATGCCAATGCGATTCGTGTGTACACGATTCACCCGCCTGCGTTTTATGAGGCGTTTTACGAATATAACGAAATCGCCGAGCAGCCTTTATATTTATTTCACGGGGTATGGGTGAATGAAGAAACGTTTTTGCGCACAAACGACGCGTTTGCAAAAGAAAATACGGATGAATTTGTTGCGGAAATGAAACGAACGATCGATATCGTTCACGGGCGCGCAAACATCCCAGCTCGTCCAGGGCATGCGAGCGGCATATATCGATACGATATTTCGCCGTATGTGCTCGGGTGGATTTTTGGGGTCGAATGGGAACCGACGGTCGTTCATGCGACAAATACGAAACATGCGGGGTTACTAGATTATAAAGGGACGTATGTGTACACAAAAGATGCGTCACCGTTTGAAATTTGGCTTGCGCGCATGATGGATGAAGCGATCGCATACGAAACGAAAACGTACGGCTGGCAACGTCCGGTCAGTTTCACAAACTGGGTGACGACGGATTTGTTAACACATCCGAGCGAGCCGTTAGAAAAAGAAGATTTCGTATCGGTAAACCCGAACGTCATATATCCGACAAATAAAATGCATAGCGGCTTGTTTGCGTCGTATCACATTTATCCGTACTACCCAGACTTTTTAAACTATGAGCCGAAATATGCGAATTACATCGATCATCGCGGCGAGAAAAACAACTATGCTGGCTACTTAAACGATATGAAACGAGCGCATCGCATGCCGATTGTCGTCGCCGAATTTGGCGTGCCGTCATCGCGCGGAATGACGCATCGCAACGTATATGGGATGAACCAAGGGTTTCATTCCGAACAAGAACAAGGAATGATCAACAAAAAATTGTTTGAAGACATCGTTCATGAAAAAATGGCAGGCGGTTTTATTTTCACATGGCAAGATGAATGGTTTAAACGAACGTGGAACACGATGGATTACGATAATGCTGACCGTCGTCCGTTTTGGTCTAACGCGCAAACGAACGAACAACAATTCGGTTTACTTAGCTTTGATCCAGCGGAAAATGAAACGATGATGATCAAAGTCGACGGACGAAAAGAAGATTGGGCATTTCAACAAATTGCTCCTGCCTTTCGACAAGACGGGCGCGCGCTCTATATGACGAGCGATGAACGGTACGTTTACATTCGTTACGACACAACGGTTGAGCAAGACAAAGACGTCTATATATTGTTTAATACCGTACCGAATCAAGGGCAAGCGACCATTCTTGATGTGCCGAACGTACGAACAGAAGGAATCGATTTCGTTCTCCATTTGCGCGGTGAAAAAGAAGGACGATTATGGATTGATAGTTATTACGATTCGTTTTATTATCATTACGGACACATGTTAAAGATGATTGACCGTTTGCCGTATGCGAACAAAAAAAATAACGGTGTATATCATCCGATTCGTTTGACGCTCAATAAAAAATTACAAATTAAAGGAAAAACGTATCCGTTCGATTTTTACGAAACAGGTGTCATGACGTTTGGTACAGCAAATCCGAACGATGAAGCATACAATTCTTTAACAGACGTAAGCGTCAGCAAACAAAAAGACGGGTATGAAATTCGCATCCCATGGGCGCTTTTAAATATGAAAGACCCGAGCATGCACGAAGCGATGGGAGATATGTGGCAAGGCGGGCTAGCAAGCAGCCGAACGATTGACGGCATTCGCGTTGGCGTGTATGAAAAAGGATTTTCGTATCCTGAACATTTAGATGCAAAACATTTTTATACGTACACATGGAACGGTTGGGAACAACCGACATATCACGAACGGTTAAAACGTTCGTACACGATTGTGAAACAAATATATGAAAAAGTAGAAGGAGAGGAGAAATAATGGCGAAAATTTTGTTAGCGGAAGATGAAGAAGTGTTGCGCATGCTCGTTGTCGATACGCTAGAAGATGAAGGGCATGACATCGATGAAGCGTGCGATGGAGAAGAAGCGTTGGAGATGATTAAACAAAACGATTACGATTTAATTTTACTTGATTATATGATGCCAATATATACCGGTTTAGAAGTCATTCAACAAGTGCGTCAAATGCCCGATAAAAAACATGTAAAGATTATGATGCTATCGGCAAAAAGTCAACAGGCGGATCAACAACGTGTAATAGGTGCTGGCGCCGACTATTTTATGGCAAAGCCGTATAGCCCTCTTGAATTAGTGCAACGAATCGAGGCGATTTTACATGGAGAAGATGCGTAACTATTTTCGGCAAAGCTTAGCAAGACAATTTGTCGTACTCGTCACTAGTTTTTTAGTCGTCTTTGTCATCGGAGCGGCATCTTTGTTTCTATATCAAACGTCGTTAACGTCGACGTTTGAACAGAAAAAAGAACAAATCGAAACGAAGATGAAATATGCCCAAGAAATTGAACGGGCGTTTAACCAAGCGTTTTCTGATGCGCGCGGCTATTTAGCGTTCAACCGAAAAGAATTTAAATTAAGCATTTTTCGCGAACAAGAAAATGCGCAAACCGCGCTTGATGCATTAGAGTTGGCAGCGACGACAAAAGACGATACGCAATTTCTTTTAAAAGCGCGCCAGTTTGCTAGCTATTATTTCGGCACGCTCGTTCCGCAAGCAATTGAAGCGTTTGAAAACGGCAATATGCAAAAAGTATTAAGCTTATCAGAAAACGGCGGAACCGCATCGATTGAACAATTTCAATTTCAAATGAAAACGTACAAAAATAAATTAACGGAACAGCTTGATGCAGAATTTCAACAGTTGCGCAATGATCAGACGACCGCGCAAACGGCGTTTATTTTATTCATTTTTACGATTTTGACGATTTTAATTACAATCGCGCGCATGATGATGAGAAAAATCGGCAAACCGCTCAATGAGCTTGCGAAAGTCGCTGAAAAAATTGCCAATGATGAGCAAGTCATCTACGACGTCCGTGAAGCGACAAATCGCGAAGATGAAATTGGAAAATTGGCAAACGCCTTTAACAAAATGTTAGCGAGCATTCAAGAAAAAGAAGAAAGCTTAATGGCGCACAACGAAGAATTGCTTGCGCAGCAAGATGAATTAGAGGTGCAACAAGCCGAGCTGGAACAAGCGCTTGAAACGATGCAGGCGCGGGAAAAAGAATTAAAGCGTCATAACGAATTTGTTCACGGACTATCGAGCTCATTGGATAAGCAAGACGTGTTGCAAAGCATCGTGTTTCATATGGCGCGCATTATGGAAGCGGATCGCGGCGTGATCGTTTTAATGAACGACGAAAAAACGCATGCGGCATTCGGATTGTCGGCGCATGGGGTGGAACAGTTTTTAACATATATTTATAACGGTCTACATCAACGATTGTTTGAGCAAAAAAAGCCGTTTATGTTAAAACGGGAAGTTTCAGCTTCTGAAAAAGGGTATCATGAAGAAACGATGTTTGTACATGACATCTTTTTGCCTGTTCTTTCGAATGAAAATGAAGTGGAAGCGATTTTAGTATTTAGTCGCTTCGGCGGACCGTTTTCTGATGAAGAGATGCAAGAATATGTCGGTTTAACGAAACAAATATCGATTTCACTGCAAAAAATTGCGCTATACGAACAGTCAGAACAAGCGCGCGAAACGGTACAACATATTTTAAATACGGTGCAAGAAGGCATTCATTTTGTCGACAAGAACGGCAACAGCAAGATCGTCAATAAACAGATGGTTGCACTGCTGCAAAAACAATCGATTGCTGAACTTGAAGGTGCCAGTTACGAACAATGGGCGCGCGGCTTAGTTGAGCAATCTGATGCAGGGAAAACATTGTGCGACTATTTACAGTCGATTATTTTTAACGGCGATGAAGAACGTGAACCGTTTGTGTACCATTTACCGCAAAAACGAAAAGTCATTCAAGTGTACGCCAAGCCGTTATATCGCAATGGGGAGCGACAAGGAACGGTATTTGTTCATCGCGACATTACGAAAGAGTTTGAAGTCGACCAAATGAAATCGGAGTTTGTGAGCACCGTCAGCCACGAATTGCGCACGCCGTTATCGAGCGTACTCGGCTTTACGGAACTGATGTTAACGAAAGAGTTAAAGCCAGAACGACAGAAAAAATATTTAACGACAATTTACCAAGAAGCGAAGCGGTTAACGGCGCTGATTAATGACTTTTTAGATGTACAGCGAATGGAGTCTGGAAAACAAACGTACGACAAAAAATACGAAGATCTTGTTTCAATTATTGAAAACGTCATTGATACGCAAAAAGTAAATACGACGATTCACCAGTTTCATGTCCGAAAAGAAACAGACAAAACGACGGTGCTCGGCGACCGCGACAAACTCGCTCAAGTGTTTACAAACTTGATTAGCAACGCGATCAAATATTCGCCAGAAGGCGGCAATATTACAGTACGCATATACGAACGAGGCAATCGACTATGTGTCGATGTGCAAGACGAAGGGCTAGGCATTCCAGAAGAAGCGATCCCGAACTTATTTAAGAAATTTTATCGCGTCGACAATTCCGACCGTCGCCGCATCGGTGGAACAGGGCTTGGACTGGCCATTGTAAAAGAAATTGTCAAAGCGCATGAAGGAGAAGTCACTGTCACATCCGAATTGAAAAAAGGAAGTACGTTTACCGTTTCCTTGCCGCTTGTCACGTTGGCGCGCGGTGGAGATGATGAACGCGAAACGGATGAAAAACAAGCGCGTGCGCACGTCATTATTGTTGAAGATGATGAAAATTTAGCTGCGTTATTAGAAGCGGAATTAAAAGATAGCGGGTTTCGCGTCAAACTCGTCAAAGAAGGAAAAAAGGCGATTGAGCTCATTCAAAAAGAAAAACCGGATGCGGTCGTGTTAGACATTATGTTAGAAGAACATGACGCATCTGGTTGGGATGTGTTAAAAGCATTAAAGCAAAATGAAGAGCTCGCCCATATTCCAATTATTATTTCTTCGGCGTTAGAAGAACGGGAAAAAGGAATGGCGCTCGGCGCAAATAGTTATTTAGTAAAACCGTATCAACCGAGCCAACTATCGAAAACGATTTTGCAAATGTTGTTGAATAAAGAGCGACAAGGAGAGATTTTTGTCCCACTGAACGAGGAAGCCAATTAAGGTTTCCTCTTTTTTTTGCATAAAAAACGTTTGTCATTGCAAACTAGTAAAAAACGAAGCGGAAGAAAAAGGGGACAAGATGATGTGGTTTACAAAAAAAAATCGAATAGATGATGTGGCGAAACAGCTTGCCCATTCGCCAGATTTTATGTGCCGCCGCATTGCATGTAAAGGAAAAAACGTGTACGTTCTTTTTTTAAGCAATTTAATTAATCACGCTCATCTTCAACAAAACGTCCTAGCCTTTATTCATGAACAACAACACGTATCGATTGAGCAGCTGGCGCGCTGTTTGCCGATTGGCGCAGTGAGCATATGTGAAACGGAAAAAGAAATGGCGTCATATATACGCGACGGTTGGGCGGGCATTTACATCGAAAAAGAAAAGCGTGGTCTTGTCGTCAACATCGCAGAAAAAGTCGAACGTTCGCTTGAAAAAGCGGAAACGGAATCGCTTGTCCTCGGTCCGAAAATGTCGTTTACCGAGTCCATCGATACGAACATTCGTATTTTGCGCCAAAATATTACCGATCAAAAATTAGTGACTGAAAAAATGACGATCGGGGTGCGCAACCCGCTCGATGTGCGCGTCGTATACATTGAGGACATCGCCGATCAAACAAACGTTCAAACAGTGAAGCAACGGTTAACGGAATTGCAAATTGACGAAGTGATCGACAGCTCCATTTTAGCGCAACTATTAGACGATCATGCATATACGATTTTTCCGCAATATTTATTAACGGAACTTCCTGACCGATTAGCGTATAGTTTATTAAAAGGGCGCATCGGCATTTTTGTTGATCGTAGCCCGACGGTCATCATTTGTCCGACAACGTTTTTTAGCTTTTTTGAGACGACGGAAGACATTTATTTACGCTGGACGATGAGCACCGTCTTGCGCGCGGTACGAATGCTTGGCATTTTCGCTTCCATTTTTTTATCACCGTTATATGTCGCCGTCATTACATATCATTACGAAGTCATTCCGTCCGCTTTATTGTTAACGATTGGCGAATCCCGTTCGCGCGTGCCCTTTCCTCCTGTCATTGAAGCGTTATTTTTAGAATTTATGATTGAACTATTGCGTGAAGCAGGGGCGCGCTTGCCGACAAAAGTCGGTCAAACGATGGGTATCGTTGGCGGTATCGTTCTCGGACAGGCTGCAGTGGATGCCGGATTTACGAGCAACGTGCTCATCATTATTGTTGCATTAAGCGCGCTCGGTTCGTTTACGGCACCAAGTTATGAAATGGGGGCAACGATTCGCATTTTACGCTTCCCAATCATTTTACTCGCGGCGCTTTGGGGGCTCGTTGGCATATTTATTGGCGTCAGCCTGTTGCTTATTCATTTATTAAAGCTTACATCGCTTGGACGTCCATATTTATCGCCGATGTATCCGTTTCGTTTTGCAGATATGAAATATGCGCTCATTCGTTTGCCGATTAAGTTTTATAACGAACGTCCGAAAACGAACCGTCCGCAAAACTCCCGCCGTTTTTCATGGCGTGAAGCGATGAAACGAAAGGATTTGGATGAATGATGAAAACGCCAAACGAACGGCTATCCGTGAATGCGTATCTCGTTTTTTTTCTCGTTCATACCGCGCAAATTGGCCTCGGCATCGTCGGCGTGCAGCGCGTCATTTTCGTTGAAGCGCGCCAAGATGCATGGATTGCCGTCCTTATTAGCGGGTTATGGATTCATCTTATCGTTTTCGTCATTTGCCAAACGTTAAAATCGTCGGAACATGACAACATTTTTTCGCTTCATACGTTCGTGTATGGACGTGTGCTCGGTTGGATCATAAACGCAGCGGTTGTCGTTTATTTTTTAATGGCGTATACGTCTATTTTGCTCGGTTATGTGGAGATGGCATTAACGTGGATGTACCCCGATTTTCCGCTTTGGGGCGGTGCGCTCATTTTAGTGCTTTTAACGGTATATGCCTTATATGGCGGCGGGTTTCGGCTCGTGGCTGGCGTTAGTTTTTTAACGTTTTTTATGACCATTTGGATCGTTGTTGTCGTTTTTCAACCGTTGAAATATGCGGAGTGGATTCATTTACTCCCTATATTGGAAGCGACGCCGAAGCAAATGATGAACGGCGTATTAAAAACGTCTTACACGATGCTTGGATTTGAAGTGTTATATATCATTTATCCGTTTGTAAAAGAAAAAGAGCGCGTTCATCGCTATGCGCAACTTGGTGTGTTATTGACGACATTGCTCGTTGCTGCGGTGACGGTCATTGCGATTGCTTTTTTTAGTCCGAAACAACTCGATGTCACCATTTGGGCATCGTTATCGATGTTTACGATCATCAAATTTCCGTTTATTGAGCGGTTTGAATATATCGTCATCCCGCTTTGGTTGCTCGTCATTTTGCCGAATTTACTCATGTTTATGTGGGCGATGACGCGCGGTGGAAAAGCGCTTTTTCATATCAAACAAAAATACGGGTTATTTCTTTTTGCGGGTTTATCTTTTGCGGTTGCGGTTATTTTTGAAAAGCGAGCGACAATTAACAAATTTATTGATCAAGTCGGATGGTATGGGTTTTGGTTGAGCTTCGTCTATCCGTTTTTCTTATATGTTTTTGTGCGCATCAAAACATGGGCAAAGGGGAGCGCAAAATGAAATGGTTGATCATCGTCATGTTGTTGCTTAGCGGTTGTGTATCCCCGCGCGTATTAGAGCGACAAGGCATTATTACAGCAGCAGGATTTGATAAAAAAGGAAATATGTATGAAGGTGGATCGGTTATGCTTTCGTTCCAAACGACAGGTTCATCGATGTCCGAAGTGATTGAAGCGACAAATAAAACGAGCAAAGGGCTTCGCCAAGATTTAGAGGCGCAAACGAGCCACGATTTAGGTTCGGGACAAATTCGCGTCGTTGTATACGGAAAGGAGCTAGCAAAGAAAGAAGGGATTTTTCCACTCACCGACACGCTACAACGCGATGCGAACATCGGCTCGCTCGTTTATTTAGCTATTGCGGAGCCGAGCGCAAAAACAGTCATAAAAAGTAAAAAACATGAAGATACGCCCGATATTGGAACATATTTATATCGATTAATTGAAAAAAATTTGCGCAGTGAATCGCTATTAGCCGCCACGTTGCACGAGTTCATTCATAGTTATTACGACGTTGGCAAAGATCCGGTTTTACCTTGTTTATCATTGCGTGACGACAAACCGATTATTGAAAAAGTAGCGCTCTTTCGCGGAGACAAATTTGTCGGAACGGTGCGACTCGACGAAAGTTTTTACATTAAAATGTTAGCCTCAGAGTATAACACTGGACTAAAAAATGTGACGGTGTCGCGCGAAGATGTCGCTCCGTTATTAATAAAGAAAAAGGGAAAAAAAGTGAATATTGTGTTTAACGAAATTCGGACGAAACGGAAAATTAAGCTCGTTCGCCAAAAACCATTTCCGCATTTTCGTGTTACGGTCAAGATGCAAACGGAAATTTTAGAGATGTCTGAAAAAATGAAGCCAATTATGCAAGCGAATATACACGTGCTTGAGCGGGCAATTGAAAAACAAATGAAAAAAGAAATCAATCAGCTATTGGAGAAATTAAAAGCATATGAAACGGACCCGATCGGATTTGGACAAATATATGACCATTCGGTGCGCAAATTACAGTTGACAAATAAACAATGGTTGCCATTGTACAAAGATGCACGGATCGACGTCGATGTGAACGTATCGATTTTACGCACAGGAACAATTGACTAAATTTCGTTTCTTTCTGAAAAATTATTTTCAATTATCGTCACGTATGGTTTAATAAAAAAGGAGGGAAGAAAACAAAAAGCGAGGATTACAACATGAATGAACAGCAGTTTCTGTTCCAACACCCTCCATTGATAAAATGGGAGGCCGTTGGGCAACAGTTTGATCAATGTGCGATTTTTTTTGTTACGAACGAAGACGGAACGATTGTGTATATGAGCGATTCGTTTATGAAACAATTATCGCGCCGCTATGGCGTCGTGCAACAACTCATTGACCGTGCCCATGAAGCTATTTCTACATTACATACAAACGATACGTGGCGCGGAAAAATGATTGTCGATCAACGCCATGCGTATATGCACGTGTATTCGTTTCATTCGCATCTCATTTGGACAGGGTTCTTTTTGTTAGACGATAATGATTCGGATACATTAACCGGCGTCTTGTCGTACGATTCGTTTCAACATATGCTTTCCGAACGAATGAATCAAAATGAACCGTTTACGTTATTGTCGCTTAATTTAGACCGTTTTAAATTCATTAACGATTTAATTGGCTATGAACGTGGAAACGAATTGTTAAAACAAGTAGCGGAGCGATTGCGGCGCTATGAAGGTGGCATCGTCGCTAGACAACATCGCGATCAATTTTTTCTCGCTTTTTATACCGTTGACCGAAATGAGCTGCGTCAAGTCATCGGGGAAATCATTCAATTATTTTCGGCTCCGTTTCAACTGACAGATCAAGAATTGACCGTGACGCCAAGCATTGGAGTCAGCGTCTTTCCTCACGATGCAACCGATTGGACGACGCTCATGTCGTTTGCGGATTTAGCCCTTGAAATTGCGAAAGAAAACGGTGGAAATACGTACTGTTTTTATACGAACGAATTAAAAAAGATGAACGAACAAAAATTATACATTCAACATAGCATTCGAAAAGCGTTAAAACAAAATGAATTTACGCTGCATTATCAACCGATTGTCGATATGGAAACAGGTGATATTGTGGCGGCGGAAGCGTTATTGCGTTGGTATCATCCGAAGCGCGGATGGATTTCACCCGCAACGTTTATTCCGATTGCCGAGGAAACGAATTTAATTCAGCCAATCGGTGAATGGGTGTTGCGAAAAGTATGTGAGCAAAGTAAAGTGTGGAAGAAAAAAGGGCTTCCACACGTGCAAATTGGCATTAACATTTCTATTAAACAATTTTTGCAAGCGGATTTAGTGAAGCATATTGAACATGTGTTGCACACGTATGATTTAGATCCGTTTTGTTTAAAACTAGAAATTACAGAAAGTATGGCGATGCATCATATTGACTATGTGCTTGCTCAACTTCAAGCGTTAAAAAATTTAGGGCTTCAATTGGCCATTGACGATTTTGGGACAGGCTATTCTTCATTAAACTATTTAAAAAAACTGCCGGTCGACATCATTAAAATAGACCGTTCGTTTGTGCAAGATATGGTAAAACATTCATACGATTTATCGATCGTTCGCGCCGTCATTGAAGTGGCGCACAGCTTACAAATGAAAGTCGTTGCCGAAGGGGTGGAAACGGAAGAGCAACTTGCCATTTTAAAACGAGAAGGTTGCGACCGTGCCCAAGGCTACTATTTCAGCAAGCCGCTTTCAGCTGAACAGTTTGAACAATTAGTCCAATAAGAAAAGCGCAAAGCGCCCGCTTATCGGCGAAGAGCGCACAAGCCCCACCGAGGAGGCTGTCGCCGCCGCAGTGTGGGGCGGAGCGATTCGAGCCGATGGCGCTTGGAGCTAGACAGCTCCTCACCTAGCCCCGGAACTCTATACTTTCTTCATCTTTCAAAAAAGGGCGATCTCATTAAGAGGCCGCCCTTTTGTGTAATATAATAAAGTATGCTTGTTGAAGCTCGAAGCTTGTCCTTAACGAAATGTTTTCCCGAACCGATGTGGACGTGACCAATCGTATCGTTTCGGCTTCGGTTGCACATCTTCAGGTGTGACGCCTGTGTATGCTTGAAGTAAACGTTTCGCTTGAGACAACGGCATTTTAGCAACAGGGTTGCGATAAGAATCGTCCAACGTACCGAGATGAGGCAAATGCTTGAAGTCTTCTTTTGTTGGAGGTATGTGGAAGTAATATTGACCGATCGCCACAAGCACATCCGACTTTTGTTGGCTGTACTTCGGATTTCGGGAAAAATGAAGTCCAACTTTTTTCGCTTTCCCTTCTTCGAGCATTTTTTCAATCGTTTTTTTCTTGAGTAAATACAAGTAAGAAGGATTTAACGCAGTTTTCGCATGACGGTTGACAGTAAACAAAGCGACCGATAAGTTTTCAACGGTGCATTCGACTGTTTCCATTGGCATTCCACTCCTTTTCATTTTTATACACTTTTATTATACACGATCGTCTATGTTTTTGGAAAATTTTCAATTTATTTTTTAACGGAGGAGGGTAAACGGTGAAATATGGAATTATTGATATCGGCTCGAATACGATGCGGCTTGTCATTTACGAACGAAGCAAAAGCGGTCGGTTGCGCGAGCGAGAAAATGTAAAAATTGCAGCTCGGTTGCGCAACTATTTAACAGAAGACGGCTTTTTTACAGAGGAAGGATTGCGCGTTCTTTTAGATGGACTACTCACATTTCAAGATGTGACGCGTTTTCATCGCCTGCACGATGTGAAATGTGTGGCGACGGCAACGATTCGTCAAGCGCGCAATCGCGATGAGATCGTTCGCTTTATTGCAGAAAAAACCGATTTTCGTATTCGTATTTTATCCGAATATGAAGAAGCATACTACGGTTTTTTAGCTGTCATTCAATCAACGTCATTTCATGAAGGGATTACGGTCGATATTGGCGGAGGAAGTACGGAAGTGACGTATTTTCACAATCGCGAACTTGTCGACTATCATAGCTTCCCGTTTGGTGCATTATCGTTAAAACGTCAGTTTGTCGCTGGCAACGTGCCGACAGATGAAGAACTGCAAACGTTACGTGCATACGTCGACAAGCAATTTCAATCACTTCCGTGGCTAAAACAACGCCGTTTGCCAATCATTGCGATCGGGGGAAGCGCCCGCAACGTCGTGCAAGTACATCAAATGTTACAAAACTACCCGATTGCCGGCATTCATCAATACGAAATGAATCGCGACGACATTGTACAAGTGAAAAAATATTTGCGCTCATTGACGTTTGAACAGCTGCAAAAAGTCGAAGCGTTGTCGAAAGATCGAGCGGATTTAATTATTCCAGCGGTCGAAGTGTTTCAAACGTTATACGAAACAGTTGATGCGACGACGTTTATTTTAAGCCGCAAAGGATTGCGCGACGGCATTTTTTACGAACAGTTTGGGCCGATCGTCTTTCCCAGCGTACTAGATGAAAGTTTTTTTGAACTAGCCCAAGATTACGAAGTGAATACAAAACACGTACAACACGTATTAAAACTTGTCATTCAACTGTTTGACCAAATGCGTGCGCTTTCGCTTTTTCCGCTGACCGGAGAAGATCTCGTCTTATTAAAGCGCGCCGCTCACGTGTTTTATTTAGGGCAATATGTCGACGAAGAAGCGAGCAGCCAACATACGTTTTACCTTTTAGCGAATCGAACGATTGACGGATTAAGCCATCGTGATCGTGTGCAACTTGCGCTTGTTGCTTCGTTTAAAAATAAAACGTTGTTTAAACAATATGTGCAGCCGTTTCATGCGTGGTTTACACGCACAGAACAAAAAAAGCTTCGTTTTCTTGGTGCGCTATTAAAATTTGCTTACAGTTTAAACGATACGAAGCGAAACATCGTTGATCGCGTGCAGCTTGAGCTTCAAGATGAAACCGTCGTCGTACATCTTTTTTGCAGTCAATCGTTTAAAGCGGAAGAATATCAAGCGGAAAAACATAAGAAGCATGTCGAAAAAATGTTAAAACGCCCGATTCAATTACAGTTTCATTTGGAGGGATGAATATGGATTTAAGCCATCCGCGTTATTATAATAACCGCGAATTAAGTTGGCTTGCGTTTAACGAACGCGTTTTGCAAGAGGCGATGGACGAGCGCAATCCGTTGTTGGAACGGTTGAAATTTTTAGCCATTTTCAGCTCGAATTTAGATGAGTTTTTTATGGTGCGCGTCGCTGGGTTAAAAGATCAAGTGAAAGCCGGATTTAATAAGCCGGAAAATAAAGCGGGATTAACGCCGAAAGAACAGTTGAAAAAAATTGCGAAAAAAACGCATGCGCTTGTGAAGTGGCAGTACGACATGTACAACGAAACGTTGTTGCCGATGTTAAATAAAGAAGGGGTACATTTGCTTGCGCCAACCGAATGGAGCGCTGAACAAATGACGTACTTGCAGTCGTATTTTATGAAAAATATTTTTCCGGTATTAACGCCGATGGCTGTCGATGCGTATCGCCCGTTTCCGATGTTGTTGAACAAAAGTTTAAATTTAGCGATCGTCCTTGACGATGAAGAAGATGAAGAAGATCGGAAAAAATTAGCGATCGTGCAAGTGCCAGCGGTGTTAAATCGCTTCATTCCATTGCCAGCAAGCGACGGCATGCATGTGTATGCGCTGTTAGAAGACGTCATTACGATGTTTATTCATACGTTATTTAAAGGGTACAACGTTTCGTCTGTGACGCAATTTCGCATTACGCGCAACGCCGATTTAACGATTCACGAAGAAGGGGCGCGCGATTTATTAAAAGAAATTGAAAAAGAGTTAAAAAAGCGAAAATGGGGCGCAGCGGTTCGGCTTGAAATGAGCAAAAAAGGGTTTGACGAATGGGTGCTCGATTATTTATTAGATGAGTTAGAAATTCACGAAAAAGATGTGTATCAAATTGACGGGCCGATTGATTTGACATTTTTATTTTCGTTTTATTATGAAGTGGCGAAATATAAAGAACATCTCATTTTCCAAACGCTCATTCCGCAACCGCCAAAAGATGTAGATGATGATGAAGATATATTTGAAAAAGCGAAAGAGCGTGATTTATTGTTTCACCATCCATATGAATCGTTTGAGCCGGTCATTGATTTTATTTCCGATGCCGCAGACGATCCAGACGTGTTAGCGATCAAACAAACACTTTATCGCGTCAGCGGAGATTCTCCAATTATTGAAGCGTTAAAACGGGCGGCGGAAAACGGAAAACAAGTGACCGTTCTCGTTGAATTGAAAGCGCGGTTTGATGAAGAAAATAACGTGCAATGGGCGAAAGAGCTTGAAAAAGCAGGCTGCCACGTCATTTATGGCATGACGCATTTAAAAACGCATAGTAAAATTACGTTAATTGTGCGCCAAAAACATGGGAAAATTGAGCGGTTCGTTCATTTAGGAACAGGCAATTATAACGACGCGACTGCCAAAGTGTACACTGATTTCGGTTTGATTACGGCGAATGAACAATTTGGTGAAGATGCGACAAACTTTTTTAATTATTTAAGTGGCTATATGGAAAAACCGGAATTTCACCATTTAGTCGTCGCCCCGTTTGATTTACGGCAACAATTTTTACAGCTCATCGACGAAGAAATTCGCTATCATAAACAATATGGCGATGGGCGCATCATCGCAAAAATGAACTCATTAACAGATAAACAGCTCATCATGAAGCTATATGAAGCGTCTCAAGCAGGGGTACAAATTGATTTAATTGTGCGTGGCATTTGTTGTTTACGTCCACAAATGAAAGGAGTAAGTGAAAACATTCGCGTCCGCAGCATCGTCGGTCGCTTTTTAGAGCATAGTCGCGTATATTATTTTCATCACCACGGACAAGCGCGCGTCTTTTTGTCATCTGCCGATTGGATGACGCGCAATATGGACCGCCGCATTGAAATTTTATTTCCGATTTTTAACAAAGAATTAAAACAGCGGCTCATTGACGTATTGCACATTTTGCTTGCGGATAACGTGAAAGCGCGCGAGCAAAACGAAGAGGGAGAATACGATTACGTGAAGCGAAAAGAAGGAGAAGAAGAAGTAGATAGCCAAATGATTTTATTTCAAATGGCATACGATGTTGCAGACGATGAAGAATAAGGAGATGATGACATGAAAGAAAGCGGAGCGGTTGCTCTTGGCGGAGCGCTAGGGGCGCTATGTCGATACGGTGTAGCGATCGTATTCCCGTTTCTTTCGTTTCCGTGGGGAACGTTGCTCGTCAATTATGTCGGTTCATTTTTGCTTGGGGCGCTTACGTCTTACGTCGGAAAGAGAAACATGGCGGAATGGTTGCGTCTTGCCATCGGAACAGGGTTTTGTGGCGGATTGACGACGATGTCAACGTTTAGTAAAGAGACGATCGCGCTATGGCATGACCATGTCGGACTGGCAAATGTATATGTGCTCACATCTTTTGTTGGAGGCTTGCTTTTTTGTTATGCAGGCGTGTATGTAGGGGAACGAATGGGTATGAAAAAAGTAGGTGAGGCGTCATGATTACCGTTGCGCTTGGCGGAGCGTTTGGGGCGTGGTGCCGCTATCAGCTTGGCATATGGCTATTACGTTGGACGAAAAAATCATCTGTGCCGCTTTCCATTTTGTTCATTAATTGGCTCGGTTCGTTCGGGCTTGGCATGGCGCTTGCCCACGACGTGCAAGCCGTCGGGGTAACGATTGGCTTTTTCGGAGCGTTTACGACGTTTTCGACATTTAGCGTCGAAGCGCTGCAACTATTGTTGCGAAAACAATATAAAGAAGCGTTTTTTTACATCGTTGCTTCGCTTATCGGAAGCATATGTATGTTTCAAGCCGGGTTTATGTTATAACCCGGCTTTTAATGTGAACAACGTTAATTCTGGCGGGGTCAAAAAGCGAAACGGCATGCGCGTCGTTCCAAGTCCGCGATTGACGTATAAGGTGAGTTGCTGTACATCGTAAAACCCTTCGACATATTGTTTTGCTAGCGGAGGGGTGACGAGCGGTCCAATCCACGGCAGTTGAATTTGTCCCCCGTGGCTATGACCAGACAGCTGAAGATGAAACGGATAGACGCTCGCTTGCGTCACGAGGTCGGGTTCATGAATAAGCGCAATCGTATACGTTTCCTTTGGCAACTGTTGCACCGTTTTTGCAAAATTCGGCTGACCGAGCATAAAATCGTCTAACCCCGCGATCACAATTTGTTCGTTGCTTTGACGAACACGTACCCATTCGTTCACAAGGAGACGAAACCCGGCGTTCTCCATCATGTCTTTATATATATTTGTTCCGTATCCGCCGTGATCGTGGTTTCCATAAATACAGTACTTTCCAAGCGGAGCATGAAGCGTTGCCAATAATGATGTAACCGCAGCGACATGTTCGTATTCATTCGGTTTATCAAGCAAATCGCCTGTAAAACAAATGAGATGCGGATCGAGGTCGTTCATTCGTTTGACGACGCGTTGAAAATGGTCAACAGAATAATGATACCCTAAATGCACATCGCTAAATTGAAGAATCCGACATCCATCAAAGCTTTTTGGAATGAGTGGATGCACGATGTCATAACGCCGTACGGTCAACTGCCTCGGCTCAATATATTTTGCATACATATATCCCGCCGTTGAAAGCAATGCTCCTTTAACGAATAAAGAAAAAAACGTGCGTAAAAAATCTCTTCGTTTCATGTCTCAAACCTTACCAAATGAAAATGTTCTTCATTCATTATAAAAGAAAAAAGTTGATAAAAACAGCAAAAACAATGTTAAAAATTTTCTAAATATATAGTACAATAAAAATGAATGAATAACCATTCATAAAAGGGGATGAGAAGATGAAGGGGAAAGTCGTGATTGTGACAGGCGGTTCAAGCGGCATGGGGAAATATATGGCGAAGCGTTTTGCAGATGAAGGAGCGCATGTCGTCATTACCGGAAGAAGAAAGGAAGCGCTTGAAGAAGCGGCGAAAGACATCGGGGGAAGCGTGCTTCCGATCGTCATGGACGTGCGTCAACCGGAATTAGTCGCAGCGATGGTGAAAGAAACAGATGAACGGTTCGGAAAAATTGATGCGTTAATTAATAACGCCGCAGGCAATTTCATTTGTCCAGCAGAAAAGCTATCGATTAACGGCTGGAATAGCGTCATCGACATCGTTTTAAACGGAACGTTTTATTGTAGTCGAGAAGTCGGAAACTATTGGATTGAAAAAGGACAAAAAGGATCGATCATTAACATCGTTGCTACATATGCTTGGGGAGCAGGAGCGGGCGTCATTCATTCGGCGTGCGCCAAAGCAGGTGTGCTAACGATGACGCGCACGTTAGCGGTCGAATGGGGGAAAAAATACGGATTTCGCGTCAACGCCATCGCTCCCGGTCCAATTGAGCGAACAGGTGGAGCAGAAAAGCTTATTTTATCAGAGGAGATGGAAAAGCGCGTCAAAGATAGTGTGCCGCTCGGTCGTTTCGGTACGCCAGAAGAAATTGCAGCAGTCGCCTCGTTTTTACTTTCTGATGCGGCCGCATACATTAACGGCGAGTGCATTACGGTCGACGGAGGGCAATGGTTGAATCAACATCCGTTTTAATGCGACGTTTGCTGACGTCGCTTTTCTTCTGTTTCCCGACAAGCACTTTTATTTTTCTTATGGTATAATGGGTGAAAAAACGGGGGAGGAAGCGTCGCTTTGGATGCACTAGACATTTTAACACACATCGATCAAGTCGTTCCGTATTACCAACCGATTTTTAGCGCCGACGAGCAATGCATCGTCGGATATGAAGTGCTTGGGCGCTTTCAACAAGGGGATGAAGTGATCAGCCTTGGCCCATTTTTTCACGACGAAACGATTCCAGAGGAGTTTCGCATGGAAGTCGATGTGGCAGTGACGACGAAAGCGCTCGAACAGTTTGTTCATGAGCAGCCTGCATCGCTTATTTTCATTAATCGTGATGCGAACGTGTTAATGATCGATCGGGGAGAATCGTTTTTGCAACTTCTTCTTCAATATAAAGAAAAAGGATTACAATTAAACCAAGTCGTTCTTGAAATTACGGAGCATCATTTTAAAGGCGACATTCAACAGCTCGGGCACGTATTGACGTATTTGCGTACATACGGTATTCAAATTGCAGTTGATAATATTGGAAAAGAAAGCAGCAACTTAGACCGCATTCGGTTGTTAGCGCCCGATTTATTAAAAATTGATTTGTATTCGTTGCGCACGTCAGCGACGACGGTATCGTACGATGATGTGCTTTATTCCATTTCGCTTTTAGCACGAAAAATTGGGGCGACGCTTTTGTATGAAGATATCGAAAACGCCTTTCAACTCCAATATGCGTGGCGAAACGGCGGCCGATATTATCAAGGCTACTATTTGCACGAACCGTCACCGTCGTTTCTTCCACCGCATTTATTAAAAGAAACGTTGCGCACTCAGTTTCATACGTTCATTCAACATGAAAAAAAGAAACTGCAAACGTTATACGATATTTCCGAACAATTTCAAGCGCGCGTATCCGAGCTTGTGGCAAAACATAAAAAAGCTTCATCGTTTAACGAACTCATTTCCGTCTTAGCCAAACATTTGAGCGATTGTAGTTTCCGCATTTACGTATGCGATGAAGACGGATTTCAACAATCCGCGAACATATTTAAACGAGGCGAAACGTGGGAGTTACAGCCACAATACGAAATGAAAAATTGGAGCTGGCGTCCGTATTTTTTAGAGAACATTATTCGCATGCGTTCTCGCAAACGCGGCATTTTATCTGATTTATACAGCGACATTGAGACAGGTGAAACGATTCGCACATACTCCTATCCGATTGATGAACATCATTATTTGTTTATCGATTTAACGTATGAGTATTTGTTTGAGCATAACGCCCATTTGTAATAAAACATCGCTCGCGGTGGAAAAGTAAGCGTAAGGCGCAAACGTTATGTCACGACAAGGCGATGTTTGCGCTCCGTTTCCTAGAGAGGTGAGCGATGATGGATACATTTTCTTGGATGCTTTTACTTGTTGCTAGCGGGGTATTAGTCGGGGGACTTGTTTATACGTATCAAGTAGGGAAGCGACAAAAAGTGCAAGGCGAATACGATACGCCCGTCGGTGAAAAAGTGGCTGCTCATCCGTATGTGCGCAATCCGATTTTCATTGCATACATCGTGTTTGTCGCTCTTTTGCTCGGGTATATCGCATACGTCGCCTTTCAAACGTAAGCCCGCTTTTGTGGGCTTTCGTTTTTGTTTACTTTTTTCGCGAATCTTGGTACAGTAGTGAATAGTCGTTGAAATACGTATCGGAAAGGAATGAATGTCATGTCGCAATTATTAGGCATTATCCAACGGTTAATTAGCTTACAAGAACAAAAAACAGGAACGAACGAAGCGCCACAACGCAACTTTGAAGTGAATGGTGAAAAAAAATGTAGCGTGACATATTATGAAAAAACGAACACGTTCGTATTAGAAGTGTACGAAAAAGGCGAGAAGCCGAAATCGTATCAATTCGACAACATTGATATGATCGCCATTGAAATTTTCGATTTGTTGAATTAAGTCTTCACATAGGTGAAGGCTTTTTTATTGCACTTCTCGCTTTTCCATATCGAAACGAACATGATACAATGACAAATGGGGATTATATTGTGAAAGGCGGAATGACGATGCAACAACCATCGCTGACTGAACTGATGATTCCGTCCGATAAAGTGGCGCACGTGCAAGTGGGGAATCATTTACAACACGCGTTACTCGTCTTAACGCGCACAGGATACTCGGCTATCCCAGTATTAGATATGACGTATAAACTGCAAGGACTCATTAGTATGACGATGATTATGGATGCCATTTTAGGCATTGAGCGGATCGAGTTCGAGCGGCTTGACACGATGAAAGTGGAACAAGCGATGCAGCGCAACATCCCGCGTCTACATGTAAACGATTCATTTTTAAAAGCGTTAAAGTTGCTTATTGATCACCCCTTTTTATGCGTAGAAAATGATGACGGTTATTTTGTAGGCATCGTGACGCGCCGTGAAATATTAAAGCGGTTCAATCGCTCGATGTACGAAAAGCGACAATAGGCTTGTCACCGTTTATATCATTTGTTAAAGTAAAAAAATAAAACGATAAGGAGGAAGTTGTGATGATGATGGATGCAAATGAAATTATTTCCTTTATTCAAAATAGTAAAAAGAAAACACCTGTGAAAGTATACATAAAAGGAGACATAGCTGACATCGATTTTGGCCCGAGCGCAAAAACATTTATTACAGGTCAGACAGGCGTCGTATTTGGCGAATGGGCGGACATTGAAGCAGCGCTTGAAGCGAACAAACATAAAATTGAAGACTACGTCGTGGAAAACGACCGTCGCAATTCTGCCATTCCACTTCTTGATTTAAAACATATTAAAGCGCGCATCGAGCCGGGAGCGATCATTCGCGATCAAGTGCAAATTGGCGACAATGCCGTCATTATGATGGGTGCGGTCATTAACATCGGTGCCGTTGTTGGTGAAGGAACGATGATCGATATGAACGCTGTGCTTGGCGGACGTGCGACAGTCGGGAAAAACTGCCACGTTGGTGCAGGGGCAGTACTTGCTGGTGTCATTGAGCCACCGTCAGCCAAACCGGTCATTGTGGAAGATGATGTCATGATCGGAGCAAACGCGGTCATTTTAGAAGGAGTGACGGTCGGAAAAGGTGCTGTCGTTGCCGCAGGTGCGATCGTGACAGAAGATGTGCCTCCATATACCGTTGTGGCAGGCGTGCCAGCGCGCGTCATTAAACAAATTGACGAAAAAACAAAAGCAAAAGTAGAAATTAAACAAGAACTTCGCCAACTGTAAAGCGTGGAATGGATCCACGCTTTTTTCAAAAGGAGGATCGAAATGTTTATAAACATCCGCCGCGATTTGCATCAAATTCCTGAGCTCGGCTTTCAAGAGTGGAAAACACAACGATATATATTAGATTACTTAGCTAGTCTCCCACAAGAACGGTTGCAAATCAAAACGTGGCGCACAGGCATTTTCGTGCGTGTTCTCGGCATGGCGCCGACGAAAACGATCGGTTATCGGGCGGATATGGACGGATTACCGATTGACGAACAAACAGACGTGCCGTTTCGCTCAACGCATGAAGGACGTATGCATGCATGTGGACACGATATGCATATGGCAATCGCCCTCGGTGTGCTCACTCACGTCGTCCATCATCCGATTGACGACGACATGCTTTTTATTTTTCAACCAGCGGAAGAAGGGCCGGGCGGGGCGCTTCCGATGCTTGAAAGCGATGAAATGAAACAATGGATGCCTGATATGGTGATCGCTTTGCATATCGCTCCTGAATATCCGGTCGGAACGATTGCGACAAAAGAAGGGTTGTTGTTTGCGAATACGTCCGAGCTTTTTATTGATTTAATCGGCAAAGGGGGACATGCCGCCTTTCCGCATGAAACGAAAGATATGGTCGTTGCCGCCAGCGCTCTCATTATGCAGCTGCAAACGATCGTCTCTCGCAACGTCAATCCGCTTGATAGCGCGGTCATTACGATTGGCAAACTGACGAGCGGCAACGTACAAAACGTCATTGCCGAGCGGGCAAGACTAGAAGGGACGATTCGCACGCGATCTCCGGAAGCGATGGAAAAAGTAAAAGGGCGCATTGAAGCGATCGTGCGTGGCATCGAAGTCGCTTACGACTGCGAAGCGCATATCGATTACGGTTCGATGTATTACCAAGTGTATAACGATGAGGCGTTAACGAATGAATTTATGCAATTTGTGGACCAAAAAACAGATGTTCGTCTCGTTCGTTGTCAAGAAGCGATGACGGGCGAAGATTTCGGCTACATGCTCGCACGCATTCCTGGCTTTATGTTTTGGCTCGGCGTGCAATCCCCGTTCGGTTTGCATCATGCGAAGTTAAATCCGAACGAAGAAGCGATCGATGTGGCCATTGAACTTTTGACTCGCTATCTCGCATGGAAAGGAAATCATAAAGTAAAGGAAGAAGAATGATGAAATTACGAGAGCCTATGCCATCATTAGACGGAGCAACAGTCGTACTAAACGGAAACGTCACTCGCGAACAGCTCATCGGCAAGCCGACGCTCATTCATTTTTGGGCGGTGAGTTGCCATCTTTGTAAAGACGGAATTAAACAAGTGAACGAATTTCGCGATCGCTATGAAGGACAATTAAACGTTCTTTCGATTCATATGCCGCGCCGCGACGGTGATGAAAACGTTGAAGTCGTGAAGCAGCTTGCTGAACAATACGGCATCACGCATCCGCTTTTCATTGACAACGATCACCGGTTAAAAGAAGCGTTTGATAATCGATGTGTACCGACGTATTACGTATTTGATGCAGACGGTATATTTCGCCATTATCAAGCGGGAAGCGGTGGAATGAATATGTTAGAAAAACGAATCATCCGCGTCATGGATGAATATCGAACAAGAGGGGATATGTCGTGAAGAAAAAAGAATTTGCGGTTATCGGTCTTGGGCGTTTTGGAGGTAGCGTATGTCGCACGTTAAGCGAGCAAGGAATGGAAGTGCTTGCGATTGATGTAGACGAAGAGAAAGTGAACGAATATGCATCGATTGCGTCCCAAGCCGTCGTTGCCGATTCAACGGACGAAAACGTTTTGAAAAGTTTAGGCATTCGCAACTTTGACCACGTGATCGTTGCCATCGGTGACAACATTCAAGCGAGCATTTTAACGACGCTTATTTTAAAAGAGCTCGGCGTCGAAAAAATTACGGTAAAAGCGACAAACGATTATCATGAAAAAGTGTTGAAAAAAATTGGTGCCGACCATATCGTTCATCCCGAGCGAGATATGGGTGAAAGAATTGCGAACAATATGATTTCAAACAATGTGCTTGATTATTTAGAGCTGTCCGATCGCCATAGCATCGTCGAAATTGTTGCAAATGAACGGCTCCATGGCCATTCGCTTCTCGAGTTAGACATTCGCGCCAAATACGGCATTAACATCGTTGCGATTAAACGAAACAACGACATTATCGTTTCACCGCTTGCCTCAGAAGTCATTTACGCAGGTGATATTTTAATCGTCATCGGTGCCGATCAAGACATTGACCGGTTTGAAAGCGAAGTCGTTGGAGAATAAAAAGAAGGTGTCACAAACGACACCTTCTTTTGCTATACTTCCATAATAATTGGTAAAATCATTGGCTTGCGTTTCGTTTTTTCGTATAAAAACGGTGCGAGCGTATCGGTAATTTCCGTTTTAATGTCCGACCATTGATTTGTTCCTTGTTCAAGTAGCTGTTGTAAATGTTTAGCAATCAGTTGTTGGGCATCGCTAATTAAATTGCCGGATTCACGCATATAGACGAATCCGCGTGAAATAATGTCTGGTCCGGAGGCGATTTTCATTTCTTTCATGTTAATGCTTACAACGACGATCACTAATCCTTCTTCTGACAAAATGCGACGGTCGCGTAAGACGATGTTGCCGATATCACCAATGCCGCTTCCGTCGATATACACGGAACCGGACGGAATTTTGCCGACGATGCTTGCTCCTTCTTCACTAATGCCGAGCACGTCTCCATTGTCCATAATAAAGCAGTTTTCTTCTGGGACACCGCAATCGACCGCAAGTTTTACATGCATTTTTTGCATGCGATATTCGCCATGAATCGGCATGAAATATTTCGGTTTCATTAAGCGAATCATTAATTTTTGTTCTTCTTGTCCCCCGTGACCAGACGTATGAATGTCGCTAAGCGGTCCGTGAATGACTTCCGCTCCTGCGCGCGCCAGCATATTAATAATACGATTGACGCTTACGGTATTGCCTGGAATTGGCGAAGATGAAAAGACGACTGTATCGCCTGGCATAATTTGAATTTGACGATGTGACCCGTTAGCAATGCGCGACAACGCTGCCATCGGCTCCCCTTGACTTCCGGTACAAAGAATCGTGACGCGATGGGCAGGGAGGCGATTAATTTGTGCCGCATCGACAAACGTATCTTTCGGACATTTAATGTAGCCGAGCTGTTGTCCAATTTCAATAGCCGCTTCCATGCTTCGTCCGAATACGGCAATTTTTCGATTGTTTAATACAGCGGCTTCCGTCACTTGTTGCAAGCGGTGAATGTTCGAAGCGAACGTGGCAAAAATAATGCGTCCTTGCACTTTTCGGAAAATGTCGTGAATGCTTTCGCCGACGCGCCGTTCCGACATTGTAAAATGCGGAATTTCGCTATTTGTACTATCAGACAATAAACAAAGAACGCCTTCTTTTCCGATTTCGGCCATTTTCGTTAAGTTCGCTGGCTCACCAACAGGAGTAAAGTCGAATTTAAAATCGCCCGTATGAACGATTTGACCGACTGGCGTTTTGACGACGATGCCGTAGCTATCTGGAATGCTGTGCGTTGTACGGAAAAATGTCACTGCTGTTTTTCCGAACGAAATGACGTCGTCTTCTTTTATTTCGATTAGTTTCGTTTGACGCAACAATCCGTGTTCTTCTAGCTTGTTGCGAATGAGCCCGAGCGCCAATTTGCCGCCGTAAATCGGGACGTTCACTTGGCGAAGCAAATACGGAATGCCGCCAATATGGTCTTCATGTCCGTGCGTAATAAATAACCCTTTAATGTTTTCGGCATTTTTCACTAAATAGCTGTAATCAGGGATGACGTAATCAATTCCGAGCAACTCGTCTTCTGGGAACTTAATGCCGGCATCAATGATGATGATTTCATCTTCATATTGCACGCCATATGTATTTTTCCCAATTTCGCCTAGACCGCCGAGAGCGAAAACACCGACTTGCTTATTTTTTAACATGTTCATCGTTCAATCTCCAATACGTGAAAATCAGCGTTTTGTTGTTCGTACGCTAAATGTGCTCCCTCAAGCGGTTGAATGTATTCAATATTGATATGACGGTCTTGTAATTTTCGGCGCACATCTCGCTCGCTATCCGCTTCGATGTATAGCGTCTTCGTTTTTTCTCTTACAGGTACTTCATCGATCGTATCTTGGTAAAACACTTTAAAAATCAACGTCCATCTCTCCTTTTCATCATTTGTTTAAAAAATAAAGTGTTAGCCCCGAGCGTTTTCCGCTTTTCTTATTATATATAAAAAGTGTGGAATAGGAAACAAAATTGAAAAGAAGCCCTTCAACCGAAGGGCTCGTACAACTATGCAATCGATTTTCTGCGCAAAAGTTCTTTCCATTGTTTGAGCAGCTTGCGTTTCAACTTTTTCAACATGACGCATCACTCCTCACTTTTATTGTATCCGATTTTGCAGGAAAGTAAATGTCTTCTCTATGATTTATTATAAGAAGATCATCGACAAATTTTGCATAGGAAAATATGCCATTGTTTAACCGATTCGTTGACAATGTGATGCAATTCGGTTACGGTAGGTTTGTGAACTTTTACACGAGGAGCGAGAAACATGGAGAGAAAGATCGTTTTTTTCGATATTGACGGAACGTTGTTAGATCATGAGAAACAGTTGCCGACATCGACATATGAAGCGATACATGAATTAAAAAAGCAAGGGGTATATGTGGCGATCGCGACGGGGAGAGCGCCATTTATGTTTGAATCGCTTCGAGAACAGCTCGGGATTGAATCGTTTGTTAGCTTTAACGGACAATATGTCGTTTTTGAAAAAGAAGTGATTTACAACCAACCGCTTGATCGCGAACGGCTTCACGCCTTAAAACAAATGGCGCACGACAATGAACATCCGCTTATTTTCATGGACGCTGACACGATGCGGGCGAGTGTAGCCGATCATCCGTACATTCACGAAAGCATGGGAAGTTTAAAATTTGCCCATCCACCATACGATGAAACGTATTACGAACAAAACGATATTTATCAAGCGCTTTTGTTTTGTAAGCCGGAAGAGGAACAGCCGTACGTTACAGCGTTTCCGATGTTTCATTTTGTGCGCTGGCATGCGGTATCTACAGATATTTTACCGTATGGCGGCTCTAAAGCAGAAGGGATTAAAAAAATGATCGAGCAGCTCGGCATTGCGCGCGAAAACGTATATGCGTTCGGCGACGGGTTAAACGATACGGAAATGTTGCGCTTTGTCGGCACAGGGGTAGCGATGGGGAACGGCCATGAAGAAGCGAAAAAAGTAGCCGATTTCATTACAAAACCGGTCGATGAAGATGGCATTTTATTCGGTTTACGTCAGCTCGGATTGTTGAAATAAAAGGTGTCCGCAATGGACACCCTTTTTTTAACGTTCAATCGGAATGGCGCCAGCTGGCACGTCGTACGGATGTTGTTTATTAATATGATCATAAAACATAATGCCGTTTAAATGGTCAATTTCATGTTGAAATACGATCGCAGGCAATCCTTTTAAACGTAGCTTCACCGTTTCGCCTTCAAGCGTCGTCCCGGTGACTGTAATGCGCATATAGCGAGGAACGTAACCGGGGATCGGCTCGTCGACGGATAAACATCCTTCTCCGCTCGTTAAATAACACATTTCAACGGAATGGCTTACAATTTTCGGATTAAATAACGCATAGCTATGTAACGTTCCTTTTTCGTCCGTCACATGCACCGCAATCATGCGCTTCGAGACATTAATTTGCGGCGCAGCTAAGCCGATGCCCGGACGAAGTCCATACGTTTTCGCTAACTCTGGATCTTGGCTCATTTTTACATATTCCAACAAGCTTGCTAAAATGCGGCGATCTTCTTCGGATGGGGGAAGCGGCACTTCTTCAGCTACTTTTCGTAACGTCGGATGACCGTCTTTAATAATATCTTTCATCGTAATCACGTTGTTTCCTCCTCACACGCAGTATAACCATTTTTATTATGAAGGATGGAATGAAAAAGTGCAATTGCGTGAGAAACATACATATTCACGTTGTAAAACAGAAATAATACAGATTAACGAAAAATAGTATAACAGATTCATAACACAGTTAAAATTTTCTAATTTTCATTTTTATATAGAAGGTGGCAAGCAAACTGATTGACGAGCGTTGTCGAACGGTGTAAACTGAAAGATGTAAAAAAACAGTTGTATTAATCACACTTGCTTTTCTCATTAATACAGCTTTCAATACACAACGTGTGGTAAAAAGAAACCGTTTTTGGGCAAATTAAAAGGTGCATCATTTTACGTTTTGAAAAGAAAGGATGAGGTGAACAAAATGGGTAAAAAACCCCTATTCGATGTGAAAAAGCAACTTGAAAAAGTCGCTGAGCAGTTCCCGACATTTCAAATTTTAAATGAAGAAGGCGAAGTCGTAAACGAAGCGGCGATGCCAGATTTAACAGATGAGCAGTTGAAAGAATTAATGCGCCGCATGGTATACACACGCGTGCTTGACCAACGTTGCATTTCGTTAAACCGTCAAGGACGTCTCGGCTTCTATGCGCCAACAGCAGGACAAGAAGCGAGCCAATTAGCGAGCCATTTTGCATTAGAAAAAGAAGATTTCATTTTACCGGGCTATCGTGACGTTCCACAAATGATTTGGCATGGTTTACCACTTTACCAAGCGTTTTTATTTTCACGTGGTCATTTCCATGGTAACCAAATTCCTGAAGATGTCAACGTGTTGCCACCACAAATCATTATCGGTGCCCAAATTATTCAAACAGCCGGCGTTGCGCTCGGTATGAAAAAACGTGGCAAAAAAGCGGTCGCAGTTACATATACAGGTGACGGCGGTGCATCGCAAGGGGACTTCTACGAAGGAATTAACTTCGCAGGGGCATTTAACGCGCCAGCGATCTTTATCGTTCAAAACAACCGTTTCGCGATTTCAACGCCAGTCGAAAAACAATCTGCCGCAAAAACAATCGCGCAAAAAGCGGTTGCCGCAGGTATTCCGGGCATTCAAGTAGACGGAATGGATCCGCTTGCGGTATATGTGGCGGTGCGTGACGCTCGCGAGCGTGCGATTAACGGTGGAGGTCCAACATTGATTGAAACGCTTTGCTTCCGTTACGGTCCACATACGATGGCGGGAGACGACCCAACGCGCTATCGTTCGAAAGAGCTTGAAAACGAATGGGAGAAAAAAGATCCGCTCGTTCGCTTCCGCAAGTTTTTAGAAAACAAAGGATTATGGAGCGAAGAAGAAGAAAATCGCATCATTGAACAAGCGAAAGAAGATATTAAAGAAGCGATTAAGAAAGCGGACGAAACACCAAAACAAAAAGTGACAGACTTAATGTCGATTATGTACGAAGAAATGCCAGCGTTCTTAAAAGAGCAATACGAAATCTATAAAGAAAAGGAGTCGAAATAACCAATGGCGCAAATGACAATGATTCAAGCAATCACGGATGCGTTGCGCGTAGAAATGCGCAAAGACCCGAACGTTCTCGTGTTCGGTGAAGACGTCGGTGTAAACGGCGGGGTATTCCGCGCGACAGAAGGATTGCAAGCAGAGTTTGGCGAAGATCGCGTATTCGACACACCGCTTGCGGAATCAGGAATTGGCGGTTTAGCGATCGGTTTAGCATTACAAGGATTCCGTCCTGTGCCTGAAATTCAGTTTTTCGGATTCGTATATGAAGTGATGGACTCAATTTCTGGTCAAATGGCGCGCATGCGCTATCGTTCTGGCGGTCGTTTCCATGCGCCAATTACTGTTCGTTCGCCATTTGGCGGTGGCGTACATACGCCAGAATTGCACGCAGATAGCTTAGAAGGTCTTGTCGCTCAACAGCCGGGATTAAAAGTCGTCATCCCATCAACGCCATACGATGCGAAAGGATTGTTAATTTCAGCGATTCGTGACAACGACCCTGTCATTTTCTTAGAGCATATGAAATTGTACCGCTCGTTCCGTCAAGAAGTGCCAGAAGGCGAATATACAATTCCGATCGGCAAGGCGGACATTAAACGTGAAGGAACAGACGTATCGATCATCACATACGGTGCGATGGTACATGAATCGTTAAAAGCAGCAGCGGAGCTTGAAAAAGAAGGCATCTCTGTTGAAGTCGTAGACTTGCGCACGGTTCAACCGTTAGATATTGAAACAATTATCGCATCAGTTGAAAAAACAGGCCGCGCGGTCGTTGTACAAGAAGCGCAAAAACAAGCAGGTATTGCGGCAAACGTTGTTGCAGAAATTAACGAACGTGCGATTCTTAGCCTTGAAGCGCCAGTATTGCGCGTAGCGGCACCAGATACAGTATATCCGTTCTCACAAGCAGAGCCAGTATGGTTACCGAACTTTAAAGATGTGATCGAAACAGTGAAAAAAGTAATGACGTTCTAATGGAGGGGAATGACCCCTCCACATTTAAGAAATAGGAGGTTGAGATACATGGCATTTGAATTTAAATTACCGGACATCGGTGAAGGAATTCACGAAGGTGAAATCGTCAAATGGTTTGTGAAACCGGGCGATGAAGTAAACGAAGACGACGTACTTTGCGAAGTGCAAAACGATAAAGCGGTTGTTGAAATTCCATCTCCAGTAAAAGGAAAAGTATTAGAAATTTTAGTAAGCGAAGGAACAGTCGCAACCGTTGGTCAAACGTTAATTAAATTTGATGCGCCAGGATACGAAAACTTAAAGTTTAAAGGCGATCATGGCGATGAGCCAAAAGTAGAAGAAAAGAAAGAAGAAGTGAAACAAGAACAAGAGCAAGTAGCACAAGCACAGCCGAAAAAACGCGTCATCGCGATGCCATCTGTGCGCAAATATGCGCGTGAAAAAGGTGTCGACATTCGCCTCGTTCAAGGAACAGGTAAAAACGGTCGCGTGTTAAAACAAGATATTGATGCATACTTAGCAGGCGGCACAGCGCCACAAACAGAAGCGAAAGCGCAAGCGGTAGAAGAAAAAGCTGCGCCAGCACAAGAACAAAAAGCAGCGCCAACAGCTCAACCGGTTGTATTAGAAGGCGAGTTCCCAGAAACACGCGAAAAAATGAGCGGCATTCGTCGTGCGATTGCGAAAGCGATGGTAAACTCGAAACATACAGCGCCGCACGTCACATTAATGGACGAAGTCGATGTGACAAAACTTGTTGCGCATCGTAAGAAATTTAAAGATGTGGCAGCGCAAAAAGGCATTAAGTTAACGTTCTTACCATATGTCGTTAAAGCGTTAACGTCTGCGCTTCGCGAATATCCAGCGCTTAACACATCCATTGACGATGCAACAGAAGAAATCGTTCATAAACATTACTACAACATCGGAATTGCAGCGGACACAGATAAAGGCTTGCTCGTTCCTGTTGTTAAACATGCGGATCGCAAATCAATTTTTGCGATCGCAAAAGAAATTAACGAACTCGCAACAAAAGCGCGTGAAGGTAAATTAATGCCAAACGAAATGAAAGGTGCAACATGCACAATTACAAACATCGGTTCAGCAGGCGGTCAATGGTTTACACCGGTCATTAACCATCCAGAAGTAGCGATTTTAGGTATCGGCCGCATTTCAGAAAAACCGATCGTGCGCGATGGTGAAATTGTCATCGCTCCAGTATTAGCGTTGTCGTTAAGCTTCGATCATCGTATGATCGACGGTGCAACAGCGCAAAACGCATTAAATCATATTAAACGTTTATTAAACGATCCTGAATTATTATTAATGGAGGCGTAATGCGATGGTAGTAGGCGATTTCGCAATTGAAACAGAAACTCTCGTCGTCGGTGCAGGTCCTGGCGGTTACGTTGCAGCCATTCGTGCAGCGCAACTCGGTCAAAAAGTAACGATCGTTGAAAAAGGAAACCTCGGTGGAGTGTGCTTAAACGTCGGATGTATTCCATCAAAAGCGCTCATCTCTGCTGGTCACCGTTACGAAATTGCGACACATTCACAAGATATGGGTATTTTTGCGGAAAACGTAAAAGTTGACTTTGCGAAAGTGCAAGAGTGGAAAGCTGGTGTCGTGAAAAAATTAACGGGCGGTGTCGAAGGGTTATTAAAAGGAAATAAAGTTGAAATCGTGCGCGGAGAAGCGTATTTCGTGGATGAAAATACCGTTCGCGTCATGACAGAAAATAGCGCGCAAACGTACAAATTTAAAAACGCCATTATCGCAACAGGTTCTCGCCCAATCGAGTTGCCAACGTTTAAATTTTCGAAGCGCGTGCTTGATTCAACTGGTGCATTAAACTTACCTGAAATTCCGAAATCAATGGTCGTCATCGGCGGCGGTTACATCGGTACAGAATTAGGAACAGCATACGCAAACTTCGGAACAAAAATTACGATTTTAGAAGGTGCGGATGAAATTTTATCTGGCTTTGAAAAGCAAATGAGCGCAGTCGTTCGTCGCCGCTTAAAGAAAAAAGGAGTAGACGTCTTTACGAACGCGCTTGCGAAAGGTGTCGAAGAGCGTGAAGACGGCGTAACGGTAACATTTGAAGTAAACGGCGAAACGAAAACGATTGACGCGGAATACGTGCTTGTCACAGTCGGTCGCCGTCCGAATACAGAAGAGATGGGACTTGAACAAATCGGCGTGAAAATGACGGAGCGCGGCTTAATTGAAATTGACAAACAATGCCGCACGAGCGTACCGAACATTTATGCGATCGGTGACGTCGTTGCAGGTCCACCGCTTGCGCATAAAGCATCATACGAAGGAAAAATCGCGGCTGAAGCGATCGCTGGTCATCCGTCTGAAATTGACTACTTAGCGATTCCAGCTGTCGTCTTCTCTGACCCTGAATGCGCATCTGTCGGTTACTTTGAAAAACAAGCGATCGAAGAAGGAATTGACGTCATTACAGCAAAATTCCCATTCGGTGCAAACGGCCGTGCCCTTGCGTTAAACGAAACAGATGGCTTCTTAAAGCTCGTCTTAACGAAAGACGATGGCGTCATTATCGGAGCGCAAATTGTCGGCCCGAACGCATCAGATATGATCGCTGAGCTCGGTTTAGCAATTGAAGCAGGCATGACAGCAGAAGATATTGCGATGACGATTCACGCGCATCCAACGCTTGGAGAAATTACAATGGAAGCGGCAGAAGTGGCGCTCGGTAGCCCAATTCATATTATTAACAAATAAAGAGGATGGCTTCGCCGTCCTCTTTTTTCATGATTTTTTCGAGACGATCATATGATGTTCATAAGGGGTGTGTGAACATGTATATCGTCTTTCTACTTCAAATGATGATATGGAGTTTGTTTTCGTTTATTGAATGGAGATCGGCGCACGATCATTTTATTTTTAAGGCGTTATTATTCGGGATATTCATATATATTTCTTTTTTGCTTGCTCTTCGTTTGCATGTAACGAAAAAGCGCGCATGTTGGACAACCTTATTGACGATTGCCGTCTATTTCGTTTGCCGCAAGCTGTTTTGGTCTTATCTTTTATAATAGTACATGATGCGTCCGTTAAATAAATGCAGTTTTCCTGCCATTTGTTTGGCGAAAAATTTGCATAGTTCGTTTGCTTTCCCTTTATCGCCGTGCGTCGCTTGTTTTGGCAAGACGAACTGTACAGCACGGTCGTGCACGCGGCATTCAATCATATGATAGCGATCATCTTTTCCGACTAACAAAATGCGATCGTCTTTTGTGACGATGTCATATGGGAAAGCGGACTCGGCGTAATCCCACGCCAGCTGTTCGCCTGTTTTTTGCGCGATGTTTCGATATTGTTCGAGCAGTTGTTTGCATTGTTCTAACGTTACCGTCTCCCATGTTGATGCAGGGACAAGTTCAATGGTAGCTGTATGAGCCATTTTTTTCACCTCAACCATTTTTGAAATCACTTTCATTGTATCATGGACATATATGAAAAAACAAATAATTGCGAAAATATGAATAGTGCGATATAATAAAGTTTAATATACAAGAAGGAGGGAATGATATGCACGTATTCGAAAAATTGTATGATGAACATGAAAAAGTAAAAGTGAGGTTTGTCGGCTTTACGACGAAAGACGTCCGATACGACTTTGGCATCGTGTACACAAATATGTTTTTTGGTAAACCGCTTGTCATCTGTATGCAAACAGGCCGCTCAGCTCTCCTCGACCCGAAAGACATCGAAGACCACGACTATTTACAACGAACGTTCCGCATTGACACAAAAGAACAAGCTGAAGATTTAGCGGAATTTTTCTCAGACATTTTACCATCGACACCATTTGCTGAACAATATGAGTAAGAGGCGTGAAATACGTCTCTTTTTTTGTTTAAATATGTCATACTAATTCCTATTGACAAAATAAATGTGACATATTATTATGAAATCAGTAAAACGTTTTCAAACATTCCAAAGGAAAAGGGGTTATCGGGGATGGGTACAATTGTATGCCAAACATGCAATGCGACAATCGATCATTTTGAGGACGAAAAAGTAACGGTATTGTACGGGCAATGTAGCGGTTGCGATTGTGAAGACGAAGAATAAAACATAGATCGGCACGAGCTTTGGGGGATGAGGAGAAAATATAGAGAGAAGGGATCGGCATAGCCGGTCTCTTTTTATTGACGAAAAAAGCGGAACTCGATATGAGCTCCGCTTTTCTTATTTCTGATGTTCTTTAATGACGCGCAACGTTTGTAACGTGTCGTCTTCTGGACCTTGGACAGGCAAGCCGACTTCTATATTTTTGCGAATGTAGTTTAAATTTTCTTCCGTAATAATTTCACCCGGAATGAAAATTGGAATGCCAGGTGGATATACCATGACAAACTCGGCGATAATGCGCCCTGCTGATTCGTCAAACGGCACGACTTCCGTTTCGGAATAAAACGCATCGCGCGGAGTAAGCGCCAGGACAGGAATGTCTGGTAAAAGCACTTTCGGTTTTTTTCCGACTTTGGCTTGATGGCGAAATTCGTTTGATAAACGACGAAGCGCTTCGACTAATACGCTCGTCTCCCGTTCTGTATCGCCCGGTGTAATAATACATAAAATGTTGTATAAGTCGGACAACTCGACTTCAATGTTGTAATGTTCACGAAGCCATTTTTCGACTTCATAGCCCGTCAATCCGAGCTCTTTGACCGAAATGATGAGCTTCGTTGGGTCGTAGTCAAACGTTGCCTTTGCGCCGATAATTTCTTTTCCGACGCAATATAAATAGTCGATGTCGTTAATTTGCTTGCGCGTTTCATTCGCGAGGCGAATCGCTTGTTCCGCTAGCTCATGTCCTTCTGTCGCAAGCCGTTTGCGCGCCACATCAAGCGAAGCAAGCAACAAGTAAGACGTCGATGTCGTCGTTAACATGCTTAAAATGGCTTGCACTCGTTTTGGCGACACAAGCCCTTCTTTCACGTTTAAAATCGAACTTTGCGTCATGGAACCGCCAAGTTTATGCACGCTCGTCGCCGACATATCCGCTCCTGCTTGCATCGCTGAAAGCGGCAAATCTTCATGAAAGTGAATGTGCACACCATGCGCCTCATCGACAAGGACAGGGACGTTGTATGCGTGCGCAATGTCAACAATTCGTTTTAAGTCGCCTGCAATGCCGAAATACGTCGGGTTAATGACGAGCACCCCTTTGGCATCTGGATGTTGCTTTAACGCCGCTTCTACTGCTTCTGGTGTAATGCCGTGTGAAATGCCAAGCTCTTTATCAATTTCAGGATGAACGAAAATCGGTGTCGCTCCCGAAAAGACGATTGCTGACATGACTGATTTATGCACGTTTCGTGGGACGATAATTTTATCGCCAGGGCCTGCGACAGACATGACCATCGTCATAATGGCGCCGCTCGTCCCTTGCACGGAGAAAAACGTATAGTCCGCCCCGAACGCTTCCGCCGCTAACTGTTGGGCGCGTTTAATCATTCCTTTTGGCTGATGTAAATCATCAAGCGGACCGATATTAATCAAATCCATCGCTAACGCATTTTCTCCAATAAAGGAGCGAAACTGCTCGTCCATTCCTGCTCCTTTTTTATGACCAGGAATATGAAATTGAATCGGATTTTTCTTTATATGCTCTAACAGTCCGGTAAATAACGGTGTTTCATACTGTGACAATTTCGCTGTACACCTCTTTAACTTGGATTTACATAAAACAAAGTGAATTATAGCACTTCTTTATACGTTTGGAAAGATGATTTTTTTCAAAAGAAATATGAGTGATATGCTTCATATGTATGAATATAACCACTTTGCACACAAGATATAAAATTTAAATTTTGGTTAATAAACTAAAATATTCTATTAAACTATTGAAAAAAAAAAAAAAAAACTATTATAATGAAAATGTACCAAAATTTTAAAGAGGAGGTAATTTAGTTTGAAGAAAAAATTAGTTTTAATGGGTTTATCAGTAGGTTTGGTAGCGTTTGGTGGAGCGGTGCAAGCAGGAACTAGTTGGTCAGAATATAATACAACCGTTCCGAAATTTAATGGAAGTGGATATACGGGTTATCAGACAAAAGAATCTTCTGGAACTTATGGTGAATTATATTCATCTATAGTTGGTGGCGCATATACCGTTGATGCCAGAATGCAGGCAACTTCAGGAACAGGTTCATGGGTCAGAAGTATTACTGATAATGATTACCGTAATCTTCCAAACTCTGTTCCTAAAGGATTGAATGCGCGAGTTGAATTTAGCAATGATCTTACCACACCGGTAGATGTTCAAGTATCTGGAAGATGGAGAAGCAATTAAAAAATAAAGATCGTGATAGTTGGGCTTTAGCCTTTAACTATCACGACTATTTTTCATAACAATGAGGTGAATAACATGTTGCGTAACCAACTAGTCGTGGAGTTAAAAAGAGCTTTAACGAAAAAAAATATATTACTTTGGCTCAGCATCATTATTTTTTTGCCAGTTAGTCGGTTTTATATGATAAGTAAAGGATATCAGTTTTTCGAGCCAGTGGAAGTATTTCAAGAAACGATATCAGGGATTATCCCATTACTTTTTCCTGCCATTGTAATCATAGTATATTTGCCCTCTTTTTTACAAGAGAAGAGAAACAAGTTTATTCCATATACTCGTCCGAGAATTCCACTACACATTTATGTAACTAGCAAAGGATTCGTAAATGCTTTTTTTACTGGGCTTGTTACGTTTTTGCTTGTCTTTATTCCATTTGTTTTTATCGTTTATGTTGAGAAACATCTAGGAATCATTCATTATAGTTCTCCTGCTGAAAATGTACGTATCCCTGCGGTCACTTTTTCGCAGCTTTTGCGGTATGGAGATTTCGCTTACGGTTTTATTTACTCGTTATGGGTGGCGATAAACGGTGTCGTTTATAGCACGATTGCCTTTATTTTGCTCTTAAATGTAAGCAACCCGTTTATTGCTTTATCGGCTCCATTTCTTTTTTATCATATTTTGAACTTTGTTACGGGACTATTTCATGTAGCCATGTTCTCGCCACTTAGTACAATTTTTCCTTTTAATATTGAAGAACAACCTTTATGGACTGTATTTGTTCCGTTCTCATTTTTAATCGCTTTTTTAGTTTTTACGTTTTTACTCACACTGAAAAACGATGAGGAAGAATGGATGATATAGATGATGAAAAGTTGGTCGTCTTTTATACGTGAAAGTATCAAACAGATGATTAGCATCAAGTGGATCGTTGTAGGAATAGTTTTTTACTTTTATGGTGTGAGGCTAAAAAAAGAGATTGTTCAAACTGCTTATGAACAAAAAGTAGATTTTAACAATTGGGATATCACTTTGCGTTTACTAAGCGATGCATATCTCGTTGTTTATTTTATTATTCCAGTTGTTTTATTTTTTTTAATTAGATCTATTTTTACAGATTTTGATTATCAAGTATTCATTCGTTTAGGATCATTTAAAAAATGGGTGTATCATTCTTTGAATAATTTTTGGATAAACGTTTTTCCTTTACCATTTTTGTGGTTTTTTATGTCTTTATTTATGGCAATTGGATTTCCTCACTCGTGGAATTGGAGCGAGCTAAGTAAAACAGCGCATGTTACGAATACGCTTGAAGAACTTGTGCATTTTTTTAGTTATCCAGCATTCGCTTTTTTCGCACAGTTTGTTTTGCTATTGTTCACTTTTTCATTGCTACATATCGTTTTTGCGATTATATATGTGCTGATTAAAAATAAAGGTGTTCTCATTTTTATGAATGTATTGTTTTTCCTTTTTAATATTGTAGGATTTAAGTTATTCCCGACCGAGTTTGCTTTTTTATTGCCTGTGACTTTTTTTTCGATTACCAATGCATTACATGCTTTTCGTTCTTTAGAATTAGTTTATATTGTCGTGATCGTTGTTTTTGTTTTTTGTATATGCTTTTTGCCATTTTTAGACTTGAATAAAAGACCTTACATACAAGCGATGAAATCGTATATGCCTATTGTTTTTTATTTTTCTCTTTGTATAGTGGGGATCGTCGCAACGGCTCAATCGTTAGTTCACTCTTCGGATATAACTATTTTTGATGTTTTCGTTATGTCGTTTGTTGGAGTGAGTGCCGAACGTTTTGCGTATATGCCTTTTTTCTTTTATGCGATCGTATTTTTTGGATTTACTTATTTAGTACAACTGCTTTTTTTAAGTAATGAATTGGAACGACTAAGTTATTATAAAATGATTCGTTTTAGAAGTTTAAATAAATGGTTTTGGAGTTGGATGAAGAAGCTCATTGCCATAACAATTTTCTTTTTAATGATATTGTTTGTTCTTTCACTTGCAGTCGCTGTTTGTTTTCGAGCAAATGTCGATGGATATGTGACATTGCTTTCAAAGCCGTTACATGAGATGATTTACCATTTTTTTATGAACGGTTTTTTACAAATCATGTTTTATATAAGTCTAATCTTTATTGTTTCTTGGATAAGCAAGGAATCTATATATGGTGTTGTGCTCATTAGCATATGTATGCTTGTTATGCTACCTCATATAAATGTAAACGGGATCATACCGATCGGTTTAAATAGTATGGCTTACTTGGCAGATTATTCTCCATATTATTTAACAACGATTTTATTGATAATGAATGTTATATCGTTTCTTGTTATTCATCGCTTGCTCAAACAAAGCTTAAAAATATAAGCACATGAACAATAGGTGGTGTAAAAAATGGATATTATTTCTTTAAAAAATGTAAGTAAATCGTATAAAGGATTAACACTTTTTCAACATGTGAATTTAAATGTAGAAAAAGGAAAAATATATGGCATTGTAGGACCAAACGGTTCTGGTAAATCCGTTTTATTTAAAATGATATGTGGATTTGTATTCCCAGATGAAGGAACAATCATTGTGAATGGAGTAGAGATTGGAAGAAGCAAACGATTCCCTGAAAATATTGGGATTATTATAGATCGCCCCGGTTATATACCTAATAAAACAGGGTTTCAAAATTTAAAAGAATTAGCCATGATTAGAGGAAAAATTAGCGATAATAAAATTTTTGAAACGATGGAAATGGTCGGGCTTCAACCGACGGCGAAACAAAAAGTAAAACACTATTCTCTAGGGATGAAGCAGAAATTAGCTATTGCTCAAGCAATTATGGAGGATCAGCAAATACTTATATTGGATGAACCATTTAATGCGCTAGATGCAGAAAGTGTAAATAACATCCGTAGGTTATTGTTAGCCTTTAAAAATGAAGGACGCACAATTTTACTAACAAGTCATAACCAAGAAGACATTGATATTTTGTGTGACTATGTTTTTCGTATCAATAATTATAAACTAGAACCGATTGTTTCTGTTAAAAGTTGAAAGTCGTCCCCTCGCGATGAAGTGAGGGGAATTTTGTTGTTTATTCAATCAAAAAGAGGAAAATAGATATACGGAAGAGAAACATATTATAATTGTGATTAGGGGAGGAATAAAGGATGAACTGGAACACGAGAGTAACCGAGCTGTTAGGCATCCGTTATCCGATTATTCAAGGTGGATTGGCGTATTTGGCGTATGCGGATTTAGCGGCGGCGGTATCGAATGCCGGGGGGCTAGGGCAAATTACAGCGATGTCGCTCGAGACGCCAGATGAGTTGCGAGAAGAAATTAAAAAAGTGCGCGAAAAAACGGACAAACCGTTTGGAGTCAATTTTGCGATCGGACAACATGGACGCCCGTTTGCGCACATGCTTGATGTGGCGATTGAAGAAAAGGTGCCGGTCATTTCGATGACGGGCGGAAATCCTGCGCCTATTTTTGAACAGTTAAAAGGAGTATCCGTGAAAAAGCTTGTGCTCGTGGCGGCAGTACGCCAAGCAGTGAAAGCGGAGGAGCTTGGAGCGGATGCGGTTATGGTTGTCGGTCAAGAAGGGGGCGGCCATCTCGGCAAGCACGATATCGGGACGTTCGTATTAGTGCCGCGCGTCGTCGATTCCGTATCGATTCCTGTCATCGCTTCAGGGGGGATCGGAGATGGGCGCGGTTTGATGGCTGCGCTTGCGCTTGGAGCAGAAGGAATTGAAATGGGCACGCGCTTTATTGCGACAAAAGAATGCATTCATGCCCATCCCGTGTATAAACAAATGCTTGTGGAACGCACAGAAAGCGATACCGTCGTCATTAAACGTACGCTCGGTGCGCCTGCGCGCGCTTTGTTAAACGAATGGACGGAAAAAATTTTACAGTTTGAACAAGAAGGAAAAGGATACGAACAGTTAAAAGAGTACATTAGTGGAAAGGCGAACAAACGATTCATTTACGATGGCTGCACGGAAGAAGGATTTGCATGGGCGGGGCAAGTGATCGGACTCATTCGCAACGTGCCGACAGTGAGTGAACTTTTTGCGCGCATGATTCAAGAAGCGGAACAAATTCGCACCCGTTGGGCAAACTAAAACAGACAGCAAAAAAGAAAGGTGAACATCATGAAATACGCATACCCGATTGATTACAGTTGGTCAACAGAAGAAATGATTGACGTCATTAAGTTTTACGAAGGCATTGAACAAGCATACGAACGAGGCATTGAGCGAGAGCAACTGATGAAATTATATCGCCGCTTTAAAGAAATTGTCCCAAGCAAAGCGGAAGAGCGAAAACTATGCGATGAATTTGAAAAAGTAAGCGGCTATTCATCGTACCAAACGATGAAAAAAGGAAAAGAGTTGTCCGCCGGAGATATTGTGAAAATGTAAAGTTGCATATCCCCTTTCCGTTACATAGTATATAAAAAAGAAAATTTTCAGAAAAAAGAATGTTTCAAACGGAAGGGGTGCACAATATGAAAAAAACAGCTGATGCATTTAAAAAAATGGACGGAGAACGACGAAAAAAAGTATTAAAGCTTGAAGTTGACTATGAGCTAGCCACCCTTTATGAAGCGATGTTAGAAAATAACGAAGCGAAAAAAAACGAATGTAAACGAAAACTAGAAAGACTGCGCCAAGAATTGATTCGTCTGTCGAACTGAAAGGCGGCAAGCGCCGCCTTTTCTACATAAGTATATGCAGGAGGTCTTGTATGTGGAACGAAATTGATCAACATATGCAGCATTGGATTCGGGAAGCAGGGGAGCGCATCCGCGATGCGTTTCAAACGAAACTAAAAATCGAAACGAAATCAAGTCCGTCCGACTTAGTGACAAACGTCGATCGGGAAATTGAGCAATTTTTTATTGAACGCATTCGCCAAACGTATCCGACGCATCGCATTTTAGGAGAAGAAGGATTCGGTGATACGCTTGAAGCGCTAGACGGCATCGTTTGGATCATCGACCCGATTGACGGAACGATGAATTTCGTTCATCAACAGCGTCATTTTGCGATTTCTGTCGGGGTGTTTCAAGATGGTGTCGGCATGCTTGGCTACATTTACGACGTGGCTTTTGATGAGCTGTATTATGCCGAAAAAGGAAAAGGAGCGTTTGTAAACGGCACGCCGCTTCCACCGCTTGAAAAAACGTCGCTTGACCGTGCGATCATTTCATTAAACGCGACGTGGGTGACGGAAAATCGTCGCATCGACCCGAACGTCCTTGCCCCGCTTGTGAAAAAAGCGCGCGGCACGCGTTCATACGGCTCCGCTGCGTTAGAAATGGCATATATCGCTTCAGGGAAACTCGATGCGTACATCACGCTTCGTTTGTCGCCGTGGGATATTGCTGGCGGGATGGTGATCGTGCAAGAAGTGGGTGGGATCGTGACAAACTTGTACGGGGAGCCGCTCAATATGATTGAGAAAAGCTCCGTATTCGTCTCGAAGCCGGGGTTACATGAAGAAGTGCTTGCGATCATTCAGCGCTAACGAATCGTTAGCGCATTTTTTTCTTTCTTTTCAATGAAAATCCGACGCCCATGACGGCAAATAAAGCAACGATGGACGCGACGATCGCTGGCACATGTCGGTAAGCAATCGCAATGCCGATGCTAATCATCGCCGCCGTGGCAAGTAGTGCAATCATAAAAAAAAGCGGTTGAAATTTGTTCATTTTCTTCCTCCTCATCCTCTTTCCTTTTAGGTTACAACAAAACATTCCGCTTTTCTACTATGTTTATGCTATAATAGACGCGCAATGTTGAAAAATAGGAGTTGACATAAGTGAGAAACGATATTCGTAACATCGCGATTATTGCGCACGTTGACCACGGAAAAACGACGTTAGTCGACCAATTGCTTCGCCAATCTGGAACGTTTCGGGCGAACGAACAAGTGGAAGAACGCGCGCTTGATCGCAACGATTTAGAACGTGAACGAGGCATTACCATTTTAGCAAAAAATACAGCCATTCAATACAAAGGCACGCGCATTAACATTTTAGATACGCCGGGCCACGCTGATTTTGGTGGGGAAGTGGAGCGCATTATGCGGCTTGTCGATGGCGTATTGCTCGTCGTCGATGCATATGAAGGATGCATGCCGCAAACGCGCTTCGTCTTGAAAAAAGCGCTCGAACAACATTTAACGCCAATTGTCGTCGTCAACAAAATCGACCGTGAGTTTGCCCGTCCGCACGAAGTGGTCGATGAAGTGATCGATTTATTTATTGAGCTTGGCGCAACGGAAGATCAGCTTGAGTTTCCGGTCGTGTATGCTTCAGCGATTAACGGGACGGCAAGTTTAGATGCCGATAAACAAGATGATGATATGACAGCGCTATTTGAAACGATTATTGAACATATTCCTGCCCCGCCGGACAATAGCGATGAACCGCTGCAATTTCAAGTGGCGCTTCTCGATTATAACGACTACGTCGGCCGCATTGGGATTGGACGCATTTTCCGCGGACGTATGCAAGTTGGACAACAAGTGGCGCTCATGAAGCTGGACGGTTCCGTCAAAACGTTTCGCGTGACAAAGCTGTTTGGCTTCCTCGGCTTAAAGCGCATTGAAATTGAAGAAGCCAAAGCAGGCGATTTAGTTGCCGTTTCCGGTATGGAAGATATTAACGTTGGAGAAACGGTATGTCCGCTTGATGTGCAGGAACCGTTGCCGCCGCTTCGCATTGACGAACCGACGTTGCAAATGACGTTTCTCGTCAACAATAGCCCGTTTGCTGGACGGGAAGGAAAACATGTGACAGCGCGGAAAATCGAAGAACGTCTTCGTTTACAGTTAGAAACAGACGTGTCGCTTCGCGTTGAGCCAACGGATTCGCCAGATGCATGGATCGTGTCAGGACGCGGAGAGCTTCATTTATCGATTTTAATTGAAAATATGCGCCGTGAAGGATTTGAGCTACAAGTATCCAAACCGGAAGTCATTATGAAAGAAATCGACGGCGTCATGTGCGAGCCTGTTGAGCGCGTGCAAATCGACATTCCTGAAGAATATACAGGAGCGATTATGGAGTCGCTTGGGGCGCGCAAAGGAGAAATGATCGATATGATCAACAACGGAAACGGACAAGTCCGTCTCATTTTCCTCGTTCCTGCGCGCGGATTAATTGGCTATCGGACGGAATTTATGTCGCTTACGCGCGGATACGGCATTTTAAACCATTCGTTCGACAGCTATCAACCAGTCATCCAAGGGCAAATTGGCGGCAGACATCAAGGTGTGCTCATTTCGATGGAGACAGGAAAAGCGACTGCGTATGGCATTATGCAAGTCGAAGACCGCGGCGTCATTTTTATTGAACCGGGAACGGAAGTATATGAAGGGATGATCGTTGGCGAACATAGCCGCGACAACGATTTAGTCGTCAACGTATGCAAAATGAAACATGTAACAAACGTCCGCTCATCAACGAAAGAACAAACGGTGACGATGAAAAAACCGCGCCTCATGACGTTAGAAGAAGCGCTCGAATATTTAAATGACGACGAATATTGCGAAGTGACGCCACAATCCATTCGTTTACGGAAAAAAATATTAGATAAAAACGAACGTGAAAAAATTGCGAAAAAGAAAAAACTCGCTGAGCAAAAGAAATAGGGGGAAGTCGTCATGGATGTGATCGGTCGCCTGTCGTTTTTCGCTTCGCTATACAACGTGCATGAACAGCCGACGAAAGGAATGTGGCTGTTGTATGCGACGATTGTCGTTTTATCGATCATTGTGTATCGTCTTGGCTTTGCGCGCAAACTGCCGATGTTAAAAAACGTTATCATTTACTCGTTGCTTGTGCTCGGTTGTACCATTTTAACGTTTTTCGCCGTTTTTTTACCTGTCGCGGAAGGATTACTTGTTGCGGCAGTCGTATTAATCATTTATAAATGGCGGCTTCGTCGTGAAGGAGAGAACACAGCATGAAACTACAAGATGCGGTGTACAATTGGTTGACGATTACAGTCGTTGCCCATGCGCGCCCAGACGATACAGCAGCACAAGAAACAGAACGATTTTTTGCCGATTTGTTGCGCGAAGATCATGCGGTTGAGCAAATCGCATATACAAAAGAAGACGACGTCTATACAGTCACATTTACCGTAAACAATGAATCGCGCACGTTTCGCTTTCCGGCTGAACTTGTCGAAACGATGCTCGATCAAATCAATCGCGAACCTGAAAAATACGTCAATTACGAATAAGCGCCCATGTTTTCTGCTGGGCGCTTTTTCATATGTTAATATTCTAACGTATGAAGGAAAAAAGACTTTTGTTGACGAATAAAGATGTCGAAAAAAGTATGCGAGGTGAATGTATGTCCATTGACCACGATCGTCTGTTTAAACAGTTGATTCAAACGTTTTTTGAGGAATTTATTGTTCTCTTTTTCCCGACAATGCACGAGCATATCGATTTTCGCCACGTATCGTTTTTATCCGAGGAGCTGTTTACCGATGTGACGGCAGGAGAAAAGTACCGCGTTGATTTGCTTGTCGAAACGAAGTTAAAAGGCGAAGACGGGTTAGTGATCGTGCATATCGAAAACCAAAGCTACGTTCAACCATCATTTCCAGAACGGATGTTTATTTATTTTAGCCGTTTGTTTGAAAAGTACCGTAAACCCATCGTACCAATTGCTGTATTTAGCTACGATACGATCCGCGACGAACGATCTGCATTTACGCTCCAATTTCCATTTGGCCACGTGCTTGACTTTCGTTTTTTCACTTTGGAACTTCGTAAACAAAACTGGCGAAACTACATTCGTCAAGACAATCCAATCGCTGCTGCACTGCTAAGCAAAATGGGATATACTGAAAGTGAACGGGTAGAACTGAAAAAACAATTTTTACGCATGCTTGTCCGATTGGAATTAGACGAAGCGAAACAACGATTGCTGTTTGGCTTTTTTGAAACATATGTAAAACTATCAGACGAAGAAGAACAACAGTTGCGAAGAGAGGTGAGTGAGATGGAGACGAAAGAAAAAGAACAAGTGTTGGAACTCATTATTTCGTATGAACAAAGGGCGTTGGAGAGAGGGAGAGAGGAAGGAATGAAACAAGGGATGAAGCATATTGTACAAACGATGGCGCGAAAAGGGATGAGTATACAACACATTGCGAGCATGACAGATCTTACGGAAGAAGAAGTGAAACAATTGTTGGAAAACAAATAAGTGGTTTGCTATGTCCCCTCCGATCGTGCAAGAGGGAGGGGACGATTACCATTCCGTTTCGTGTTTGCTCGTGCGGAAAAAGCGAAACTTGCCGGTCGCTAGTCGCTCTTTCGTTTTTTGCGCAATCCGTTCATGGCACGTTTCGCACATATATGTATGAATCGGGCGGTTGCGCAATCGTTTTGCAAGCAACGTTTCATCGTTTAACGTATCTATTTTTTCGCAAAGAATGCATCGTACTCTCATCGTCAAACCTCACATGTTTTTTTAAAAATTAGTATATCATATTGTTTGAAACTGTGTGAAAAAAAGGTATGATAAAAACAAGGAGGGATACATATGCCAAATGCGGTAGAACCGACATTAATTGAGCCGTTATTCCAATCGCTGCAAAAAGAACGATTTGTCATCGTATGCACGATCGACCATGAAACAGGTGCACCAAATACAAGTGCGATTTCATGGGTGTATGCCCCAACACCTGACCGATTGTATTTTGCGGTCGATCAACGTTCCCGCATCGTTGCGAACGTGCGTGCCAACAGCGCTATTTCCATCGTGCTCATCGCGAATGAGTCGACGTACTCCATTAGCGGAAAAGCGCATGTGAAAGTAGAAAAGCTAGAAAACGTTCCGCTAAAACTTGCTGCTATTCAAGTGGACATTGAAGAAGTGCGCGATGTCATGTTTTACGGTGCAAAAATTTCAGTCGAACCGAAATACGAAAAAACGTACGATGCGCAAGCCGCTACCAAGCTCGATCAACAAGTGATGAGCGCATTAAAACAAGCATAAGCCGAGCGATACGCTCGGCTTATTTCATATGGTCGTTTGATTGCTTTTGTTGTTCGTTTTCTAACTGATTTTGCTCGTTTCGATTCAGCTGATCATCGTTTTGTCTTGTAGAGCGCGGATTTTTCGTTTGAATAAAATCACTCGGAATTTCAGGCATGACCCGTCCGACAATGGCCGCGAGCTCATCCATAAATCCTTGAATCGGCTTTCCTTTTTCTACTTGTTTTTGAATCGCTTTCAGCCGCTCATTTAAATCTGCATCGGCAATGACAATCGCATTCGCCCCGTACGGATCTTTTTGCAAACTTTCCGCAACGGAATATTTCACCGTTCCGACGCGCGACGGATCAAGTTTTGCGTTTACATCGATGCCTACTAACGCATATTTCCCGACAACTAATACGGTCGCATCGTTCACATTTGGGACGCTGCTAGCTAGATGCGCAAGATGGCGAGCAATTTGTTGACCGGATTTGTTCACGATTCGTTCATTTGTCGTATTTTTCACATGAACGAGCGAGTCGCGATTGTTCGGTTGCGCTTGTTGTCCGCAGGCACTCATGAAAAGCAACAGCAATATGATCATATATTTCAATCGTTCCACCCCTTTTCGTCTTTAACTTTATTTTGCAAAACTTCTTCTATCTTTATGCGCCCATTCATATATATAAACAACAATCCCGTCCAACGACGGTCGTCAAGGGGGAAAAAACGTGGGCAAAAAAATATACGTATTAGATACAAACGTGCTTTTACAAGATCCGTATTCTATTTTTTCCTTTCAAGATAACGAAGTTGTCATTCCGGCTGTCGTATTAGAAGAAGTGGACTCAAAAAAACGGTATATGGATGAAGTAGGCAGAAATGCGCGTCAAGTGTCTAAAATTATCGATAACTTAAGACAAAATGGAAAACTGCATGAAAAAATTCCGCTCGAAAATGGCGGCGTGTTGCGCATTGAATTGAACCATCGCTCGTTTCAGCAACTGCAAGAAATTTTCGTTGAAAAAACGAACGACAACCGCATTTTAGCTGTGGCAAAAAATTTATTGCTTGAAGAACAAACGAAAGAAGACGGTCGCCCCGTCATTTTAGTTAGCAAAGATGCGCTCGTGCGCGTGAAGGCAGATGCGATTGGGCTAGAGGCGGAAGATTTTTTAAGCGATCGCGTCGTTGAAATCGACCATATTTACACCGGTTTTTTAGATTTGTACATAAGTCCAGAGCATTTAGGGCGCTTTTATGAAAAGGGTGAATTGGTGCTTTCGGAAATTACGAACCATCCGTTTTATCCGAATCAATTTATCGTCATGAAAGATGCGCTTGGCGGCTCTTCATCGGCGCTTGGCATCGTCGATCATACAGGAAAAAAAGTGCGCAAACTCGTCTTTCATTACGATCATATTTGGGGCATTCGTCCGCGCAACGTTCAGCAAACGATGGCGCTTGAATTGTTGTTGCGCACAGACATTCCGCTTGTGACGCTCATAGGAAAAGCAGGGACAGGAAAGACGTTGCTTGCGTTAGCGGCAGGGTTGATGCAGACGGAAGATTTACGGCTATATAAAAAATTGCTCGTCGCTCGTCCGATTGTGCCTGTCGGAAAAGATATCGGCTATTTGCCGGGAGAGAAACAAGAAAAATTGCGGCCGTGGATGCAGCCGATTTTCGATAATTTACACTTTTTATTTGATACGAAAAAGCCGGGTGAGCTTGATGCGATTTTATCGGGCATGGGTTCTATCGAAGTGGAGGCGCTCACGTATATACGTGGTCGCAGCATTCCAGAGCAGTTTATTATTATTGATGAGGCGCAAAACTTAACGAAACATGAAGTGAAAACGATTTTAACGCGCGTCGGGGAACGAAGCAAAATCGTGTTAATGGGCGACCCTGCTCAAATTGATCACCCATATTTAGACGAATATAATAACGGGCTGACATACGTCGTTGAAAAATTTAAAGAACAAAAAGTGGCCGGGCACGTTCGATTAATTAAAGGGGAGCGTTCCGCGCTCGCCCAGCTTGCCGCCGACCTTTTATAAAGAAAAGAGGCGAAGCGCCTCTTTTCACTCGACGATAAATTCCCGCACGTGCGTGATCGGGTTGTCGCGATTGGAGCCGTCTCCGAAATAAATATGGACAGGCCCGTCTTCTTTTAGCGGTTTGCCGTCTTTTGAAAAACATAATAACAGCTCATAAGCTTCGGCAAGTGAAACGGTCGTATTTCCGTTTTCTGTCACGATGATGAAACGGTTGGCATCGTCGTTCGGTTCCGCGTTGCGCAAAAATGGGGCAAGCACCATGCCGAACGTACCAGATAATATTTTTTCTTTTTCAAACTGTTTTTCTGTTTGCAATGTTGGAGGAGACACGGCTCCTTCTTGAATTTCGCGGTCCCAATACGCTGAAATTTTTTGAATGTCGTCTATGTCTTCTCGTTGTTCTGTTTGCGGATGACGTGTAAAATAAGTATGTACATCTACTTTGCGATCGTCAAAAATCCATACGCTCGGATCAAGCGTAATTGTAAATTTGACGTTCCCTTTGATGACGATGACCATGTTCATTCCCCCTATCTGACTTTCATTATATGATGAAAGCGCTTGTTTGTAAAATTGTTCGTCAAGACACGATGCTTGCATTTTTTTCGTATTCACGATAAGATGAAGAAACAGGAACGTACGGAACGGAGGGGTCAACGTGACGCCTGAAGTGGCGATAAACTTTCGAGAAAGAGCCTATTCGTTGTTGCAAGCGGATGCGGAAAAAATTGTGAAGCTGATCCAAGTGCAAATGGATCATTTAACGATGCCGCAATGCCCGCTATATGAAGAAGTGTTAGATACGCAAATGTTCGGTTTATCTCGTGAAATTGATTTTGCCGTCCGTTTAGGGCTTGTCGATGAAAAGGACGGGAAGGCGATTTTAGACCGACTTGAGCGCGAACTTTCGGCATTGCATGAAGCGTCCACGAAAAAGAAGAAAAAATGACAAAAACTCAAACGAATTTCGTTTGGGTTTTTTCTGTTTTGTAGTACAATGCAAATAAGAAAGTGAAAAGGAAGATGGGATCGATGCGATTGAAAACGTTTATGAAATACCATGACTATCCGCTCATGATCGCGATATGTTTATTGTCGTTGTTCGGGCTTGTGATGGTATATAGTGCGAGCATGATTACGGCTGTTACTCGTTTTCATACGGCGAGCGATTATTTTTTCCAAAAACAAAAATGGGCATGGATCATCGGTGCAGTGTTTTTTTTATTTACGGCATTTGTTCCGTATAAACATTATGCGCGCAAAAAGTTTTTACAATTCGTTTTTTTCGCCATGCCTTTGCCGCTCATTTACGTCCTTTTGTTCGGCCATACCGTAAACAATGCGACAAGCTGGATTAAAATCGGTCCGATTAGCATTCAGCCAGCGGAGTTTGCCAAAATCGGTTTAATCGTCTATTTAAGCGGAGTATTAGCAAACAAACAAAAAAAATTACAAACATCGCCGCAAGACGTCCTATTTCCAATCTACTATATGTTGTTTATTTGCTTATTAATTTTTCTTCAGCCAGACGTCGGTACGATGTTGATTATCGGAATGATTTGTGCGGTCATCATCCTTTCTTCCGCCGCAAGCAAACGGTTATTGCTGAAACAGTTGTTTCTGTTCGTTTTAATTATCGGAGTTGTCGCAGCAATTTCTGGTCCGTTTATATACGATCGAGTGTTTACGAAAGAGCGTTTATCGCGCATTGACGTCTTTTTGCATCCGTTTAAGTATGAAAAAGATGAAGGATACCAACTCATCAACTCGTACATTGCGATCGGAAATGGGGGATTAAAAGGGCTCGGACTTGGACAAGGCATTCAAAAATACGGTTATTTGCCAGAAGCGCATACCGACTTTATTATGGCGGTCATCGCCGAAGAGCTCGGGTTATTTGGCGTTTCGTTCGTCCTCCTTCTCTTATCGTTTATCGTCTTGCGCGGCTTTTGGATCGCAAGAAGGTGCCAAGATGCGTTCGGCAGTTTATTAGCGATCGGCATTTCAGCGATGATCGGCGTTCAATCGTTCGTCAACCTAGGTGGAATATCAGGGCTCATCCCACTGACAGGGGTTACATTGCCGTTTGTTAGCTACGGTGGTTCATCGCTCGTTTTATTAATGATGTGTGCCGGAGTGTTGGCAAACATCGCCGCGGTAACAAATTACGAACAAAAACATCAAACAGAAAAACAAAGAAATATTCAAAAAAATCATATTTCTTTTTCGTAATTGTATTTACAAATACAGAAAATTCGTTATAGTTTTTATATGAAGGATAGGGGGAGGATGCATATGAGGCGTATTCAAAAAGTACTTGTCGCAAACCGTGGAGAAATTGCGATTCGCGTGTTTCGCGCCTGCAACGAACTAGGAATTCGCACCGTTGCCATTTATTCGCGCGAAGATGCAGGATCGTACCATCGTTACAAAGCGGATGAAGCGTATTTAGTTGGAGAAGGAAAAAAACCGATTGAAGCATACTTAGACATTGAAGGCATTATCGAAATCGCGAAAATGCATGATGTCGATGCGATTCATCCGGGCTATGGCTTTTTATCGGAAAACATCGAATTTGCGAAACGATGCGAAGAAGAAGGCATCATTTTCATCGGGCCGAAACAAGCGCATTTAGATATGTTTGGCGATAAAGTAAAAGCGCGCCACCAAGCGAAACAAGCGGGCATTCCGGTCATTCCGGGAAGCGACGGGCCTGTGCAAAGCTTGGAGGACGTCGTGCGCTTCGGCGAGACATACGGTTATCCGATGATCATTAAAGCGGCATTAGGCGGCGGTGGACGCGGAATGCGCATCGTTCGTTCGCAAGCGGAAGTAAAAGAAGCGTATGAGCGGGCGAAATCGGAAGCGAAAGCGGCATTTGGCAGCGATGAAGTGTATGTCGAAAAATTAATCGAAAAACCAAAACATATTGAAGTGCAAATTTTAGGTGACGAATACGGCAACATCGTTCATTTATATGACCGAGACTGCTCGGTGCAACGCCGCCATCAAAAAGTTGTTGAAGTGGCGCCAAGCGTATCGCTTTCAAAAGCGCTTCGCGAAGACATTTGCCAAGCGGCAGTGAAACTAATGAAAAACGTGCAATACGTGAACGCAGGAACGGTTGAGTTTCTCGTTTCTGGCGATGCGTTTTACTTCATTGAAGTGAATCCGCGCATTCAAGTCGAACATACAATTACAGAAATGATTACAGGGATTGATATCGTTCAATCGCAAATTTTAATTGCGGAAGGACATGCGCTACATAGCGAAAAGGTCGGCATTCCGAAACAAGAAGACATTCGCGTTCACGGATATGCGATTCAATCGCGCGTGACGACAGAAGATCCGTTAAACAATTTTATGCCAGATACAGGGAAAATTATGGCGTATCGTTCAGGCGGTGGCTTCGGCGTTCGTTTAGATGCCGGAAATAGCTTTCAAGGCGCCGTCATTACGCCGTATTACGATTCGTTGTTAGTCAAAGTGACGACGTGGGCATTAACGTTTGAGCAAGCGGCGGCGAAAATGTTGCGCAACTTGCGCGAGTTTCGTATTCGCGGCATTAAAACGAACATTCCGTTTTTAGAAAATGTCGTGCAACATCCGAAGTTTTTAACAGGCGAATACGATACGTCGTTTATCGATACGACGCCAGAGCTATTTGTGTTCCCGAAACGGAAAGACCGCGGAACAAAAATGTTATCGTATATCGGAACGGTTACTGTCAACGGTTTTCCAGGCATCGGGAAAAAGAAAAAGCCGGTATTTGACCCGCCGCGCATTCCGAAAGTGAACCATATTGAACCGATGCCAAAAGGGACGAAACAAATTTTAGATGAACGGGGAGCAGACGGGCTCGTTCAATGGATCAAAGAACAAAACCGCGTGTTGTTGACAGATACGACGTTCCGTGATGCCCATCAATCGCTTTTAGCGACGCGCGTGCGCACAAACGACTTATTGCGCATTGCGGAGCCGACCGCGCGTTTATGGCCGCAACTATTTTCGATGGAAATGTGGGGCGGAGCGACGTTTGACGTAGCCTATCGCTTCTTAAAAGAAGATCCGTGGGATCGTTTAATTCAATTGCGCGAAAAAATTCCGAACGTTTTGTTTCAAATGTTGCTTCGCGCATCGAATGCGGTCGGATATAAAAACTATCCAGATAACGTCATTCGGGAGTTTGTTGCGCAATCAGCCGAAGCCGGCATTGACGTATTCCGCATTTTCGATAGTTTAAACTGGGTAAAAGGAATGACGGTCGCCATTGATGCGGTACGTCAAACAGGAAAAGTGGCGGAAGCGGCGATTTGTTATACGGGCGATATTTTCGATCCGACGCGCACAAAATACAATCTCGATTACTATAAACAGTTAGCGAAAGAGCTCGAGCAAGCTGGTGCGCACATTTTAGCGATCAAAGATATGGCGGGGCTATTAAAGCCACAAGCGGCTTATACGTTTATTTCTGCGTTAAAAGAAGTTGTCGACATTCCGATTCATTTGCATACGCACGATACGAGCGGAAACGGCATTTATACGTACGCCAAAGCGATTGAAGCAGGAGTCGATATTGTTGACGTAGCGGTAAGCTCGATGGCTGGTTTAACGTCGCAGCCGAGCGCAAACACGCTTTATTATGCTCTTGAAGGCACAGAACGTGCGCCGGAAGTCGATATCGCATCGCTTGAGAAATTGTCGCGTTATTGGGAAGATGTGCGCAAATATTACGTCGACTTTGAAAGCGGCATGAATGCGCCGCATACGGAAGTATATATGCACGAAATGCCGGGCGGACAATATAGCAACCTTCAACAACAAGCGAAAGCGGTCGGCTTAGGTGATCGTTGGGATGAAGTAAAAGAAATGTATCGCCGTGTCAACGACTTATTTGGCGACATTGTTAAAGTAACGCCATCGTCGAAAGTGGTGGGCGACATGGCGCTATATATGGTCCAAAACAATTTAACCGAACAAGACATTTATGAGCGCGGTGAAACGCTTGATTTCCCAGATTCCGTCGTTGAACTGTTTGAAGGTTATCTCGGTCAGCCGCATGGCGGATTCCCAGAAACGTTGCAGCGCATCATTTTAAAAGGGCGTGAACCGATTACCGTTCGTCCAGGTGAGCTGTTAGAGCCGGTCGACTTTGAGAAGTTGCGCGAAGAGTTATACCATATCGTTCAACGTGAAGTGACTGACTATGATGTGTTAGCTTATGCGCTATATCCGAAAGTGTTTGTGGAATACGTCCGCACGGTCGAACAGTTCGGTGACGTATCTGTGCTTGATACACCAACGTTTTTATACGGCATGCGTCTCGGTGAAGAAATCGAAATTGAAATTGAAAAAGGAAAAACGTTAATCGTCAAGCTCGTTTCGATCGGTCAGCCGCAAGCGGACGGAACAAGAGTTGTATATTTTGAGCTAAACGGTCAACCTCGCGAAATCGTCATTAAAGACGAAAGCATTAAAACAACGGTCGTTGCGCGTGTGAAAGCGGATCGCAACAATCCGAACCATATTGCTGCGACGATGCCGGGAACAGTTGTCAAAGTGCTTGTTGAAAAAGGGGAAAAAGTGAAAAAAGGTGACCATTTAATGATTACCGAAGCGATGAAAATGGAAACGACCGTGCAAGCACCGTTTTCCGGTATGGTGAAAGACATTTACGTCAAAGGTGGCGACGCCATCCAAACAGGCGACTTATTGCTTGAATTAGCGGAAAAATAAAAGAACGAGGGGACTAAAATGGTACCTGTAGGTAGGACACTCGAAAAAAAGAGTGTTCAACCTACAGGTATTTTTATATACTTGAATTTCAGAATATGGGGGGGTAGGGGACAATATGAGTAAAATAACTTTTTCATCTAAAGAGATAAACATACTTCAAAAAAATCCAAATGTACAACGTGTCAGCGAAAGGTCTATTACCTATACTGACGATTTTAAAAATAGATTTATAGATGAATACCAAGCTGGCAAATTCCCTCGTCAGATCTTTGAGGAAAACGGCTTTGATGTGGACGTTATCGGCATAAAACGAATGGAACAGTCAGCCCATAGATGGAAAAAAGCCTATGAAAAGAATGGCCTGATAGGGCTTACAGATTCAAGGAAAACGGCTTCTGGGAGACCCTTAAAGCGTGAGCTTACACAGTCCGAAGTGATTGAAAGGCAAAGGGCCAGAATTGAACTGTTGGAAGGACAGGTGGAGCTGTTAAAAAAGCTAGAATGGACCGAAAGGAGGCTGCTAAACGCAAGCGAAAATCTCAATCCGAATAAAGCGTACCAATGGATACAGGAGACCATTGAACAGAATGGATTCAAGGGGATGACCAGGTATTTTTGTGACCTTCTGGATGTCTCACGGTCGGGATATTACAGCTACCTGAAGGCTTCCTCTGTCCGGGAAGCACGGGAGAAATTGGACCTTGAAGCGAAGGAAATCATCTTAAAGGCCTTTGACCGGCGGGGATATAAGAAAGGTTCACGCTCCATCAAAATGATATTGGAGAATGAGTTTGATATGATCTTCAGCCGTAAAAAGATCCAGAGGATCATGAGGAAATACGGAATCGTCTGTCCTCACCGAAAGCCTAACCCTTATAAAAAGATCGCGAAAGCAACGAAGGAGCATCAGGTTGTCCCGAACAAATTAAACAGGGAATTCAAGCAGGGAATCCCCGGGAAAGTACTACTTACGGATATCACTTATCTTCCATATAACGGGAATTGTATGGCTTATTTGTCGACCGTAAAAGACGCCTCCACCAATGAAATCCTGGCTTACCATGTGTCTGATCGCATCACCTTGGACATCGCCACCCAGACGATCCATCAATTGATGAACAATAAGAAGATTACTCTCCATGAAGAGGCTTTTATCCACTCGGATCAGGGAAGCCACTATACGAGCCCACGTTACCAGAAGCTTTTAAAGGAGTATGGCCTGGGCCAGTCTATGTCACGAAGAGGCAACTGTTGGGATAATGCCCCTCAAGAATCATTCTTTGGCCACCTTAAGGATGAAGTGGATTATCAATCGGCAAGAACATTGAAGGAGTTGAAGTCAAAAATTAATCATTACATGGTTTACTATAACAATTACCGCTATCAGTGGAATTTAAAAAAGATGACCCCTATTCAATATAGGAATCATCTTCTAGCTGCTTAATCTCTTTTTTTATAGTGTCCTTGACATGGGTGCCACTTTAGTCCCCTCGTTCTTTTATTTTAATACGGCAGATGGAACGGCTTGATGCTCTACCTCTTTTTCTTTTTTACTACGTGTCGCCAGTAACACGAAGTAGCTTAATACACCAAATAAACATGAAATGAAAAACGCATGAGCTAAGGCGACGTATAAGTTTAACCCTGTAAAGACGACAAGCGCTCCTGTTGCGACTTGACAGCTAACGAGAAGGAGTGCGATGAGCCAGCCCCAGTATATAATCGGCTGATGTTTATATCGTTTAATCGCATATATCGTCGCCCATAAAATCCAAAGAAACAATAATCCCGCTGCAAAACGGTGCCCCATTTGCACCCATTCATGCAGTTGCGTTGGAAATAAGCGCGTTTGTGCGCAAAACGGCCAACTTGGGCACGCTAAACTCGCTTGTTTATGGCGAACGAGCGCTCCGGTATAGACGACGATATAGCAATATGCAATAATGCCGTAAATATGAAATGTCATCGTACGATCGAGCACAACGGATGCGGCATGAAATTTTTTATCTACTTCAAAAATAAAGAGCGTTAATAAAAAGACAGCCGCAAACGAAATGAGCGAAATGCCAAAATGAAGCGCAAGCACGACGTCCGATTGTCCCCACACGACCGCAGCAGCGCCAATGAGCCCTTGCAAGACGAGAAACACGAACGAAACGACGGCTAAAAATTTCGTTTCTCGAATATGTCCGATCGCTTTCCATGCCCAAATCGATAAAATAAGCACCATCAATCCGACGACGCCTGAGACGACGCGATGGCTTAATTCAATAAGCAACTCAGCTGTAATGTGAGACGGAATGAGTTGCCCGTGACAGAGCGGCCACGAACGACCGCACCCCATGCCTGAGCCTGTTTTCGTCACAAGTGCGCCACCAATTAAAACGAAAAGCATGCCGATTGTTGTCGCTACCGCAAACCATTTTAAAAGCCGTTGCAATGTGTTCACTTCCTTAATGCGAAATTTTATCTAGCAAATGCCTAGTAAAAACTGTATAATAAATGTGAAATACGTGTGAAGAAATGCTACTCTCATATTAGCGGAAAATGTCGAAAAGCGCAAAGTTTTATTATTTTACAATATAGCAAACGTTGCAAATATGGTTGAATATTTGTATGGAGTTTGCTAGAAATATAAGTGCAGTCATTTTTCAATGTTTTCATTGTAACAATATCGTTTTGACACAAATTCGACACAATTAAGACAAAAAAAGTTCACAATTTGACGAAGAAATGTGCTTTAATATACAGAGACGACATATCGTTATCGTGTATAGATTGGAAACGCCTTCAAAGGCATAAGAGAGGAGTGGCGGCAGATGGCGGATGTAGTCGAAGATGTAAAAACGACAAAAATCCAATCCGGTGTACTAAAAGATGTATTCGCTGTCGTAAAAATTGGCATTGTCAATTCCAATTTAATTACGACGTTTACGGGACTTTGGTTAGCCCTTCATTTTACAGGACAAGGTTTTTTAAGCAATTTGCATACGGTGTTTTTCGCGCTTATTGGATCTGCGCTCGTCATTGCAGGTTCTTGTGCGTTAAATAATTTCATTGATCGCGACATCGACCATCTTATGGAACGGACGAAAAGTCGCCCAACGGTGAGCGGAAGCGTAGAGCCGAAGCGCGTGCTTTGGTTCGGTGTACTTCTTGTCACGATCGGTACGCTCAGTTTGCTTATGACAACGGTCACCGCCGCCATCATCGGACTCATTGGTATGGTGACATACGTCTTTTTATATACGATGTGGTCTAAGCGAAGCAATACGTTCAATACGGTGATCGGAAGCATTTCTGGTGCCGTTCCGCCAGTCATCGGTTGGACAGCGGTCGATGACGGATTTCATATCGTTCCAGTCATTTTGTTTTTGCTTATGTTTTTATGGCAACCGCCACACTTTTTAGCGTTGGCGATGAAGCGATGTGAGGAGTATCGCGCAGCTGGCATTCCGATGCTTCCTGTCGTACATGGATTTGCGATGACAAAACGGCAAATCGTCATTTGGATTGTGGCGCTTTTACCGCTTCCGTTTTACTTATTTTCATTAGGCGTGCCGTTTTTAGTGATCGCGACGTTGTTAAATGTCGGTTGGTTAGCGCTCGGACTAGCGGGCTTTAAAATGAAAGACGATATAAAATGGGCGAAATGGATGTTCATTTATTCGCTCAACTATTTAACGATTTTGTTTGTGACGATGGTGATTGTCACGATTGACTAATGAAGCGCCTACAACGGCGCTTCGGAAAATAAAAAAGGTTTACAATTCTTTCTTTTTGTAAAGAAAGAATGTATATATTTCACTTTATTTCATAATCGAAAGAGGGGTTTGATTAGGCTATGAAGAAGTGGCTACGAAATTGGCGCTTGGTTTCTCTTGTATCCGCCATGGCGCTTTTGCTAGCTGGTTGCGGTAAGCCGTTTTTATCGACGCTTCAACCAGCAGGAGAAGTAGCTGACATGCAGTACAAGCTTATGCTGCTCAGCACGGCCATTATGGTCATCGTCATTGCGGTTGTAACGATCATCTTCCTTTACGTTGTGACTCGCTTCCGTCGTCGTAAAGGGGAAGAAAACAAAATTCCAAAACAAGTAGAAGGAAGCCATACGCTTGAAATTATTTGGACAGTTATTCCGATTATTTTACTAATCATCTTAGCTGTTCCGACGGTTTTATACACGTTTAAATTGGCGGATGTAAAACCGATGAACAAAAAAGAACGCGACGTTGTTGTCGTCAACGTGCGCGCGAATTTGTACTGGTGGGAGTTTGAGTACCCAGATTACGGCATTATTACAAGCCAAGATTTAGTCGTTCCAACAGGTGAACGCGTGTATTTTAACTTAAAAGCATCTGACGTAAAACACTCGTTCTGGATTCCTGCCGTCGGAGGAAAAATGGATACAAATACAGATAACACGAACCAATTTTTCCTCACATTTGATGACAAACGTGCTGAAGAAGCAGGACGTCTCTTTTACGGAAAATGTGCGGAGCTTTGCGGTCCGTCACACGCATTAATGGACTTTAAAGTGAAGGCGCTTCCTCGTGCTGAATTTGATCAATGGGTAGAAAAAATGAAAAATGCAAAACCTGTTGCAGCAACAGACCCAGTTGTGAAGCGAGGAGAGGAAGTTTTCAACAAAAGCTGTATTGGCTGTCACGCTGTTACACCAGTTGATGGTCGTCCAGAGCAAGCTCGCCTTGCGCCAAACTTAGGCAACTTTGCGGATCGTGAACGCATTGCCGGCATTTTAGAACATAACGAAGAAAACTTAAAAGCTTGGTTAAAAGATCCAGAGAAAATTAAGCCAGGCAACAAAATGACAGGTACTTATCCAGCATTATCTGATGAAGAGCTAGAAGCATTAACAAAATATTTAATGACATTATCTGTTGAGTAAGGGGATTATCGATAAAGGGAGGTTAAACTGTGAGTACGTTAGCTCGGAAAAAAGGTGTCGGCGCAGTCATTTGGGACTACTTAACGACAGTAGACCATAAGAAGATTGCGATTTTGTACTTAATCGCCGGCGGAGTTTTCTTCTTGCTTGGCGGTTTAGAAGCGATGATTATTCGCATTCAGCTCGCCGTGCCAAACAACGACTTCATTAGCGCAGGTTTTTACAATGAAGTGTTGACGATGCACGGGACGACGATGATTTTCCTTGCGGCGATGCCGCTCGTGTTTGCGATGATGAACGCCGTTGTGCCGATTCAAATCGGTGCGCGCGACGTAGCGTTCCCGTTTTTAAACGCGCTTGGATTTTGGTTATTTTTCTTCGGTGGTGTATTTTTAAACTTATCATGGTTTTTAGGTGGAGCACCTGATGCTGGTTGGACATCGTACGCATCATTATCACTTGCGTCACCAACGCACGGTATTGACTTTTACGTATTAGGCTTGCAAATTTCCGGTTTCGGAACGTTAATTGGTGGAATTAACTTCCTTGTGACAATCATTAATATGCGCGCGCCAGGAATGACATATATGCGCATGCCGATGTTTACATGGGCAACGTTTGTCACATCTGCGCTCATTTTATTCGCGTTCCCGCCATTAACAGTCGGTTTAATTTTCATGATGATGGACCGTTTGTTCGGTGGAAACTTCTTTGATCCAGCGCTTGGTGGAAATACGATCATTTGGGAGCACTTGTTCTGGATTTTCGGTCACCCAGAAGTATACATTCTCGTCTTACCAGCGTTCGGTATTTTCTCAGAAATTTTCGCGACGTTCTCGCGTAAACGTTTATTCGGTTATTCATCGATGGTATTCGCGACGGTGTTAATCGGGTTTTTAGGATTCATGGTATGGGCGCACCATATGTTTACCGTTGGGATGGGCCCAATTGCAAACGCCATCTTTGCGGTTGCGACAATGGCGATTGCCGTGCCAACAGGAATTAAAATTTTCAACTGGTTATTTACGATGTGGGGCGGAAGCATTCGCTTTACAACGCCAATGATGTATGCGGTAGCGTTCATTCCATCGTTCGTTATCGGTGGGGTAACAGGGGTCATGAACGCAACAGCTGCGGCAGACTATCAATATCACGATAGCTATTTCGTCGTTGCACACTTCCACTACGTTATCGTTGGTGGGGTTGTATTCGCGCTACTCGCAGGGGCACACTATTGGTGGCCAAAAATGTTCGGTAAAATGTTAGATGAAAAATTAGGAAAAGTGACATTCTGGTTGTTCTTTATCGGTTTCCATTTAACGTTCTTTATTCAACATTTCCTTGGCTTAATGGGTATGCCACGCCGTGTATTCACGTTCTTGCCTGGTCAAGGATTTGAAACAGGAAACATGATTAGTACAGTCGGTGCATTTTTCATGGCAGCAGGTACGGTCGTATTATTAGCAAACGTTGTCATTACGACAGTAAAAGGAAAGCGTGTTGGCAACGACCCTTGGGAAGATGGACGCACATTGGAATGGGCCGTATCTTCGCCAGCACCAGAGTACAACTTTGCACAAACACCACTTGTCCGTGGTTTAGACGCGTATTGGATTGAAAAAATGGAAGGCAAAAAAGGATTAACGCCAGCAGAGCCGCTAGGTGACATTCATATGCCGAATCCATCGATTTTACCGTTTGTTATTTCACTTGGCTTATTTGTAGCCGCATTCGGTTTCTTGTTCCATCAAGATCATGCGTGGGGAACTCCAGTCGGCGTAGTCGGCTTACTCATTACGCTCGGCGCGATGTTCTTCCGTTCAATTATTGATGACCACGGCTTCCATATTCATAAAGAAGAAGTGATGGAAGCGGAGAAGAAGGGGGCTGGGGCATAATGCATGTGGAAGAAAAATTAACGGCAGAGACGTTTCCGGCAGAGCCTGAAAAAGCGACCCTTGAAGGGAAAAATAAATTTTTAGGTTTCTGGTTTTTCCTCGGCGGAGAGACGGTATTGTTCGCCTCTCTCTTCGCCACATTTTTGGCGTTAAGAGATTCTGTTGCAGGCGGTCCGTCTGCGAAAGAATTGTTCCAAATGCCGATCGTCTTTTTAGCGACGATGCTGTTACTAACAAGCAGTTTAACGAGCGTATATGCGATGCATCATATGCGCAACTTTGATTTTAAAAAAATGCAGCTTTGGCTCGGCATTACCGTTTTTCTTGGTGCAGCTTTCTTAGCGCTTGAAATTTACGAGTTTACAGAGTACGTACATGAAGGATTTAAATTTTCAACAAGTGCGTTTTCTTCATCGTTTTACACGTTAGTTGGTACGCACGGTGGCCACGTCGCATTCGGTTTACTTTGGATTTTAACGTTAATGATTCGCAATGCGAAACGTGGGTTAAACTTATATAACGCACCGAAGTTTTACGTTGCCAGCTTATATTGGCACTTTATCGACGTCGTGTGGGTGTTCATTTTCACGGTCGTATACTTAATGGGAATGGTGGGGTGATTGTATGGCAAATCATACACATGTACAAAACCCAAAAGTAGATGTGCAATATCGCCGGAAAAAAAATGCAGAAGAAATGAAACATCAAATTGTTTCATTTACGTTAATGATTTTTTTAACGCTCATCGCCTTTTTTGCGGTTGGATATGAAGGATTTTCTGCTTGGTTTTCCGTACCGTTCATTTTATTGTTAGCAGTCGTGCAAGTTATTTTCCAACTGTATTACTTTATGCATATGAGCCATAAAGGACACGAACTGCCAGCACTGTTCATCTATGGCGGTGTCGTTGTGGCGTTCGTTACGATTTGGGCGTTTTTAACGGTCGTTTGGATTTAAGAAGCTAGCGTTAGCTAGCTTCTTTTCTTTTCACGTTTGTTACGTTTGTAGTATAATAAAGTCGGAAAAAAAGTGAGGTGAATATGATGCCGTTAAGTATATTTGGTTTTGAGGCGATGTGGAGTCCGTACTTTTTCATTTTTTTAGTTGCTGTGACGATTGCTTATTTTTGGTTAGTTAACCGTGCAAAAGAACAAACGACGACAAAGCAAAAAACGTTGTTTGTGACTGCCATTGTTTTGCTTTACATTTGTAAAGGCTCTCCAGTTGACTTGTTAGGGCATTTAATGTTTAGCGCCCATATGACGCAAATGGCCATTCTTTATTTAATGGTGCCACCGCTCCTGATTAAAGGCATTCCGTCATGGATGTTTGAAGCCGTTTTTCGCATTCAACTTATTCGCTCGACGTTTGCCTTTTTCACGAAGCCGTTAATTGCTTTATTTTTGTTTAATGGTATTTTTTCGTTATACCACGTGCCGTTGATTTTTGATGTAGTGAAAACAAACATGTGGTTGCATGCGCTCATGACGATTGCTATTTTTATTGCGGCGATGATGATGTGGTGGCCGCTCGTCAATGACGTGCGAGGATTTCCGTCGTTGTCTGGCTTGAAAAAAATCGGTTACATTTTTGCTGATGGGGTGTTGTTGACACCTGCATGTGCGCTCATTATTTTTGCGGATACCCCGCTATATGCGACGTATTACGATCCAGCTGCTTGGATAAACGCTTTAGCGCTTTGCGTCCCACAAACGACGTTAGCGTCGCTTGAATTAAGCGGACCGGAAATTTTTAGTTCGATGTCGCTATTGCACGACCAGCAGCTTGGTGGCGTATTAATGAAAATCATTCAAGAAATTGTATATGGAGTGATGTTGTTTTTCATTTTTATTGAATGGTATCGAAAAGAACGAAATGAAGAACATGTCGCTGTTCAAACAACGAAATAAAGAGAGGGAGAAACGATGGTACCGATTTTACCTACAATTAGTACAAGCTTTATCGTCATTAGTGCCATTCTCGTTGCGATTGGCTGGTATTTTATTCGTCAAAAACAAATCGAGAAGCATGAAAAGACGATGTGGCTTGCGGCTGCTTTTGCGCTCGCGTTTTTCATCATTTACTTGTCGCGCACGATTTTTATCGGCAATACAAGCTTCGGTGGTCCAGACGATATAAAAATATATTATACGATCTTTTTGTTTTTCCACATTTTTTTAGCGACAGCTGGCGCCGTTTTCGGCATTGTCACGTTGCTGTCTGCGGTGAAAAAAAATTGGTTGCGCCATAAAAAAATCGGTCCGATCACGAGTATCGTATGGTTTTTTACCGCAACAACAGGAGTTGCTGTTTATTTATTGTTATACGTATTTTATCGTGGTGGGGAAACGACATCAGTTATTAAAGCGATTTTAGGATTTTAAAAAAGGGTTCATCACCAAATTTTGTGATTTAGTGACAAAAAAGAGAAAGCACTGACGAGATCCTGGCAATAATGTTAGCGGTGAAATAAACATTAAGGAGGTCTCGTAAGTGCTTTCTATACCACTAGGATTGCCAGAATTTAAAGTGATTAAACAAGAACTTCTTTCCTATGGTTATGCGATTCATGTAGAGAAAACAGAGACACAGGAACGTTGCCCTCATTGTGGTTTTGCCACTTCCTCTGTCCACGACAGACGGACAAGAAAAGTACGGGATTTGGCGATTTTCCATCAACCGGTGTACTTGTTCGTAAAGGTAAAGCGCTATCGGTGCTGGAATTGTTCCCAAGTGTTTTCCGCCTCTTTGGAATCGATTCAACCCAATCAACACTACACCAATCGATTTTGTGAGTACTTGTATGAACTTTGTGAAGGCTCCACCATTCAAGAGGTTAGCCGAAAGCACCGCATCCCATATACGACATTGGAACGCATCTATTACTCCATCGCATCGAAAAAAGCAAAAGAGCGCCAAGCAGCAAAGGGGGCATCTTTTCAGGAAGGGATGGTGCTTAGCTTAGATGAAATCGCGGTAAAAAAGGGACATCAGTATGAAACCGTATTGATGGATGCCAAAGCCGGATCGGTCATGGGAATGCATGCCGATCGCCAATGTGACTCCGCCATCAACTTGTTGAGTCAAAATGTCCTGTCGAAAGAAATGGTCCAAACGGTGATTCTTGACATGTGGGAACCTTATCATAAGGCGGTTCGTGCCCTGTTTCCATCTGCTTCGATTGTCATCGATAAGTACCATGTGGTTCAAAAAGTGACACAAGCCTTGGATCAAGCAAGAAAGGAATGTTCTCCATTGAAAAAGGCTCGATATCTTCTCTTAAAAGGCTGTGAAAAGCTTCGTAAGGACCAACGGCTTCGATTAGACGATATCTTGGAGGAGTATCCGGCACTTTCCATTGCTTATTATCTGAAAGAGTTGTTTCGGGATTTTTACCGAACCGATGGATATAACGAAGCAAAGGAACGCTTGGAAGAATGGATTCAGTTAGCCAAACAGAGCCCTTTTGCTTCTTTTCAGGAAGCAGCCAACACGCTTGAAAGGTGGAAGGAGCCTATTCTTTCCTACTTTTTGTGCCCATATACCAATGCCCGGATCGAGGGGACGAATCACAAGATCAAAAACATCAAACGCCGGGCATATGGCTATCGAAATCTAGAACGGTTTCGTTTGCGTGTATTTCTGGAGTGTACAGGGAACACTACAGGTAGTCAGGCTGCTTAAGCGCTCCCTTCTTCCGCTATCGGTATGATAGTTGGTAGAATGGAACCCGTCAAGGAAAGCACTTGACTGTTTCCATTCTACCAACTTCGTGGTCTGTATGCGGAAGAAGGATCCTGACTGATGAACCTATTTCATCCAGCTAACATGTTTCTAGGATTGAGTAGAAATCACAGAAAATGGTGAAGACCCTAAAAAAGAGGGTGAACATTTAAAATGGTACCTGTAGGTAGGACACTCGAAAAAAAGAGTGTTCAACCTACAGGTATTTTTATATACTTGAATTTCAGAATATGGGGGGTAGGGGACAATATGAGTAAAATAACTTTTTCATCTAAAGAGATAAACATACTTCAAAAAAATCCAAATGTACAACGTGTCAGCGAAAGGTCTATTACCTATACTGACGATTTTAAAAATAGATTTATAGATGAATACCAAGCTGGCAAATTCCCTCGTCAGATCTTTGAGGAAAACGGCTTTGATGTGGACGTTATCGGCATAAAACGAATTGAACAGTCAGCCCATAGATGGAAAAAAGCCTATGAAAAGAATGGCCTGATAGGGCTTACAGATTCAAGGAAAACGGCTTCTGGGAGACCCTTAAAGCGTGAGCTTACACAGTCCGAAGTGATTGAAAGGCAAAGGGCCAGAATTGAGCTGTTGGAAGGACAGGTGGAGCTGTTAAAAAAGCTAGAATTGACCGAAAGGAGGCTGCTAAACGCAAGGGAAAATCTCAATCCGAATAAAGCGTACCAATTGATACAGGAGACCATTGAACAGAATGGATTCAAGGGGATGACCAGGTATTTTTGTGACCTTCTGGATGTCTCACGGTCGGGATATTACAGCTACCTGAAGGCTTCCTCTGTCCGGGAAGCACGGGAGAAATTGGACCTTGAAGCGAAGGAAATCATCTTAAAGGCCTTTGACCGGCGGGGATATAAGAAAGGTTCACGCTCTATCAAAATGATATTGGAGAATGAGTTTGATATGATCTTCAGCCGTAAAAAGATCCAGAGGATCATGAGGACATACGGAATCGTCTGTCCTCACCGAAAGCCTAACCCTTATAAAAAGATCGCTAAAGCAACGAAGGAGCATCAGGTTGTCCCGAACAAATTAAACAGGGAATTCAAGCAGGGAATCCCCGGGAAAGTACTACTTACGGATATCACTTATCTTCCATATAACGGAAATTGTATGGCTTATTTGTCGACCGTAAAAGACGCCTCCACCAATGAAATCCTGGCTTACCATGTGTCTGATCGCATCACCTTGGACATCGCCACCCAGACGATCCATCAATTGATGAACAATAAGAAAATTACTCTCCATGAAGAGGCTTTTATCCACTCGGATCAGGGAAGCCACTATACAAGCCCACGTTACCAGAAGCTTTTAAAGGAGTATGGCCTGGGCCAGTCTATGTCACGAAGAGGCAACTGTTGGGATAATGCCCCTCAAGAATCATTCTTTGGCCACCTTAAGGATGAAGTGGATTATAAATCGGCAAGAACATTGAAGGAATTGAAGTCAAAAATTAATCATTACATGGTTTACTATAACAATTACCGCTATCAGTGGAATTTAAAAAAGATGACCCCTATTCAATATAGGAATCATCTTCTAGCTGCTTAATCTCTTTTTTTATAGTGTCCTTGACATGGGTGCCACTTTAATTCACCCTCTTTATAGTTTAAAGTGAAACTTAATAATCCCTGCTTCTTTCGCTGATTTGATCGCAATGAGTAAGAGCGGGAATAAAATGAGACCGAGTCCGCCCATCACCTTCACGCCTAAGTACATCGAAATGAGCGTCGCTAGCGGAGATAAACCGATATGCGCGCCCATCACTTTCGGCTCAATCGTTCGGCGTAAAATTAACAAAATGACACCGAGAATCGATAGTTTTGTCGCTAATACCGTATCGCCTGTGACGAAGTGGAAAATGGCCCAAGGTGCCATAATGACAATCGATCCGATAATGGGAATAAAATCGATCACCCAAATAATAAATGCGGTAAATAACGCCACTTTCGGTGTAATGAGCAACAGTCCGACGAGAGATACGGCAAAAATAATTAAACTAACGAGAAATTGCGCTTTCCAAAAGCCAAATACGACATACGATAGACGCGACATCATAAAATGTACTTTTTCTTTCGTTTCTTCTGTTAAATGCGAAAAAATCGCTTCGCGTATTTTCGGTAAATCGTGCATAAATAAAAATAAAGTAATTAAATAAACGAGAAAGTTAATTAAAAACTTTGGAACGTTTGCGACAAGCGCGCTTACTTTATTAAAGCTTAATGAAGCGGTTAGTTGCGTTTTTAATTTTGTTAAAAACAAATCGACTTGATGGCTTAATTCCGCCACAACAAACGGCGGCAATTTTTCTGTCTGCTTGTACCAGCGAGCGACAAGCTCATTCCATCCCGCAATCATTTCATTCAAATATAGCGGTGAGTTTCTAAAAAAGTGAAACGCTTCCGTCACAATTTTTGTAATAATAAAATAACCGCTTAAACACATAAATAGCGTAAATAAACTAAACACAAGCAGGGTAGCGGACTGTCGCTTAAACCCGAGCCGCTGCTGTGCTACTTTCACTGCTGGCTCTAAAAAAATGGCAGTAATCAATGCAAATAAAATCGGAACGGCAATGGGGGCGACCCAGTATGTCAATAAGACGATCGCGAGTAAAATAATAATCATGTATATGGATCGCTTTGGAATTTTCTCGAACAACGAAACGACACCTGCTTTCATTTCATAAATCGTATGGAGGATGTATATGCATAAACCTATTATAACGATTGTTGCGATGAGTGTACAACCGTTTGATGATGTCATATTAGAAGATGTGAAAGTGTATGAGCAACAAAAGCGGCTGACGATTCATATAACCGTTTCGTTCAAAATGAAGCAAAACATGCTCGCTTTCTGTGAACATATTCAAAAACAAGTGATGGACGACATATACGAGATGACAGGAAAAGAAGTTTTTGCTGTGCATCTGTACGTTCGTCGGCTCGTTGACGGAAAAAACGCATGAGCGTGCTCATGCGTTTATGTTCGCAAGACCTTCTTTTACTTTCGCTAAAATCGCTTCACATTGGCTCACTAATGACGAAGGAAAGTTTTCCCCCTCACCATATTCTACACCATGTGGATAATAATGTTTGCCAAGCAGCGGCTTTATTAACTTAATGACTGCATGGCGACCGCCAACATCTCCTTCAACCGCATAGCCTTGCACGCGTAAATAAAACACATCGTTTTTAATCTCGAATTTGCGGTCATATGTGACACGGTCGTAATCCCATTGACCTGCACGCACGAAGCCGAGGCTTTCCATGAGTTCGTCTAAACGTGTTAATGGCGCTGTTTGATTTTCAATACCTGTATTTTCAAAGCGCATCGTTCATATCCCCCTTATGTAAAATAAAACATTCCTCCATTAATAATAGTACGAAAGCGCATAACTTTCAATGACGAGCTTCATAATTGTTCCGATTTTGGTGAAACTAATGTGCGAAAGGAGAGATGCATATGCCAAAAGTAAAAGAGATGATGACGACAGAAGTCGAATGTTGTACGCCGCTTGATAATATGTACGAAGCAGCAGTGAAAATGCGCGATTATAACGTCGGTGCCATTCCAATTACAGATGGAAATCGGCTCATTGGTATTGTGACAGACCGCGATTTAGTCGTGCGCGGCATTGCCGAGAAAAAGCCCGGTTCAACAGCTGTCACCGAAGTGATGAGTGAACAGCTTGTGACAATTTCACCAGATGCTTCTGTTACCGAAGCGGCTCGTTTAATGGCGAAACATCAAATTCGCCGCTTACCTGTTGTCGAAGGGGATACGCTTGTCGGAATGATGTCGCTTGGCGATTTAGCGATCCATGAAGCAAGCGACGAAAAAGCCGGCGAAGCATTAACAGAAATATCACAATATCATTAATCAAAGCAGTCTGAGGCTATGTTTTCGCATAGCCTTATTTTTTAGTGTTGCGACATAGGCAAGCTGTATATAATGGAAGTATATACAACGATTGAGGGAGAATGATGCATGCGTTGGATAGTGGCCCTTATATTTATTTTTATGATCATTTTTTATTTTTCACCAACAAACGAACAAGCCCCATTAAACGATACGTCGATCATGAGTGAACAAGCGAGCGAAAAAATCGTTTCAGAAGGGCTCGGTACATGGATTGGAAAAACAGAAGAAGAAGTGAAACGAACGTTCGGACAACCTGCGCGTATCGATCCGTCTGCTTACGGTTACGTCTGGTGGGTGTATAACGACCCGAAAACGTATATGCAAATCGGTATACTTGATGGACGAGTCGTCACCATTTATGCGTGCGGACCTGAAGTAAACGTCGCTCCATTTCAATTAAATCGCTCCATTAACGACTTATTGCAAACGATGCCGCTTCACGATACGATTCATGTGCAACTTGACGATGGGGTGTATCGCTTCCAACTCACTGAAGAAGATTTAATGATTCAACCGCTTCTTTCGTTTGGCGATGCATATGTACAGTTATATATTGACCGTTTTACCGGCAACTTATCAAGCATTCGATGGATCGATGGCGAGACGTTAGTGAAGCTTCGCCCGTACGAATTGGAGTATCGTGGACCGCTACCGGAAGTCACACTTGATGAAACGATGGAAAAACAAGTGGAACAAGCGAATGCGAATCAAATTTTTGATATAACGAATGTGATGCGCGCACGCCATGGTGTTCCTCCATTGACATGGGATGACCGTGTGGTAAAAGTGGCATATGAACATAGTAAAGATATGGCGGAGAACAAATTTTTTGCGCACGAATCGCCAACAACCGGCGATTTACAACAACGGCTCATAAAAGCAAACATTCCATTTGAAGTCGCTGGGGAAAATATTGCGGCAGAATATATTGATGCACCTGCTGTTGTTGAAGCATGGTTAAATAGCCGAAGTCATCGCCAAACGTTGTTAAATGAAGAATTGACGCATTTAGGGGTAGGTGTATATAAGCGGCATTATACACAAAACTTTATTCGTCCTTTTTCTCCACCAAAATAGGCGCACCCATTGGCCATTCGGTCGTAATATATGATAGGCACAAAACAAGAAAGGAGCGGCCGATATGTCTATTGAACAATTTAAACAATTTGTAAAAAAACATCCAAAACTCATTGAGGAGGTGCGCCAAGGAAAAAAAACGTGGAAAGAGCTATATAACGATTGGTACGTATTCGGCGAGGACGATGACATGTGGGATGAGTATCGGTCTACCGAAAAAAATGAACAAGGAGATCTCGTCCAAAAGTTAGCGAGCTATTTAAAACATCTTGACGTGAATGAACTTCAAACGCACATTACAAACGTTCAACAAGCAATCGCGTCCATTCAAGAAGTCGTCCGTCAAATGCAACATACAAAAAAAGACCCGTTTTCGTTTCGAAAAGATTAAGGAGATCACGAATGAGAAAAGACGTATACGAATATATTGTCGCTAAGCCGAAGATTCATCAATTTTTGCGTGAACAGCCGTCATGGTATCGAAGGTTAACGAGACGACCGATGGATATAAAAGAAATGGAAAAAGAGGCAAGACAATATTATAAACAAACGTTTCCACATAAAGTCGAACAGGTCGTCCAAACGATTGAAATGGCAAAAATGATGATGGCGATGATGAAACTGATGAAGGACACTCATAATTAAACGAGAAACGCAAACACTATCACTACGAAAGGATGGTGAACGTGTTGCGCTTCTTTTTTTTATGTATGGCGTTATTGTTTTTCACGTATATGAACGATCATGATACCGCTTTTGCTGAACAAAAGCAAACGTTATTTGTCAAACATCATGTCAAAGGGAATAACGTATTTGTTGAATGTATCGTTGATCAATTTACGTTTACAAAAGGAACGCATCCGAAAAAAAGCGGACAAGGACGCATTCACATTTATGTGAATGGCAAAAGGGTGAGCGAAACGACAACGGCGGCGTTCGTTATTCGTGGTTTGCCGATGGGGAAACATACGATTCGACTAGAACTTGTGCATAATGATGCAAGTAAGTATCACGTTTCGCACGAATTTACGGTAACGATTCCATAAGTCTGGGGCGACCAGACTTATTTGTTTTGTGGAGAAAATCGTGTTATGATACGGTTGTGGAGGTGTTGCTCGTGCTTGTAGCAACGATCGAACGATTGCAGTTGTTAGATGTTGCTGAACAACTTGGCAAAATGATTGTCGAATCAGACGTGGCGGAGGAATATCGTCGCTGTTTTTATCATATGCAACAAGATGAGAAAGCGCAGCAGCTCATTCATCGTTTCGTTCAGTTAAAAGAACGATACGAAGACGTGCAGCGCTTTGGGAAATATCATCCTGACTACAAAGAAGTGACAAAACAAGTGCGCGAGGCAAAGCGTGAATTGGATTTATACGGTCCGATTGCCGCGTTTAAACGAGCGGAAAAAGAGATGCAGTCGCTTTTAGATGAAATTAGCACGATGATCGGTCGGGCGGTATCTGAAAACATTAAAGTGCCGACCGGAAATCCGTATTTTGATTCTTTATCTTGCGGTGGAGGATGTGGATCTGGCGGAGCGTGCGGCTGTCGGACGAAATGAAAAAGGGGGGATGGGCGCATGTTTCCAATGCGTCAAGGCATTATCGTTTGGCTTTATTCGTTAAAACATAGCAAACAATTACGAAAATACGGAAACGTTCATTACGTATCGAAACGATTAAAATATGCTGTTTTATATTGCAATATGGACGAAGCGGAAGGCGTGATGAAAAAACTCGCTTCTTTACCGTTTGTAAAGCGAGTGGAGCCGTCTTACCGCCCGTATGTTAAAGTCGAATTCGAATCGAAAGCAGATAAAGAAAAAGAATATGAATACGGAATATAAAAGGATGTCCACGCGTGACATCCTTTTGCTTTTTTACAAGATAAGAAAGTATAAAATTTCACATTTGGGGCGCTTTGCGCTTTTCTTATTGTAGAGGCGGAATGAACCGATTCATGCGCATAATGCCGATTAAATGTTGATAGTACAATTGTAAGTCGGCAAAAAAAGTTGACGGTTTTACATCTAAATGAATAATTTCTTGATTTAATTCTTTCGCTAAATCGAGGAACAACTCATATCGTTTTGTCACTTTCACAGACGGATGTGGAATGCCTTCCCGGCAAATGTATAACGGTTGAAAATCACCCGGATCCGTCGGATGAAGCACAACGACGAACGATGTGAGCGCTTTACCGTCTTTCATCGTATGAAATGCAAACAAACCAGATAAGCGGTGACGGTTTGATTTCGCGATTTCGATGAGCTCATAAATATCAGAATATCCTTCTCCTAGTTCAATAAAACGTTGAATCATCTGTTCATTCCCTCACTTTATATGTATTCCATCATTACTTTATCACGTTCAACTTTTTTCGACAATTAGTGAAAACGGTGTATGACAACGGAATGAAATTTTGCTATTGTTATAATATAAACTGCTAATGAAGGAGCAATTGTATGTGGAGAATAGCTTTCATTTCGACCTTCCTTTTCCTTGGAGTTAGCGCAGGAGCTTTATATTATCAATGGGATGAATATCATACGGAAGCGACAAAGCAATCGGTGCTCCAGCATGACATTGAAGCGAAGTTTACCGGAAAAACGATTGAAGTCGTTCATCATATACGTGGGGCTGTCACGAACACATACGAAGTAACGGTCCCAAAAGAAGTGAAAGATGTTTCGTGTGTAAAACAAAAACAATGCGTGAAACAAAAAAACGGAAAAATGATCGTTAATGTGCCACATACGGGCACGCTTTCCCTCACTTATCGCGTGACGGTTGCGCAAAAAGAGCCGCTTTTCATGAAAGAATGGCTCATTCGCTTTCATACGACACAACAGCAACAAATGAATGTATCGCTCACCGATGTCGTTCATCCGAAAGGCATATGGGCGGCGGACGGAAAGCTCATTGGCTACGTATATAAACCGTCTTTTTCGTTTTTTATGTGGGAGAAAAAAGGGGGACAAACCGTTCCTCTCTATTTTCAAACGAAGCCGCTACGCACATCGTTTGATGAAGATTTTAGCATCTATACAACAAAGCCATTAAACGATGCTGAGCGATTATTTTGGAGGCAAAACGGCGTGCAGACGCTTGTCGTCACCCCATTTCGTCTTCAGTACATGACGCCGACGTTCGTCATTATACCGGATACGTCTTCGTTTTCCGACGTGCAGCGCGCTTACGTTCGCGTGCAGTTAGAACAGCGCTTTCCAAATAGCGTTGTCCCCGATTGGATATGGGATTTCTTCGTTTCGTATATGACGAAAACCGAACCGGTCACAACAAAAGCAAAACGTGCGTTGCAACAATTGAAACAAACGTTAACGAAAGAAGAACAACAAACGTTTTGGACGCTCGTTCAAACAAGTGGCGGTCAATCGTTGACGATGAAAAAGCTAGATGAATGGTTAGGCAAGGCATATGGGGGAAATACGACATTTTTTCAACGCGAACAATCGTACATGACATTTACGGAACGAAAAATGCTCGTCGTCAATGACGTGAAATTGCCGACAGCTCATGTATTATTAAAAGATGGTCAGCAACTGTTTCCATTCGTTCCGATTATGCGCGCGCTTGGCTATACGGTTCAACGTTCAGGAGAAGCTGTATTTATTGAAAAAGATGGGGCACGTTGGCGCTTTTTTATTAACGGCACGAAAACGGTCGTTCAACAGTGGGACGGAACGTTATACATGGAGCGAACTGAATTTCCAAAATGGTTTTCCGTCTACATTAGTGAAACGAGCGAAGAAATACACGTCGTTGGGCAATAATATAAAAAATGCCCTGTGGCATATGCCGCAGGGGCCCTTCCATTCTTTTTCGGACAAGCCGAAAAAGAGAAGGAAAAAAGGGAGAGGAGAAACCGGAGGAAGAACTTATGGGGAACGTAAGTCTTCTCCGTGGTTGGCAACAACATCATTAACGATGTTGTTACTATGAGTATAACCATTGTTTTGCATTGTATACATGATTGTCATTTTTTTCTCACTTCTTTCTTTGTTTCGTTATGTTCTGACTATAAAAGCGAGGTGAAAGATGATGCGGGTTATATCAGGGAAATGCAAAGGCAAACCGCTTCAAGCTGTTCCGGGGATGACGACGCGTCCGACGACAGATAAAGTAAAAGAAGCGATCTTTAATATGATTGGTCCGTATTTTTCAGGAGGACTCGGGCTCGATTTATTTGGTGGAAGCGGTGGACTCGGTATTGAAGCGCTCAGCCGCGGTTTAGATCGCGTCATTTTCGTTGACCATGACCCGAAAGCCGTTCAAACGATAAAAAAGAACGTCACCGCTTGTCGCCTAACAGATCAAGCGGAAATTTATCGCAACGATGCGGAACGAGCATTAAAAGCAATCATCAAACGAGGCTTGACGTTTCGCCTCATTTTTCTTGATCCCCCTTATAAAAATAAGCAGCTTGAAGCGCTTATTGGGATCATCGATAGTCATCAACTGTTACAAAAAGACGGCTTTGTTGTCGCTGAGCACGGAGCGGAAGGACAGCTTGCCAAACAAATTGGCCGCTTAACGCAAGTAAAACATGAAACGTATGGCATCACCGCTGTATCGATTTACGCCTATGTCGATGAGGAAGGGGAATAAATATGGCAAGCATCGCAGTATGCCCAGGGAGTTTTGACCCTGTTACGTACGGGCATTTAGATATTATTCGCCGCGGGGCAAAAGTGTTTGACAAAGTATATGTTGTCGTATTAAACAATTCATCGAAAAAACCATTATTTTCAACAGAAGAGCGAGTGCAATTGCTAGAAGAAGTGACGAAAGATTTACATAACGTCGTTGTCGACTCTTATCAAGGACTGCTTGTCGACTATGCGAAAAGTAAACAGGCGAGCGCGATTTTGCGCGGATTGCGCGCCGTCTCCGATTTTGAATACGAAATGCAAATCACATCGATGAACCGCATATTAAACGAACAAATTGAAACGTTTTTTATGATGACGAACAACCAATACTCTTTTTTAAGTTCAAGCATCGTAAAAGAAGTGGCGAAATATAACGGCAACATTTCCGAACTCGTGCCAAAAGTTGTGGAAGAAGCGCTTCGGAAAAAGTTTTCTGATGCAAAAAACCACCTTTAAGCAGGTGGTTTTTCACGTCGAAAAGCGATGGCGACATATAACAAACAGGCTGTTGCAGTGATCATAAAGCCGTATTGTTCGATCCAATGTATGTATAATACAGGCCAATCGATCGTTGCTTTCGGAAGCCATACCGGTAACGTTTCTACCGATTCAAGCGGCTGAACGTATAGCGGTTTCCAAAGAATTGAAGCAAAACAAGCGGCAAATAGTCCGTGAAATATGCGAGCGATGAAAAACGGTTGAAAGCGAATATTCGCTTCCGCTAAAATGCTCGCCACTTGTGCTTGTACCGAAAAACCGCCAAAAGCGAGAATAAAGCTTGTGACGACCACTTTTTGCAACAATGTCGCATTTGTTGCTTCGCTCGCCATTTGGCTGCCGAGCGTAATTTCAAACACCCCTGCGATGAGCGGAACACTTAATTCGCGCGGCAAATGAAAAATGGCTAGCACGTATTGTACAACATGTGCAAGCATGTCGGTTATATTTGTCACATAAAGCAATCGATTGAGAACAGAAAACAAAATAATAAACCCGCCGATCATAAAAAGCGTTTGAATCGAGGAGCGGACGGCATCTCCGAGCAGCTTTCCGATCGCTTGGTTATTTTTTAAGCGAGTTTTATGCATCGCGCGGAACGCTTGACGGAAAATGCCTTTTTTTTGTTTTTGAACAACATATTCTTCCTCTTTTCCGTGAAAGCGCATAATGAATCCGACGCAAATGTTGCCAAGATAATGAGATAAGGCAAGAACGATACCGATGTTCGGATTATGAAAAAAACCGACCGAAATCGCGCCAAAAATAAAGAGCGGATTAGACGAGTTTGTAAACGAAACGAGCCGTTCTGCTTCAATGGCAGAAAGTTGTTGTTGCTGTCTTAACCGTGCGGTCAGCTTCGCGCCAGCAGGGTAGCCGGAAGCCATCCCCATCGCCCAAACGAACCCGCCGATGCCTGGCACTTTAAAAAGCGGACGCATCAATGGCTCAAGCAATACACCGAGAAAATGAACGACACCAAATCCAATTAAAATTTCTGATACAATAAAAAAAGGGAGAAGGGAAGGAAAGACGACATCCCACCACATATGCAATCCGCGCACTGCTGCTTCAAACGACTGTTGTGGATAGCGGAGCAATGCGATACATAAACAAACAATTATAGATGATAGCATCAACGTTTTCCATTTTTCTTTCATCGTTCGTTGGCCTCCTCATTCGCCGATCGTGCTCGTTTTAATATACGAGTATATGTGGACATTTTAGACCATAGTATTGAACAGGGAAGGGGGAACATGAATGAAAATCGGGTTAGCCTTAGGCTCCGGCGGGGCGCGCGGCTTTGCGCATGCGGGTGTCATTAAAGTGTTAGAAGAAGAAAATATCCCGATTCATATGATCGCAGGAAGCAGCATGGGCGCCCTCGTTGGAGCGTTATATGCATCGGGGATGTCAACGGAACGATTATATCGGCTAGCGACAGCGTTTCGACGCAACGATTATATTGATTGGACAGTGCCGAAAATGGGGTTAATTTCGGGGGCGCATATTAAGCAGTTCATCGCTGTCATGACAAAACAAATGCGAATCGAACATACTCGCATTCCGTTAGCGATTGTCGCAACCGATTTACAAAAAGGAGAAAAAGTTGTGTTCCGCGAAGGAAAAATAGCCGATGCGGTGCGGGCAAGCATTTCGATTCCCGGCATTTTTGTACCAGAGCGATGGAATGGACGGTTGCTTGTCGATGGCGGGGTGATCGATCGCGTGCCAGCTGCTGTCGTTCGGGAGATGGGTGCTGACGTTGTCATCGCTGTCGATGTCGCTTCCGTTAAAAAGAACGATACGATTTCATCTATTTTCGATGTCATTTTACAAAGTTTAGATATTATTCAAGCTGAGCTCGCTTCTCATCGCATCGCCCAAGCGGATGTCGTCATTCGTCCGCAGCTAGAACGTTATAGTTCGTATGCATTTACCCATGCGAAAGAAATGATTCAAATCGGTGAAGAAGCGGCGCGGCAACAGCTTCCAGCCATTCGTCAACTGCTTGCAGAGAAGGGGTTTGAACAATGAAGAAAAAACGCTATATTGCAACGACAATCATGATCGCACTACTATTCGTTTTTGCTACGTTTTTCCACTTGCCGTATTACGTCACGATGCCCGGAACGGCTGAACCGTTGCGTCCGCTCGTTGAAGTCGAAGGAGGCTATAAAGAAAAAGGAAAATTTATGTTAACGACCGTTCGAATGGGGCAGGCGAATCTTTTTTCATTTGCGCTTGCGCACATGAGTAAATATAACGAACTATATCGGATGGATGAAGTGCGTCAAGAAGGAGAAAACGATGAAGAATATACGCACCGTCAATTGAAAATGATGGAAAATTCAAAAGAAACGGCGATTGCTGTCGCGTATAAAAAAGCAAATCGACCGTTTTCGTATCGAAATAAAGGGGTGTATGTGCTTTACGTCGTTGACGGCATGCCTGCGGCAAACGTCTTGAAAAGCGGCGATCAATTAGTGGCCATTGACGGACAACGAATTGAAGAAGCAGATGCGTTTATTGAATACGTAAGCAGAAAGAAAAAAGGAGATCGCGTTCGTGTCACATATAAGCGAGCGGGAAAAGAAAAAACGGCGACATTTGCGCTGGCGCCGTTTCCGAAAGAAAAAAACCGCGTCGGCCTGGGGCTTTCCGTCATGACTGATCGCGATATTGTCACAGATCCACCTGTTCGCATTGAATCGGATCAAATTGGTGGACCGTCAGCTGGGCTTATGTTTGCGCTCGAAGTGTACAACCAACTCATTCCAGAAGATTTAACAAAAGGATATCGGATTGCTGGGACCGGAACGATTAACATTGACGGAGAAGTCGGACCGATCGGCGGCATTTCTCAAAAGGTGATTGCAGCCCATAAAGCAGGTGCGGACATTTTTTTCGCTCCGAACGAACGCGGAGCGAAACGTTCAAACTATAAAGAAGCGGTGAAAACGGCAAAAGACATCGGAACAAAGATGAAAATTGTCCCTGTCGATACGTTCGATGATGCCGTTCAATTTTTGCGAAAGTTATCGTAACGGAGGTGTGGCGTATTCACGTTGCAACGCTTCCGTTCGAAGCGGCTCAGGCAATATACACATATATGCTTGCGCCGCTTTTTTTTCGATATGATATACAGGATCGTCATATATATGTTTCACGTTTGTCACGATCGGCAATGTTGTTTGTTTTTTCACTTTTCGCACATACGCTCTCCCGATTTCATTCATTGCTAGCAGGCGAATGTATGTCGCTTTTTTATTTTTATGCGCTTGCGCCATTTCTTTTTTCGTGACGTTCGTCAATATGTGCGTACATATGCGTTGCAATCGCGTCCACGTATATCGTTTCGTTTTGATCGCCGAAAGAAAACCGTGAAACGATGTCGCATGTGTAATCGCCTTTTGCAACCGATGTTCAATTCCTTCTTCGACTTCGGCGATGTGACGAATATCCTCTCGTTCCATCGTCAATAAACGATATTTTAAAAGCGGAAAATATGTTTCCCAATCGTGCCATGTCGTATATGTATGTCGATACGTTTGTAACGTTTCGTATGTCGTTTTAGGAACGTAGCGTACGACATCGTCATGACCGGACTGTAAAAAACGGCGAATGCTCGTGGCACTCGCGATGCTTTCATTTGCAGGGAGCGTCTGATCGTGATAATGGGCAACCGTTCGTTGAATCGTCTCCGGTATCATTTTGCTTTGTTGCTCAATGATCGCTTTGACGTAATGCAGTCCTAAAATGTTGTTTGGTTGCGACATATCAAGTATATCGTGACCGATATCATTCAGCGCTAACGCGTATGCTTTCGCATAGCTCATCCCTTGTTTCATATAATGTTTCACTTTTTCGTCATGTTGCTCTTTTTCATTTATCAGCAATTGAGCGATTTCGATAAATGCATCGATGTTTCCGTGTTCGCTTCCGAAACATAATTGTTCACAAAAAAGAGCATCAAGAATCGAAATGGCGCCATGGGCGAACCATTCGGCCGTTTGTACCGCAAACGGATAAGGAAGTTCGACGACGAGATCGACACCGCCTGCAAGCGCCATGCGAGCCCGTTCCCATTTTGGCACGATGGCAGGTTCCCCGCGTTGCGTAAATGAGCTGCTCATGACAGCGATGATGCAATCCGCCTTCGTTTTTTTTCGCGTTTGTTGCACATGATATAAATGCCCGTTATGAAACGGATTGTATTCGACCACGATGCCGACCGCTTTCATTTGTCGTCCACCTTTCTTTTTTGTTTAAAACGTGATACAGTGAGTATAAGTCGATTATAATGGAAGTAGTGTAAAGAAAAAATATTGACAAAACGGGTGTTCAAACGTATAATTTTCTTTGTTGTCTTGAGGTGATTATCATTGAGATGGTCTATTCATCAACTTCATCAGTTGCAGCATAAAGGGCTGACGATTGACGAAATGGCCGATGTGTCCGAGCTAAAAGAAGTGGACGCTTCCATTCGCGACATTTCTCCTGTTCATATTTCTGGACGGGCAGATATAAGCGCGAAAAAATTTACGTTCCACTTAACGATTGAGGGAACGATGAAGCTTCCTTGTTCTCGTACGCTTGTGGACGTATCGTATCCATTCGCGATCGAAAGCACAGAAACGTTTTTTCTAAACGATTATGACGCAACAGATGAAGAGTCGCACATTGTTCAAGGAGAAGCGATCGACTTAATGCCGATCGTCAAAGAACTTATTCTTCTTGAAATTCCAATGCAAGTGTTTAGCGAGCAGCCGGATCATCCCGATGCCGTTCCGCAATCAGGAAAAGATTGGACGGTCCTTTCAGAAGAAGAGTATGAAAATAAAATCGATCCGCGCCTTGCGAAGCTAGCAAAGTTTTTCGAAAACAAAAATGAATCTTAAGGGAAGATCCGGAACTACACCGGCCTCCATATTCGCCTAAATCTCTTTAAGGAGGTGGAAATGATGGCAGTACCTTTTAGAAGAACATCGAAAATGAAAAAGAGACTACGTCGTACGCACTTCAAATTGCGCGTACCTGGTATGGTAGAATGCCCAAACTGCGGTGAAATGAAACTTGCTCATCGCGTATGTAAAGTTTGTGGAACATACAAAGGAAAAGACGTTGTAAACAAATAAGAGAAGCGTAAGGGTCGTTCCCTTGCGCTTTTCTTATTTTTAAAAGGAAAACAGCATAAAAAAGCGAATAAACATGACGTACATGCAATAAAGGGGAGAGAGATGATGATTGAAAAACAACATGGGATTGTTTGGTTTACTATTTGTCGTCCGACAAGACGAAATGCAATTGATTATGCGGTCATGGATGAACTTGAACAGGCACTTCAGCTTGTTGAATTAGATGATGAAGCGAAAGTGCTCGTCATTACTGGCGAAGGGGAAGAGGCATTTTGTGCTGGTGGCGACTTACAAGTATTTCATCAGCTGACGACAAAAGAGGAAGCGCATGCGATGCTATGGAAAATGGGAAACATTTTATATCGTTTATTGACGTTATCGAAGCCAACCGTTGCGCTCATAAACGGTACAGCGATCGGCGGAGGTTGTGAATTGGCGACAGCGTGTGATTTTCGCTTCGCCCGTGCTGGTGCACGCCTAGGATTTGTCCAAGCGAATTTAGCCATTACAACAGGTTGGGGCGGCGCAGCGATGTTATTTGAAAAAATGGCGTATGACAAAGCGCTCGATTTATTGTTACACGCGCAAACGATCACAGCTGAGGAGGCGGAGCGCATCGGTTTCGTTCACCGCATTTTCTCTGACTCGTTGCGTGAACGATGCGAAAAACAATTAAGTTGTTATACGAATAAACCGACTGCGGTATTGCGCGCCTATAAAGAAGCGGCGATCGGACGTTGGAAAACAGAGGAGTTTCGCCAACGCTTTTTCGCTGAAATTGAACGATGTGCGTATTTATGGGAAAGCGAAGAGCACGATCGAGCGGTGCAATCATTTTTAGCAAAACGAAACAAATAATCTTCTATCTTCTCTATTAGCTGCATACGCATATAGTAAATGCAGCGAGGAGGGATAGAAATGATGCGTCAAGATGCGTGGACAGAAGAAGAAGATATGTTGCTTGCTGAAACGGTGTTATCTTTTGTGAGAGAAGGTGGCACACAATTACGAGCGTTTGAAGAAGTAGGGAAAAAACTATCGCGAACGGCAGCGGCTTGCGGATTTCGTTGGAACGCGTACGTGCGCAAAAAATATGAACAGGAGCTAGAGCTTGCAAAACAGCAGCGGAAAAAGAAAAAAGAGCCGCACCCCCCCGAGCGCGATATGACGTTACAAGATGTCATTTCTTTTTTACAAACGTTGCAACAGCGCGGAGAAGGGCAACAAGAAATCGAACGATTGCGAGAGCAAGTATGGACGCTCCAAAAAGAAAAAGAAGCGCTTGAAAAACAACTGCAAGCGGTGCAGCAAGAATATCAAGCCGTCATGCACATTTTAGAGCGCGCCCGCCAATTGTCTGTGTAGTAGCTGATAGACGACAGCTACTTTTTTTTATACAATAAAACATAGTAAGAAAAGAGGAGGACGTGCGGTGCGCATCGGAATTGTAGGGGGCGGAGCGATTGGATTGTTGACGGCGGCATATTTTTGTGGCGACCATGACGTCACGATTTATACACGCCGAAATGAGCAAGCGAAAGAGCTATGCACACATGGGCTGACGGTCATATGCGGAAACGAACGGACGACGCACCGCGTACATGCGGAACCGTTCGTTCGTGAAATTGAAGAAGAGATGTTGTTTATCGCAGTGAAACAATACGATTTGGCAAACATATTGCAGACGCGCATACATATGCTTCAAGCCAACGCGATTATGTTTTTACAAAACGGCATGGGACATGTGTCGTATTTGCCGCATGTGCCGCATCATCATATTGCGCTCGCTGTCGTCGAACATGGCGCCTTAAAAATCGATGATACGACCGTTTCTCATACCGGGGTCGGTCAAACGAAATGGAGCGTATGGCGAGGGGAAAAAGAAGCGTTTTCGTTTTTATCATTGACAAACAATCGCTTTCCGTTTCAATATGTTGACGATTGGGAAGCGATGTTGCTTGAAAAATTAATGGTAAACGTAGCGATTAATCCGCTCACCGCTTTATTGCGCGTCCCAAACGGTATGTTAGTGACACATGAACCGTATCGACAAGCGATGAAACAGTTGTTTCAAGAAGTGGCGTCCGTTTTCCAACTCGAACAACGAGAACGCATCTGGAAACATATTGAAACGATCTGTCATCAAACGGCCGCCAATCGTTCGTCAATGTTGCGTGACATCGAATCGGGGCGAAAGACGGAATTAGACGCAATTTTACGTTATGTGATCGAGCGAGCGAACGAGCGATGCGTCCCAGCGCCCATTAGCACGTTTTTATATGCGCTTGTGAAAGGGAAACAATTAGAGGGGGAGAAGGAGAGATGAAAGATATACTCGCCTCTTTCGTTGCGATCATGATTGTGATGCCGTTTTTTTCGTTTTTTTTTATGTTTACGCTCGCAAAAACCGTGTTTAAGCGGAAAGGAAAGCGTGCGTTTCATCTTGCGGTGAACGGCTCGACCATTTTTTTTATTTTCGCTGTTCACATTTTATTGCAAGCGATTTTTCAACGGTCGTATATCGTTGAACTGCTCGTGTTTTTTATTGTTACATTTATGATTGGGCTCGTTTTATATTGGAAAAAAACAGGCGATGTATCGCTGCCACGTACGTTTAAATTGTATTGGAAAATGCAATTTTTATTATTTACAACCGCTTATATTGGATTGTTCATATATGGGATCATTCATCGTGTCATGATCGCATTTTCATCATGAATCGGAAAGGAAGTTTACAATGGAAGTGATTGAGCTGTCATTGCCAGCAACAAACCGTTTAGCAACGGAATATATCGAGGGGAAGTTTCCTGTAAGCGAAGCGTTTCACCCTTGTTCATTTGAACAACGTTTGCATGAATTGCAAACACGAACGTACGCTCGTGAAGCGATTGTAGACCATTTATTGACATATCACCAAACGTTTCGAGCTAGCCGAGAAACGATCGCAAACATTGAAAAACTGCGTCAGCCAGAAAGTGTCGTTGTCATCGGCGGACAACAAGCAGGGCTTTTAACGGGACCGTTATATACCATATATAAAATCATTTCGATTATCGTATTAGCCAAACAACAAGAACAACAGCTTGGCGTTCCTGTCGTGCCGATGTTTTGGATGGCGTCTGAAGACCATGATATTGCAGAAATGAATTATGTACATATCGCTGAACATGGAAAAGTGAAAAAATATGTATATCCGCCATTAGCGAAAGAAAAGCGAATGGCTGCTCATATTCATATCGATGCGGATGCGTTGAAGCATTGGATTGACGATGTGTTAAAAACGTATGGCGAAACGGATGTGACAAACGAATTGCGCGCATACATACATGAATGCATCGCGCAATCCGATACGGTGACGGACTTTTTTGCGGCTATCATTTTAACGTTGTTTGCAAAAGAAGGGATCGTCGTTGTTGATGCCGCTCATCCACAGCTTCGGGCCATTGAGCGCCAATGGTTTATGACGCTTGCTGATGAACATAAAGCGATTACAAACGCGCTTCAAACCCAACAACGCCATCTTGCACAACTAGGCTATGCACAGGCGATTGATGTATCGCCGCTATGCGCTCATTTGTTTTATGATGACGGTCAACGGCGGTTATTATATTACGATGATGACAAGCAACATTTTTACACGAAAGATGGGGCATATCGCTTTACGCCAGATGAATTAAGACAACGAATCGAAAGCGAACCGCAATCGTTTAGCAACAACGTCGTTACACGACCGCTCATGCAAGAGTGGCTATTTCCGACGCTTGCTTTTATTGCTGGTCCGGGCGAAATTGCTTATTGGGCAGAGTTAAAACGTGTGTTTGAGCATTTTCATTGGCATATGCCGCCCATTGTGCCGCGCCTTTCTTTCACGCTTGTTGAGCGCCATATTGCTGCCGATTTAGCGGATGTGCGCATGACGGTAGAAGAGGCGTTGACAAAAGGAACGAAGGAGGCGCTAGACACATGGGTGCGCACAAATCAACCTGCATCATTTGATGAAACATTTTCTGAAGCGAAAAAACAAATGGCCAACATTCATGAACAACTGCGTCAACTCGGCATGCAAATTGATCCTCATCTGGAGGGAGTGATGTTGAAAAATGCCGAACGGATCGAGACACAAATCGATTATCTTCAACAATTGATTACAAGACGTATGTTGCAAAAACATGATGTGCACGTGCGCAAATATGAGCGCATTGAACTGTCGCTTCGCCCGAACAATATGCCACAAGAGCGCGTCTGGAACATCATTTATTATATGAATCGCTATGGACTAGACTTTGCCTCCCGCCTTCTTCATGTCGATTATCGTTGGAATGGGATGCATAAAATTGTATATATTTAACTGTTTTCGTCGATAAAAAAAATCCTGTCGCGCACAGGATTTTTTTTATGTACAATAGAATTGTTCGGAAGTAAGTAGTGAATTTAGTGAAATGATGGTACAATACAATTGCACTCATTTTTTATAAAGCAAGTGGAATCGAGGTAGGTGACATCGTTGTTTCATCATGTAACGGTATTATTAAAAGAAACGGTTGACGGATTAAATATTAAAAAAGACGGTACATATGTAGATTGTACGCTCGGTGGAGCTGGACATAGCGAATATTTATTATCGCAATTATCGCCAGAAGGAAGATTGTTCGCCTTCGATCAAGACGATGTAGCGATCCGTCATGCACAACAAAAACTTGAACGATATAGCGGTCAGTTTACGATTATTAAAAGCAACTTTCGCTATATGAAACAACAGCTAGCCCTTTACGGTGTGCATGAAGTAGATGGCATTTTGTTTGATCTTGGCGTATCATCTCCGCAGTTAGATATGCCAGAGCGGGGATTTAGTTATCAACATGAAGCGCCGCTTGATATGCGCATGGACCGCGAGCAAACGTTAACGGCGTATGATGTCGTGAACACATGGCCGTATGAGCAGCTTGTAAAAATTTTCTTCCAATATGGCGAAGAAAAGTTTTCAAAAGCGATCGCTCGTAAAATTGAGCAAACGCGCAAGCAAAAGCCGATTGAAACGACGACCGAGCTCGCCGAAATCATTAAAGAAGCCATTCCGGCCCCGGCGCGCCGAACGGGAGGACATCCGGCAAAACGGGTGTTTCAAGCGATTCGTATCGCGGTCAACGACGAGTTGCGCGCGTTTGAAGAAGCGATTGAACAAGCGATCGACTTACTTAAACCCGGAGGGCGAATTAGCGTCATTACGTTCCATTCGCTTGAAGACCGCATTTGTAAGGTTGCGTTTAAACAAGCAAGTGAAACGCCGCACTTGCCGCCGGGATTGCCAATCATTCCCGATGAATATAAGCCGAAATTAAAAATCATTACAAAAAAACCGATCGTCCCGTCAGAAGAAGAATTACAACATAATCATCGCGCACGATCTGCGAAGTTACGCATCGCTGAAAAACTGTAAAAAGGAGGAGAAAAAAGGATGGCTGCTGTTCGTATACAACAAAAAGTACAACAACGCGAACAACATGTGCAACGCGAGCCGAAGAAGAAGAAAAAACGAAACATACGTTGGACGTTCGGGGAAAAAATCGTGTTTGTTTCGTTTCTTGCCTTTGCGTTATATAGTAGCGTCACGATTATCTCTAACCAGTTCACGATTTATCATGTCAATAAAGAAGTGCAACAGTTGCAAGCGGACATTCAAGAGCAACAAAAACAAAACCGCGATTTATACGCACAAGTGCAAGAGTTAAGCACGTATGAGCGCATTTTAGCGAAAGCGAAAGAACTTGGTTTGACATTAAACGAAAACAACGTAAAAGTTGTGCAGGACTGATGCCAAATGAGAAAGCATAAACATACGCATAGAGGAGCAGCTATATGTTTCATTTTTTTTAGCTTGCTCTTTTTTACATTGTTTGGGCGTTTCGTTTATTTACAAGCAACAGGCGAAGTGGATGGAAGAGTGTTAGCTGATGAAGCGAAAAACCGTTATTTAAAAATGCAAGCGCTTGAAGCGAAGCGAGGAACGATTTTTGATCGGCACGGTGAAGTGATCGCAGAAGACATTCCTTCTTACACGGTCGCTGCTGTTCTTGATCCGAACATGCCGCAACACGTGACCGACCCGGAAGAAACAGCCCGTAAACTAGCCCCGCTATTAAAGATGGATGTAGCAGATGTAGAGCGCATTTTGAAAAAAAAGGCGCATCAAGTCGAGTTCGGCCCGAACGGTCGCGGCATTAGCCAAACGCTTAAGCGGAAAATTGAGGCGTTGCAGCTTCCTGGCATTACGTTTATACGCGATTCAAAACGATTTTATCCGAACGGTACGTTCGCATCATACGTTGTCGGTTATGCCCAAAAAGATGAGGAAAAGGAAGAAGTTGTCGGAAAAATGGGCATTGAAAAACAGTTCAATGAACAGTTAAAAGAAAAAGATGGCGAGGTCTATTATAAAGGTGACCAACAAGGGTTTAAGCTGCCTCATTCAGATGAAACCATCGTTCCACCGAAAAACGGAAAAGACGTATATTTGACGATTGATAAAAAAATCCAAACGTTTTTAGAAGATGCGATGAATGGGGTGGAAAAACAATATGCTCCGAAAAAAATGATCGCCATTGTGGCAGATGCGAAAACAGGGGCGATTTTGGCGATGAGCACTCGCCCAAGCTTTAATCCGAACAAACGAAATATTGAAAACTATTTAAACGATGCCATTGCATATCCGTACGAACCGGGATCGACAATGAAAATTTTTACGCTTGCTGCTGCGGTGAATGAAGGGGTGTTTCAAGCGAATGAGACGTATCAATCCGGTTCTTATCAAGTCGGAAGTCACCGCATTCGCGACCATAATAAAGTCGGTTGGGGGAAAATTACGTTTCTTGAAGGGGTGCAACGTTCATCAAACGTGGCATTCGCAAAAATTGTGCGCGAAAAACTAGGAGAAGATCGCTTTTTACAATATTTGCATCGCTTCCATTTTAACGAGCCGACAGGCATTGAATTGCCGGGCGAAAAAGTGGGAAACATTTTATATCGTTATCCGATTGAAAAAGTGACGACAGGTTTCGGACAAGGAACATCGGTGACACCGATCCAACAAATTCAAGCGGCTACGGCGATCGCAAACGGCGGAAAAATGATGAAACCGTACGTTGTCGATCGCATCGTTGATCCAGACAGCGGGAAAACGGTTGTAAAACATGAACCGACCGTTGTCGATACACCGATTTCAAAAGAAACAGCGGAAAAAGTGTTAGATATTTTAGAAACGGTCGTCACATCTGAAAACGGAACAGGGCGCCCGTACCAAATTGAAGGCTATCGCGTAGCAGGAAAAACAGGAACGGCGCAAATTCCAGATCCGAAAGGCGGATATTTAACAGGGCACCAAAACTATATCTTCTCGTTTTTAGGCATGGCACCGCGCGAAAATCCGCGTTTAATTATGTATGTCGCTGTGCAACAACCAAACATTTCATATACGGAAACGGGAGCGGCGCCCGTATCGATGATTTTTAATCCTGTCATGAAAAATAGTTTACAATATTTAAACATTCAACCGACTGTTCAGAAAAAGAGGGAGAAAAAAGATAAAAGCATCGCTCTTCCTTCGTATGTCGGTCAATCGGTTGAACAAGCGGCACAGTCGTTGAAAAAACAAGGATTCAATGTCACGATCATCGGCAAAGGAACAGAAGTGCGTGCGCAGTTTCCGAAAGCAGGGGAACACGTCGTTGCGCCAGATCGCATTTTGTTGCAAACAGACGGACACGCCATGATGCCAGATGTGACCGGCTGGTCGTTGCGCGATGTCATGAAGCTAGCTGACTTGTTGCAGTTGAAGCCGAGCTTTATCGGAAGCGGCTACGTATTTCGCCAAAATATCGCTCCGGGAGCGGTTGTGAAACAACACGACTATATCATTGTCGAACTTGCGAAGCCGTCACATATCGATGAAAAACAACAAGAAGACTCCGAACAACAAGTAGACGGTCCGGTCGATTAGTTCTATATAGAGCGGTACAAGCATATAGTGGAACGAGCTGAAACATAGTAAGGAGGTTCCGCTATATGCGTGCAGTGACCGTTCGAAAACGATTAACGGCTGTCTTGTTGATCGGATTTCTCATTTTTGCGATTATTGATATACGTCTCGGTTATGTGCAATTCGTTTTAGGAGATATGTTAACGGAACGAGCGAAAGATTTATGGAGCCGAAATATTCCGTTTGAGCCTGAGCGCGGAGAAATCGTCGATCGCAACGGGGTGCCGTTAGCGACAAACGTGAGCGCCCCGTCTGTGCTCGTCGTTCCAAGACAAATAGAAAATCCATCTGAAGTCGCGAATGAACTGGCACGCATATTAAATATGCCGGTCGAAAAAGCATATAAACATGTGACGAAAAAAACGTCCATTGAACGCATTCATCCAGAAGGGCGAAAAATTTCAAATGAGAAAGCCAAACAAATTCGCGATTTAGGGATGAAAGGGGTATACATCGCGGAAGACTCGAAACGTTACTATCCGTTTGGAAGCTATTTATCGCACGTACTCGGATTTGCAGGCATTGACAACCAAGGATTAATGGGTCTTGAACTATATTACGATAAACAACTAAGCGGCAAACCGGGGTCGGTCCAATTTTATTCCGATGCAAAAGGAAAGCGCATGCCGGGAATGGCGGATGCATACACGCCACCTGTGGACGGTCTCGATTTAAAATTAACGATCGATACGCGTGTCCAAACGATTTTAGAACGGGAGCTAAGCATCGCCGAAGCGACATATCGCCCAGATGGCATCATTGCGATTGCGATGAACCCGAACAACGGAGAAATTTTAGGGATGGCCAGCCGTCCGACGTTTGACCCTGCCGATTTTCAACACGTTCCTCCTGAAATTTTTAACCGCAATTTACCGATTTGGAGCACGTATGAACCGGGATCGACGTTTAAAATTATTACGCTTGCTGCGGCATTAGAAGAAAAAAAAGTTGATTTATTCAAAGAACATTTTTACGATCCGGGATATGTGAAAGTAGCTGGGGCGACGCTCCATTGTTGGAAGCGTGGCGGTCATGGCGATCAAACGTTTCTTGAAGTTGTGCAAAACTCGTGCAACCCGGGATTCGTTGAACTCGGCGATCGACTAGGCAAAGATAAACTATTTCAATATATTCGCGCGTTCGGTTTCGGTGAAAAAACAGGCATCGATTTGCAAGGGGAAGGGAAGGGCATTTTGTTTCCGCTCCATCGCGTCGGACCGGTCGAACAAGCGACGACAGCTTTCGGTCAAGGGGTAGCTGTTACACCGATTCAACAAGTGGCAGCGGTCGCAGCGGCAGTAAACGGTGGCATTTTATATCAACCGTACATTGCAAAAGAATGGCTCGATCCGGTCACAGGAGAGGTTGTGAGCCGTCAAACGCCGAAAGCAAAACGGAGAGTTATTTCCGAGGAAACGTCAAAGCAAATTCGTTATGCGCTCGAAAGCGTTGTGGCACAAGGAACAGGTAAGGGAGCGTTTGTCGATGGTTATCGCGTTGGCGGTAAAACAGGTACGGCACAAAAAGCGAAAGATGGTCAATATTTAAAAGATAACCATATCGTTTCATTTATCGGCTTTGCTCCGGCGGACGATCCGCAAATTGTTGTATATGTCGCTGTCGACAATCCGAAAGGAACGGTGCAATTTGGGGGCGTCGTCGCCGCTCCGATTGTTGGAAATATTATGGAAGATAGTTTACGTGCACTCGGGGTAAAACCGCGTAAACAACAAATTGAAAAAGAAACGACGTGGCTCGATGCGCGCTATGTCGAAGTGCCAAATTTAATCGGTTTAACAAAAAAAGATTTGCAACAACAGCTTTTTCACTTAAAATTAGATGGTAGTGGCGAAGGTGATACGGTCATTGAACAGGCGCCGAAGCCTGGAGTCAAAGTAAAAGAAGGAGCGACGATCCGGGTTTATTTTGGAACGAAACGGTAAAGCCTAGAGGAAGTATCCTCATGGCTTCTTTTTCTGTTTATATAAGAAAAAAGAAAGGAACGATCGGCATGAAGTTACAAACGTTGCTTCAATATTTACATAACTTTACACCACGCGTAACAGAAAATCCGACGATTACATCCATTGAAATGGACTCAAGAGAAGTGCAACAAGGTTCGTTGTTTGTATGCATCAAAGGGTTTACTGTAGACGGTCACGATTTTGCTGAACAAGCCGTAGCGCGCGGAGCGGTGGCGATCATTGCGGAACGACCGCTCACATTGCCTGTGCCGGTCATTTATGTGAACGATAGCCGGCGAGCATTAGCGGTATTAGCCGATGCGTTTTACGGTCAGCCGACACATCATCTGCATTTAATCGGTGTAACGGGAACGAACGGAAAAACGTCGACGACGTATTTCATTGAACGCATATGTCGTCACGCGGGAAAAAAAACCGGTCTCATTGGCACAATTCACATGAAAATAGGCGATGAAACGTATGATGTAAACAATACAACACCTGAATCGCTCGTTTTGCAAAAAATGTTTCGTAAAATGGTTGATGCCGATGTGGACGTCGCTGCGATGGAAGTCTCTTCACATGCGCTACATATGGGAAGGGTGCATGGTTGCGATTTTGATGTCGCTGTTTTCACCAATTTGACGCAAGATCATTTAGATTACCATCAAACGATGGACCATTATCGTTGGTCGAAAGGGTTATTGTTTGCACAACTCGGCAACCGTTTTGACCATCAACGGCCAAAATTTGCGATATTAAATGCAGACGATGCGGCTTCCGAAGAGTACAAAAAAAGTACGGCGGCCAATGTTGTCACGTACGGCATTCATCATGAAAGTGACATCATGGCGAAAAACATTGAAATGACAACGAGCGGCACGACGTTTCAGCTCGTTACACCGACCGAAATGGTGGAAGTAAAAACGAAACTCATCGGCATGTTTAACGTGTATAATGTATTAGCGGCTGTGAGCGCTTGTCTCGTCTCGAACATTCCGCTTGCGACGATTGTTGAAGCGATCGCTCATATGGAAGGCGTTCCGGGCCGCTTTGAAGTCGTTGACGCTGGCCAGCCGTTTACGGTCATCGTCGATTACGCCCATACGCCAGATAGTTTAGAAAATGTGTTGCAAACGATTCGGCAGTTTGCGAAAAAGCGCGTATTTGTCGTCGTCGGCTGCGGCGGAGATCGCGATCGGACGAAGCGGCCATTGATGGCACAAATCGCCGTCCAATATAGCGATGTGCCGATTTTTACATCCGATAATCCGCGCTCAGAAGACCCGCTCGCCATTTTAAATGATATGAAACAAGGGGTAACAGAAGACGTCGTATGTATCGTAGATCGAAAAGAGGCGATTACATATGCGATTGAACAAGCTGAAGAAGGCGATGTCGTTTTAATTGCAGGAAAAGGACATGAAACGTATCAAATCATTGGCAAAGACGTGTTATATTTCGATGATCGTGTCGTCGCACGCGAAGCTATTCAACGAAGAAAAGAGAAATAGGAGATGAGGAAGGGGCAACGATCATGAACGAGAAAGTCATTTTGTTTACGGCAGGGCTTGCCTTTATCATTACCGTTGTGTTATCGCCCATTTTCATTCCGTTTTTAAGGCGATTAAAATTTGGGCAAAGCATTCGTGAAGAAGGACCAAAATCACATCAAAAAAAATCAGGGACGCCAACGATGGGCGGACTAATGATTTTACTATCGCTTTCGATCACGACATTTGTCATGAGCGATCTATTTTTTGAACGAACAGCGCAAACGTACTTATTGTTGTTTGTGACGATAGGATACGGATTGCTCGGCTTTGTTGACGATTTCATTAAAGTCGTTATGAAGCGCAACCTTGGCTTAACGAGCAAACAAAAACTAGCCGGACAATTATTCATTGCGCTCGTCTTTTACTTTTTCTTTCAACACTATAGCATCTCAACGGTCGTTTCGATCCCAGGTACAAACGTTTCGATCGATTTAGGCGCTGCGTATATTTTGCTTATTATTTTTATGCTCGTTGGCGGTTCGAACGCCGTCAATTTCACAGACGGCTTAGACGGCTTGCTTGCGGGAACAGCAGCGATCGCGTTTGGTGCATATGCTGTATTGGCGTGGAACCAAGGGCAGTACGATATCGCCATTTTTAGCGTTGCTGTCGTCGGTGCGGTGCTTGGATTTCTCGTATTTAACGCGCATCCTGCAAAAGTGTTTATGGGCGATACCGGCTCACTTGCGCTTGGCGGAGCCATTGTTACCGTTGCGATTTTAACGAAGCTTGAAATATTGTTAGTCATTATCGGCGGTGTATTTGTTATCGAAACGTTATCTGTTATTATTCAAGTTATTTCGTTTAAAACGACAGGAAAACGCGTCTTTCGTATGAGCCCGCTTCACCATCATTACGAATTAATCGGCTGGTCTGAATGGCGCGTCGTTGTGACGTTTTGGGCGGTTGGCTTACTGTTTGCCATCTTAGGAATTTATATTGAGGTGTGGGTATAATGTATAACGGAAAAAAAGTGTTCGTATTAGGTTTAGCAAAAAGCGGATGGGCAGCGGCAAAACGGCTTCGTGAGCTCGGTGCCGATGTCGTCGTCAATGATCGAAATGAACCGAGTGAACAACAAAAACGGGAGCTAGAAGCGCTTGGCATTCGTCTCGTATGCGGGGGACATCCGCTTGAACTGCTTGATGAGCCGTTTGATTTCGTTGTAAAAAATCCAGGTATTCCGTACACGAACGAGCTTGTACAAAAAGCGATTGACAAACATATCCCGATCATTACGGAAGTGGAAATTGCGTACGAAACGTCAGAAGCGCCGATTATCGGCATTACAGGTTCAAACGGAAAAACGACGACGACGACGCTCATTTTTCATATGTTGCAAGAAGCGAAACGGCGTCCTTTGATCGCCGGAAATATCGGAACGGTCGCATGCGAAGTCGCGAAACAGGCGACAAAAGATGATGTGATCGTCATGGAATTATCTTCGTTTCAACTGCTTGGGACAATTCGTTTTCGTCCGCACATCGCGGTGTTGTTAAACATTTTCGATGCGCATTTAGACTACCATGGAACGAAAGAAGCGTATGCGGAAGCGAAAGGAAACATCTTTAAAAATCAAACAGAAACCGACTACGCCATCGTCAATGCCGATGATCCCATCGTTATGCAATTGGCGGAGAAAAGCCGCGCGCAAAAAGTGCCGTTTTCCGCTAAAACGCCATTATCATACGGGGCGACAGTGAAAGAAGGAGCCATTTATTTTCACGACGAGCGCATCATCGATATCGCAGATGTGGCGTTGCGAGGAGCGCATAACATAGAAAATATATTAGCAGCTGTTGCGGCAGCAAAACTAGCAGGTGCAGACAACGACTCGATTCGCCGCGTATTGACGACGTTTACAGGCGTACCACATCGATTGCAATTCGTCGCTGAAATCAACGGGCGAAAATTTTATAACGACTCGAAAGCGACAAACATATTAGCGACACAAAAAGCGTTAAGCGCTTTTCATGAACCGGTCATTTTACTGGCGGGCGGCTTAGATCGCGGCAATGAATTTGATGAGCTATTGCCGTACTTAAACCATGTAAAAGCGGTCATTACGTTCGGACAGACGGCACCGAAAATTGAACGCGTTGCGCGCGAAGCAGGAATACAGCAAGTGAAACGTGTCGATAATGTGGAACAAGCAGCTTTTGCCGCATATGAATGGTCGTCACCGGGCGATGTCGTTTTACTCTCGCCAGCTTGTGCAAGTTGGGATCAATATAAAACTTTCGAACAGCGTGGGGACATGTTTGTACATGCGGTGCATAAGCTTAAATAAGACGAATTTTAAGTAAATTGAGGTGTTCCGCATTGCATGGAAAAAAGTCTGCACCTGATTTTTTGTTAATGATCATCACATTTTCGTTGTTGGCGATCGGGCTCATTATGGTGTATAGCGCAAGCGCCATTTGGGCGGACTACAAGTTTCACGATTCGTTTTTCTTTGCCAAGCGCCAGCTGTTGTTTGCAGGGGTTGGCATTGTAGCGATGTTTTTTTTCATGAACATCGACTATTGGACGTGGCGCACGTGGGCGAAAGTGTTGCTTATCGTTTGTTTCATTCTTCTCGTCCTCGTCTTAATTCCAGGCATCGGCATGGTGCGCAACGGTTCGCGAAGTTGGATCGGCGTCGGCGCGTTTTCCATTCAGCCATCTGAATTTATGAAAATGGCGATGATCGCGTTTTTAGCGAAATATTTATCTGAAAATCAAAAAAAAATCGCGTCGTTTAAACAAGGGTTACTCCCATCATTGACGCTCGTCTTTCTCGCTTTTGGCATGATTATGTTGCAGCCCGATTTAGGAACGGGAACGGTCATGGTCGGCACGTGTGTCGTCATGATTTTTGTCGCTGGCGCGCGCATGAGTCATTTTCTCGTTCTCGGTTTGCTTGGATTGGCAGGGTTTGCTGGTCTCGTGTTATCTGCTCCGTATCGCATCAAGCGCATTACGTCGTTTTTAAACCCGTGGGAAGATCCGTTAGGAAGTGGCTTCCAAATCATTCAATCGCTTTATGCGATCGGGCCGGGCGGGCTATTTGGACTCGGGCTAGGGCAAAGCCGACAAAAGTTTTTTTACTTACCTGAGCCCCAAACGGACTTTATTTTTGCTATTTTGGCGGAAGAACTCGGATTTATCGGCGGTTCGCTCGTTTTGCTTTTGTTTAGTTTATTGCTTTGGCGCGGCATTCGTATCGCTTTAGGGGCACCGGACTTGTACGGCAGTTTTTTAGCTGTCGGCATTATTGCGATGGTTGCGATTCAAGTGATGATTAATATCGGAGTGGTGACCGGATTAATGCCGGTGACAGGCATTACGTTGCCGTTTTTAAGCTATGGCGGATCGTCTTTGACGCTCATGCTTATGGCGATTGGCGTCTTGTTAAACATTAGTCGTTACGCGCGGTATTAAAGGCTGACTTCATGGAAGTCAGCTTCTTCTGTTACTTTCGATGAGGGGGAAAAACAATGAAAATTGTAGTTAGTGGTGGCGGAACAGGCGGACATATTTATCCTGCTCTTTCATTCATTCATGAAGTAAAAAAACAACATCCAAACGTTGATGTATTATATATCGGAACGGAAAAAGGATTAGAAAGTACGATCGTTCCAAGAGAAAACATTCCGTTTTATGCGATTGACATTAGCGGATTCAAGCGTAGCTTATCTTTTGAAAACGTCAAAACAATCGCTCGCTTTATCAAAAGTGTACGCACGTGTCAAACACTGTTAAAACAATATAAGCCAGATGTTGTGCTCGGAACGGGCGGATACGTGTGCGGACCTGTCGTGTATGCGGCAGCTAAACTAGGTATCCCAACAATCATTCATGAACAAAATAGCATTCCGGGACTGACGAACAAATTTTTAAGCCGTTATGTTCATAAAGTTGCCATTTGCTTTGAAGAAACAAAACAATATTTTCCGCATGAAAAAGTCGTGTTAACAGGAAACCCACGCGCTTCAGAAGTCGTAGGAAAAGATGGGCGAGAGGCGAAACGATCGCTCGGATTAGATGAGAAAAAAAAGACGGTGCTTATTGTTGGAGGCAGCCGTGGCGCGCGCCCGATAAACGAAGCATTTTTACAAGTGCTACAACAAGTCGAACAAAAACCGTACCAATTTTTATATGTTACAGGTGACGTTCATTATGATAAAGTAATAAAAGCGGTGAACGATGTCGGCAATCCTTCAAACGTCATCATTCGTCCGTTTATTCATAATATGCCAGAAGTATTGGCCGGAGTCGATGTCATCGTCGCGCGCGCGGGCGCAACGACGCTAGCAGAAATTACGGCGCTCGGCATCCCGAGCATTTTAATTCCAAGCCCATATGTGACAAATAATCATCAAGAAAAAAATGCACGGGCGCTTGAAAAGAAAGGGGTAGCGATCGTCCGTTTAGAAAGTGAATTGACAGGTGTACACTTACTGGAAGATATCGATCGCATTTTGCTAGACGAACAAACGTTGGCAAAGATGAAAGAAGCAGCATTTCAATTAGGCATTCGCGATGCGGCAGAACGTTTATATCGCGTCGTGGTGGAGATGATTTCATAAGTTGCATACGATATAGGAAAGAGGTAGAGGAGGTAGAACATTGGAAAAACTACGTGAAGAGCTGCTTGAAGCAAACGTTGGAACGGTGAAAGAGAACGAACGAATGGCAAATCATACGACAATGAAAATCGGCGGACCAGCTGACTTGTTTGTTGAGCCGAAAAATATAGATGGTTTAAAAAAGACGATGGAAATCGTGAAAAAATATCATGTCCGTTGGCGTGCGATCGGCCGCGGTTCAAATTTGCTCGTATTAGACGAAGGGATCGAAGGCGTCGTTATTAAACTTGGCGAAGGGTTGGACGACTTACAAATCAATGGGACAGAGGTAACCGTTGGCGGTGGCTATTCGCTTATTAAACTAGCGACGGTTATTAGTAAACAAGGATTGTCTGGACTTGAGTTTGCTGGAGGCATTCCGGGATCGGTTGGCGGAGCGGTATATATGAATGCTGGCGCTCACGGTTCCGATATGTCGCGCATCGTCAAAAAAGCACAAATTTTATTTGAAGACGGGACGATCGAATGGTTAACGAATGAAGAAATGGAATTTTCGTATCGCACATCTGTGTTACAAACAAAGCGTAAAGGCATTTGCGTGGCAGCAACACTCGAAATGAAAAAAGGAAACCGCGACGAAATTGTCGCAGCGATGCAAAAAAATAAAGATTATCGCCGCGAAACACAACCGTGGAACTATCCGTGCGCCGGCAGTATTTTCCGCAATCCGCTCCCTCAATACGCCGGACAGTTAATTGAGAAAGCAGGATTAAAAGGCTATACGATCGGTGGAGCGAAAATTTCGGAACAACATGCGAATTTTATTGTGAATGCAGGCGGAGCGACAGCAAAAGATGTGCTCGCGCTCATCGATTACGTGAAAAAAACCATTTACGATTTATATGGTGTTTCGTTGCAAACAGAAGTTGAAATTGTTGGGCGGAAGTAATTCATTTTCCCCATCCTAATTTTTTCTATATTATGCTATAATAAAGTTTGAGACAATGAACTAACGGTCGCTAACGTGCACCGTTAGTTTTCTTGTTATTTTGATTTGGTCCATCGACCGAGGTGGAGTGAATGGAAAAAGGAAAAGTTGTTGTTCTTGAAGAACGTGTACCAAAGTTAAAAGAGCAGCGAAGACAGCGCGCAAACCGCTTGCTCATTGTATATATCTCTATCTTTTTTATGCTTTTGTTAGCCGTCATTTATGCCCAGTCTCCGCTTAGCAACGTTGCCGTCATTCACGTCGAAGGGAATCGGCATATCGCTTCTCAAGATGTCATTCAATTAAGCGGTGTGACGAAAAAAACAAGCTTTTGGAAAGTAAAAAAAGACGACGTCGAACAGCGGATTCAACAACATCCAGAAGTGAAAGAAGTAAGCGTGAAAAAACGCATTCCGAATCGCATTGACATCGTGATCGTCGAACGAAAGCGCATCGCTTACATTTTAGACAAGCATTCGTTTCTGCCGATTTTAGAGAATGGAAAAGTGTTAACGGATGCGAAGCGAGCGATTCCGAGCGATGCCCCCATCTTAATTGGATGGAAAGAAGGAGAGGCTATTCAAGATATGGCTACCCAATTGGCACATACGCCAAGTTCGATTTTAAACCTCATTTCAGAAATTCATTACACCCCGAGCCCGTCTGATCGAAGACATATTACCGTCTATATGAATGATGGCATAGAAGTCAGTGCGACGATTGATCGTTTTGCGGAAAAAATCGTCCATTATCCTTCGATCGTCAGCCAGTTGCAACCGGGGATGAAGGGTGTTCTTCATTTAGAGATGAGCACATATTTCAAGCCATACGAAACGGATGAAGGGGATGAAAAAGATGAAAATGAACGGTAGCCACGTCGTTTTATCGTTCGTTTGTTTAGTTTTAGGCTTTATGCTCGTCCTCTCCTACCAAATGACAAAAAAAGAAGCGGTCAATCGCCAATTAGAGCGCCAATGGAATAAAGAGTACGAATATCGCCAGCAGTTAATCGAGCAACAAGAACAAAACCGTAAACTGCAAGCAGAACTATTTGACAAACAACAACGCGTGCGCGAAATTGAAAAAGAGCTAGCAAACGAAGAACAAGTGTATTTTAACCTCGTCGAAGATGCGGAACGGTTGCGCATGTATCTCGGAAAAGTAAAGGTAAAAGGAAAAGGAGTAGAAGTGACGTTATCCGACGCTTCGTACATCCCTTCTGAAGCGAATGCGACAAACTATATTGTTCATGAGCAACACGTATTTCAGGTTGTAAACGAACTATGGATTGCTGGGGCATCGGCGGTGGCAATTAACGGTCAGCGACTATCGAATCGTTCGTACATCGTTTGTAACGGTCCGGTCATTGAAATTGATGGGACACAGCATCCAGCTCCGTTTGTCATTCAAGCGATCGGCGATCCGAACGTGCTCATTCCAGCGTTAACGATTGCCGGTGGCGTCAAAGACCAATTGACGAGCGATCATATTGTTGTAGATATTGTCGAAAAGTCAGAAGTGACGATGGAACCGATTATGCAAAAATAAAAGGAGGAGCGATGTTGGCGCGAAAAACGATATGGCATTTTACGTTTGTTTCGCTTATTATCGGCTTTATGTTAGCTGTCCAATTTCAAACGAGCCAAGAGCCTGATGTGCGCGATACGCGTGACATATGGGAAATACGACGAGATTTACAAAAAGAACAAGAGTTACATAAGCAACTGTTAAATGAAATTCGAAAATATGAAGAGACGTTAGAAAAATACGAACAGCAACGTTCAGAAAATAAAGGGGCTATTCTTCGCCAAACGGTAGAGGAGTTGAAAAAAGAAGCGGGACTGACAGAAGTTGTCGGCGAAGGGGTCGTGCTTTATATTGAGCAAATGTACGATGAATCATATGTTGGTCCCGTTAGCGATACGATATCCGCAGATTTACTCCGTCGGCTCATGAACCAGTTAAATATGTACGGGGCTCAACATATATCGATTGCCGATCAACGCATCGTTAACACAACGGTCATTCGCGACATTAATGGTGTGACGAAAGTTGATTCGTATCCGCTTCGTTCCTTTCCAATTGAAATAAAAGTGATTGCCCCCGATGCTGAAAAAATGTACAACCGACTAAAAGCATCAACCATTGCTGATGATTTTGCGCTTGAAAATTTGCTCCTTACCGTTTCAGAGCCACAACAACGGGTCGTCATCTCTCCATACGATGGTGCGGTGCGTGTGAAACAAATGGAAGCGGTCGAAGACGCTAGGAGGTGAAAAGAATGTGGCTTCCATTGCTCGGTTTACTGCTAGGCATACTGCTCGGATTTTTGACGGATTGGCGCATTCCGAGCGAATATTCGAGCTATTTGTCGATCGCTGTGCTGGCGGCGTTTGATACGCTCATTGGCGGCATTCGTGCCCATTTACAAAATATTTACGATGAGCACGTATTTGTATCTGGATTTTTTTTTAATATTATTTTAGCAACAAGTTTAGCTTTTCTCGGTGTGCATCTTGGTGTAGACTTGTATTTAGCAGCTGTATTTGCGTTCGGTGTGCGCCTGTTTCAAAACATCGCTGTCATCCGCCGAATTTTGCTGACGAAATGGTTAGAAAACCGCCAAAAAAATCGTTTATAAAAAAGGGAATGCTGTTCGAATGTGGAATATAGTGTTGATATACATAGCAACGTTCATTTTGTAAAGGAGGTGCCACCAGAATGAACAGCAACGATTTTTATGTTAGTCTTGACATCGGTACATCTAGTGTAAAAGTGATCATTGGCGAAATGATCAATGATCAGCTAAACATTATCGGTGTCGGCAATGTGAAATCGCAAGGGCTGAAAAAAGGCTCTATTATTGATATAGATGAAACAGTACAATCAATTAAACGAGCGGTTGAACAAGCAGAACGGATGGTCGGCGTAACGATCAAAGGCGCGATTGTCGGAGTGAATGGCAATCATATTCAACTTCAGCCGTGTAACGGGATTGTTGCTGTATCAAGCGAAAATAAAGAAATTACAAATGAAGATGTGACGCGCGTCATTGAAGCGGCACAAGTCGTTTCCATTCCCCCGGAGCGCGAAATTATCGATGTCATTCCGAAACAATTTATCGTCGATGGGCTTGACGGAATTAACGATCCGCGCGGCATGCTAGGTGTTCGTTTAGAAATGGAAGGCACGATGATTACCGCATCAAAAACCGCTTTACATAACGTGCTTCGTTGCGTAGAACGGGCGGGATTACAAGTGCTTGACGTATGTCTTCAACCGCTAGCGGCAGCTTCGATTGCGCTATCGAAAGATGAGAAAAATTTAGGTGTTGCGCTCGTTGACATCGGTGGCGGTTCGACGACGGTTGCTGTCTTTCAACAAGGATTTTTACAAGCAACGACCGTGCTTCCGGTCGGTGGCGAACATATTACAAAAGACTTATCGATCGGCATGCGCACGTCGACAGAAGATGCAGAACGCATTAAACTAAAACATGGACATGCGTTTTACGATCTCGCTTCTGATGAAGAAGTATTCAGTGTTCCGATCATTGGCACCGATCAACATCAACAATTTACCCAGCTAGAAATTGCCGATATAATTGAGGCACGGGTAGAAGAAATTTTACAAATGGTACAAGCAGAAATTCGAAGACGCGGATTTCGCGACTTGCCTGGCGGATATGTGCTGACTGGCGGCACAGCAAATATGCCTGGCGTATTAGAACTGGCGGAAGCGATATTTAACCATACCGTTCGCGTGGCGATGCCAGATTATATTGGCGTGCGCGATCCGCAATATACAAACGGTGTCGGTTTAATTCAATTCGCTTATAAAAATGCGAAGTTGCAAGGAAGAGACGTTCCTGTTCTTTCTTCCGGAGCGGCAAACGATTTCCAAGCGGAAAAAAAGGTGCATAAAGCACCAGCGAAACCGAAACAAAAAGAAGAACATTTAGGACATAAAGTAAAGAAATTTTTCGGGTACTTTTTTGAATGACAATTTGAATGGCTAGGAGGATTATGTCATGTTGGAGTTTGACACGACTGTTGATCAGTTAGCGACAATTAAAGTAATCGGTGTCGGCGGCGGCGGAAACAACGCTGTCAACCGCATGATTGAACATGGGGTACAAGGTGTTGAATTTATCGCGGTCAATACAGATGCCCAAGCATTAAACTTATCAAAAGCGCCAATTAAGCTACAAATTGGAGCGAAATTGACGCGCGGATTAGGTGCGGGGGCAAATCCAGAAGTAGGAAAAAAAGCGGCAGAAGAAAGCAAAGAACAAATTGAAGAAGCGCTCAAAGGTGCGGATATGGTATTCGTCACAGCCGGCATGGGTGGAGGAACAGGAACAGGGGCGGCGCCAGTCATCGCTCAAATTGCGCGCGATTTAGGTGCGCTTACTGTTGGCGTCGTGACGCGGCCGTTTACGTTTGAAGGAAGAAAGCGTGCGATGCAAGCGGCAAGCGGTATAGCAGCGATGAAAGAAGCGGTCGATACGCTCATCGTCATTCCGAACGATCGTTTATTAGAAATTGTTGACAAAAATACGCCGATGTTAGAAGCGTTCCGTGAAGCAGACAACGTGCTTCGTCAAGGCGTACAAGGCATCTCCGACTTAATTGCTGTGCCAGGATTAATTAACTTAGACTTCGCTGATGTGAAAACGATTATGTCAAATAAAGGTTCCGCTCTTATGGGAATCGGCGTAGCGACAGGGGAAAATCGTGCGGCAGAAGCTGCGAAAAAGGCGATTTCAAGCCCGCTATTAGAAACGTCGATCGACGGTGCGCAAGGGGTGTTAATGAACATTACAGGCGGCACGAATTTAAGCTTGTACGAAGTGCAAGAAGCAGCCGACATCGTCGCATCCGCTGCGGACCAAGATGTAAATATGATTTTCGGTTCCGTCATTAACGAAAACTTAAAAGACGAAATTATCGTTACTGTCATTGCGACAGGATTTAACGAAGAAGTTAACCAAGCCAAAGCAACGCGACAAGCAGTTGTCAAACCAACTGTTGGCGTCAAGCGCGAGAAAAAAGAAGAACCAGTCGACTACCCGCCAACACGCGGTCAACAAGTAGAAGATCCGCTTGACATTCCAGCCTTTTTGCGCAACCGCAATCGTCGCCGTTAAAAAAAACGCTCACGACTCGTGGGCGTTTTTTTTTATGTCTGCTTTTCTTATTCATCATTTGACAAAATCTCTAAAGAAATGACGTCATCGTTTGACACACTTTTCTATTGGAAGTGCTATATACTAGTTTCAAGATGTTTCAAGATAAGGAGGGGATGCTGCTGATTTATGCCGATGTCGTATGGTTATTAAATTTTTGTTTCGATGCGATGTTGCTATGGCTTGCAGCGATCATGCTAAAGCGTCGCGTGCGCTTATGGCGCCTTATGCTTTCTGCGTTATTCGGCTCGTTGCTCGTCTTGCTCGTATTCACTCCTTTTGCTTATATGACATCTCATTTCGTAACGAAACTCGGCATCTCTTTTGTCATCGTTTGGATTTGTTTCGGTTTCCATCGCTTTCGTTTTTTTATCGAAAATGTGCTTGCTTTTTATTTTGCAACGTTTATGCTTGGCGGAGGGATGGTCGCCTTTCACTTTTTGCTGCAAAGTGAAATGACGCCTTATTCATCCGGATGGCTCACACATTCGACTTCTATTAGTTGGTTGTTTGTTATCATCATGTTTCCGATTTTATGGTTACTATCAAAAGTGCAAATGGGAACGATTCGCGAAAAAAAGTTGCGGTTTGAACATGTCATTCCTGTCCGTGTGACATGTTTTGGACAAACGGTATCGTTGCAAGGATTAGTCGATAGCGGAAATCAATTGCGTGACCCGTTAACAAATACACCGGTGATGATCGTTGAATTGCAATCGTTCGCACACATCTTCCCTCCAGCTGTTTTACAAATGATTCAAAAACGGACGTACACAGATGACATCCCGAGCGAATGGGTGAGCCGGATACGTTTCGTCCCGTATCGTGCCGTTGGCGTCGAGCAACAGCTACTAGTAGCGATCAAGCCAGACGAAGTGCAATGGTCGGACGGAAAACAATGGACATCTGTCAAAAAAGTGCTCATTGGCTTTTATCCGTCATCGCTGTCAGTAGACGGTGAGTACAACTGCATCGTTCATCCGCATATTGTGATGTCGCAAGCTTCGTAATTATTATGATTATACGGCCGATCGTGCTGAAATAGAAGGAGGTTTTTTATGAAGTTATTCAAATTACGTTTCACATATGTATGGTACAAACTATTAAAAAAATTAGGGCTTAAAGCGGACGAAATTTATTACATCGGTGGAAGTGAAGCGTTGCCGCCGCCGCTTACAAAAGAGGAAGAAGAAATATTGCTTCAAAAACTTCCTTCTGGAGATGAAACTGCGCGCTCGCTACTTATTGAACGAAACCTTCGTCTCGTCGTTTACATTGCACGAAAGTTTGAAAATACCGGCATTAACATTGAAGATTTAATTAGCATCGGTACGATCGGATTAATTAAAGCAGTCAATACGTTTAATCCGGAGAAAAAAATTAAACTCGCTACATATGCGTCGCGCTGCATTGAAAATGAAATTTTAATGTATTTACGGCGCAACAATAAAGTGCGCTCCGAAGTGTCATTTGACGAACCGTTAAACATTGACTGGGACGGCAACGAATTGTTGTTGTCGGACGTATTGGGGACAGAAGATGACGTCATTACGAAAGATTTAGAAGCGAATATTGACCGAAATTTACTATTTCGCGCACTCGATCAATTAAGCGACAGAGAAAAACAAATTATGGAACTTCGCTTCGGTTTAACCGGAGGAGAAGAAAAAACGCAAAAAGATGTCGCAGACTTACTAGGCATTTCCCAATCATACATTTCTCGTTTAGAAAAGCGAATTATTAAACGATTGCGAAAAGAGTTTAACAAAATGATGTAATGCATATTTTTCCCTTCGAAGGAGATACTGAAAGCTGACAGCATCTCCTGCAAGGAGGGAAAGACATGACAAGAAACAAAGTTGAAATTTGCGGCGTTGATACATCGAAACTTCCCGTGCTGAAAAACGAAGAAATGCGTGAATTATTTCGGCAAATGCAAGCCGGTGACATATCGGCACGCGAAAAGCTCATTAATGGGAATTTACGGCTTGTATTAAGCGTCATTCAACGATTTAACAATCGTGGTGAATATGTCGACGATTTGTTTCAAGTAGGCTGTATCGGACTTATGAAATCAATTGATAACTTTGATTTAAGCCAAAACGTGAAATTTTCCACGTATGCCGTGCCGATGATTATCGGTGAAATTCGCCGATATTTACGTGACAATAATCCGATTCGCGTGTCCCGCTCGCTGCGCGACATTGCGTATAAAGCGCTTCAAGTGCGAGAAAAAATCATGAGCGAAACAGCAAAAGAACCGACGGCAGAAGAAATTGCGAAAATATTAGACGTGCCGCATGAGGACATTGTATTTGCGTTAGATGCGATTCAAGATCCTGTTTCGCTTTTTGAACCGATTTATAACGACGGTGGCGATCCGATTTATGTGATGGATCAGCTAAGCGATGAGAAAAATCGCGATACAAATTGGATTGAAGAAATTGCGTTGAAAGAAGGGCTTCGCCGTTTAAACGAGCGCGAAAAAATGATTATTCGCAAACGATTTTTCCAAGGAAAAACGCAAATGGAAGTGGCTGAAGAAATCGGCATTTCCCAAGCGCAAGTATCCCGTTTAGAAAAAGCCGCCATTAAACAAATGAATAAAAACATTCAATGGTAAACGACGCCTCCACCAAAAACGGTGGGGGCTTTTTATGTCGTGACTACAACAACTCGCTCATGCATACATATAAGTACATAAAATGAAAAAGGAGCGGAGAAACATGGTGAAAATTTCTGAATTACAACAAAAAGATGTCGTCAATGTCGCAAACGGCAAGCGGCTCGGAAATATTGGAGACATCGATATTAACTTAACGACCGGTCAAATTGAAGCAATCATTATTATCGGTACGGGAAAAGTGCTCGGTTTATTTGGACGGGCGGATGAAATCATCATTCCGTGGCGCGATATTGTGAAAGTGGGCGCTGATGTGATTCTCGTTCGATTAGATGGCGAGGAATAATTCACGTTTTCGGCAAGCTGTGATAAAATAGGAAAAAAAGTGATAAAATTGTACAAAGGATGTCGAATCATGAATGATATATTTCGCCAAGCGAGCGAATCATTGCTTTTATTTGATCAATGGGAACATGTCGTCGTCGCCTTTACAACAAAGCGAGGGGGAGTGAGCACCGGACCGTTTGCGACGTTAAACGTCGGCATGCACGTGCAAGATGATCAAACTGTTGTGTATCACAATCGAAAAAAAGTAGCCGACGAACTGAACGTTTCGCTCGATCGTTGGGTATGTGCCGACCAAGTGCATGGCGTGCATATAGAAAAAGTGACGAACGAGCATGCGGGAAAAGGTGTGCGCACGTACGACACCGCTTTGCCGCATACAGACGGGCTGTATACGAACGAGCAAGGAATCATGTTGGCGCTTTGTTTTGCGGATTGTGTTCCGCTTTACTTTTTTGCGCCAAATAAAAAATGGATTGGGGTAGCACACGCCGGTTGGAAAGGAACCGTTCACAACATTGCAGGCGAAATGGTTAAGCGATGGAACGAAGAAGGGGTAGATGCGCGCGATATTCACGTTGTCATCGGCCCATCGATCGGCCGTTGTTGTTACGTCGTCGATGATCGCGTCATTGAATTCGTCCAAAAGGCGCTAGTCAACTCGCCTCAATCTCTTTATAATGAAACAAGTAAGGGACAATATGCGCTCGATTTAAAAGAAATGAATAAACAACTACTGCAACAAGCAGGTGTTCCGAGCGAGCATATCGCTGTTTCATCGTATTGCACGAGCTGTGAGCCGTCATTATTTTTCTCTCACCGTCGCGATGACGGAAAAACAGGAAGAATGATGGCGCTTATTGGCTGGAGGTGATCATATGACTGTTACACAACGTTTACAAACGATTCAACAACATATTGCTGAAGCGTGTGAAAAAACAGGACGAAACGCATCAGATGTTCAAATTGTGGCAGTAACCAAATACGTAAGCATCGCACGGGCAAAAGAGGCGCTCGAAGCGGGCATCGTTCATTTAGGCGAAAGCCGGGCCGACGGTTTTTTACACAAATACGAAGCGATCGGAAAAGAAGCAACGTGGCATTTCATCGGCACATTGCAATCGAGAAAAGTGAAACAAATCATTGATGACGTCGATTACATTCATTCGCTTGACCGTCTGTCGTTAGCGGAAGAAATCGACAAGCGAGCCAATCGGACGATCAAATGTTTCGTGCAAGTGAATGTTTCAGGCGAGCAATCGAAACACGGGTTAGCGCCGGAAGATGTATTGCCGTTTATTGAAACATTATCTGCTTTTTCACGTATTCAAGTTGTCGGGTTGATGACGATGGCGCCGTATACGGATGATGAAGCGACGATTCGTCGTTGTTTTCGGACGCTACGTGAGCTAAAAGAACGCGTGCAAGAAAAACAACTACCGCACGCCCCTTGTACACAATTGTCAATGGGAATGTCAAACGATTATGTGATTGCGGTAGAAGAAGGAGCAACGTTTCTTCGACTCGGTACATGTCTTGTTGGTGAAGAGGAGGTGGAGTAAAATGGGATTTGTGAAAAAAATTCGCGATTTTTTTGATTTAGATGAAGAAAAATGGGAAGAAGATGAGTATGAGCAAGAAGAAGTCGCCCAACAACCGAAAGTAGAACAAAAGCAAAACGTCGTCAGTTTGCAAAGTGTGCAAAAATCGTCCAAGCTCGTTTTATTTGAACCGCGCGCTTATGCCGAAGTACAAGAAATTGCTGACCATTTAAAAAATCGACGTGCCGTTGTTGTCAACGTTCATCGTGTCGATCGTGACCAAGCGCGGCGCATCGTTGACTTTTTAAGCGGAACGGTGTATGCGATTGGCGGAGACATTCAACAAGTGGGATCTACGATTTTTTTATGCACGCCAGATAATGTCGATGTCAGTGGATCCATTTCTATTGTTTCTGACGATGAACCGACGATAAAGAGGTGGTAAATTTGTATACAATTGCAAACTTTTTAGCAACAGTCATTGAAGTATATTCGTATGCGATTATTATTTACATTTTAATGTCTTGGTTTCCGAATGCGCGCGAAACGAAAGTGGGACAGTTTTTCGCCAACATTTGTGAGCCGTATTTAGAGCCGTTTCGCCGCTTTATTCCGCCGATTGGCATGATCGACATTTCTCCGATCGTCGCCTTGCTCGTTTTACGCTTTGCGACGGCAGGAGTTTATGGATTAGTAGATATGGTCAGTCGAGGGTTGTAATGGACATTTATCAACATTTTCGAAAGGAAGAGCATCATTTTATTGATCTCGTTTGCGAATGGAAGCGGCTCGTGACGGAACAATATGCTCCGAAACTCACAGATTTTTTAACTCCGCGTGAACAACAAATTGTCCGCTCGATTGTCGGCAATCACGATGAGGTGCACGTTGCTTTTTTTGGCGGTTCATCGTCTGTAGAGCGAAAGCGTGCACTACTATACCCGCCGTACTTGCAACCGAATGAAGATGATTTTCAATTATCGTTGTTTTCCGTTCGCTATCCGAAAAAGTTTGTGACGCTTGGGCATCGCGATGTGCTTGGTGCCTTGTTGTCGCTCGGTGTAAAGCGCGAGAAGTTTGGCGACATCGTCATCGTTGAAGATGTCATTCAGTTTGTCGTCGCCAAAGAAATTGCGCCGTTTGTAAAAATGAACGTGACTTCGATTGGAAAAGCAAAAGTGTTACTAGAAGAACAACCGCTTTCCAAACTTCTTGATGTGAAAGAAGAATGGGAGGAAGAGACGTTAACCGTTTCTTCTTTGCGGCTTGACGCCATTTTAGCGCAATGTTTCCGCATATCGCGCCAAAAAGCGCAAGCACTTATTGAACAAAGCTTAGCGAAAGTCAATTGGAAAACGGTTGACCAAGCGCATATGGAGTGCCGAGAAGGCGACTTATTGTCGCTGCGCGGGTACGGCCGTTGCCGACTACAAGCGATTGCTGGGCAAACAAAAAAAGAAAAATGGCGCATCGTTGTCGAAAAAGCAAAATAAAAGCAGGATTTTCGCGAGACATGTCGAATGAACACATACGTACATAAGATGGAGGTGGGCCACATGCCGTTAACGCCGTTAGACATTCATAATAAAGAATTTAGCCGAGGCTTTCGCGGATATGATGAAGATGAAGTAAACGAGTTTTTAGATCAAGTCATTAAAGACTATGAAATGATTTTGCGTGAAAAAAAACAGCTTGAAGAAAAAGTAAGGGAGCTGACAGAAAGGCTCAATTATTTTACAAATATTGAAGAAACGTTAAATAAATCGATTTTAATCGCGCAAGAAACAGCGGAAGAAGTGAAGCGAAACGCTCAAAAAGAAGCGAAGCTCATCATTAAAGAAGCGGAGAAAAACGCGGATCGCATCATTAGCGAAGCGCTTGCAAAAACGCGGAAAATTGCGATGGAAGTCGAAGAATTAAAGCGTCAAGCGAAAGTGTTCCGCAATCGGTTTAAAATGTTAATTGAAGCACAGCTTGATATGTTAAACAACGGTGACTGGGACCATTTATTAGATTACAAGCTCGATGATGAAGCGGTACAAGAAATAGCAGAGTCTTGACGAGCGGCGTTGTTATTGCCTATAATATCGATTACAGTTATATAAGAAAAACGATGAAGGGGACAGTAGTTCTTTCAACAGCTTATTTCAGCGAGTCGAGGGCGGTGGAAGCTCGGCATAAGCGAAGGAATGAAAATCACCCCAGAGTTCCGTGCTGAACAAATAGTAGGCCACGGCGCGTCATTCCCGTTACGAATGTCGAGTGGACTATGGGAACATAGTCAATAAGGGTGGTACCGCGAGACCTTCTCGTCCCTTTTGGGCATGAGAAGGTTTTTTTATTTTCATACATAAAGGAGGTTAAACATCATGGATTACAAAGATACGTTACTGATGCCAAAAACTGATTTCCCGATGCGTGGCAATCTTCCGCAGCGCGAGCCGGAAATACAAGCGAAATGGGAAGAGATGGACATTTACCGCAAAGTGCAAGAGCGCACGAAAGATCGTCCGCTGTTTGTGCTACATGACGGACCGCCGTATGCGAACGGTGACATTCATATGGGCCATGCGCTCAATAAAATTTTAAAAGATTTCATCGTTCGTTATAAATCGATGAGCGGCTACTGTGCGCCGTACGTGCCAGGGTGGGATACGCACGGGCTGCCAATCGAAACGGCGCTTACGAAAAATAAAGGCGTCAATCGCAAAGAAATGAGCGTTGCTGAATTTCGAAAATTATGTGAGCAATATGCATATGAGCAAATTGACCGCCAGCGCGAGCAATTTAAACGACTTGGCGTGCGCGGCGACTGGGACAACCCTTACATTACATTAACGCCAGAATACGAGGCACAACAAATTAAAGTGTTTGGTGAAATGGCGAAAAAAGGGTTAATTTACAAAGGATTAAAACCGGTATATTGGTCTCCATCAAGCGAATCCGCGCTTGCTGAAGCAGAAATTGAGTATAAAGATAAACGTTCGCCGTCTATTTACGTTGCTTTTCCTGTCAAAGACGGAAAAGGGGTGCTAAATGGTGATGAACATATCGTCATTTGGACGACGACGCCATGGACGATTCCTGCGAACTTAGGCATTGCTGTTCATCCAGAGCTACAATATAGCGTCGTTGAAGCAGACGGTCGTAAATATGTTGTCGCATCCGAGTTGCTTTCATCGGTGCAAAAAGAAATTGGTTGGGAACATGTGACGGTATTAAAAACAGTCAAAGGAAGCGAGCTTGAGTACGTCGTGGCGAAACATCCGTTTTACGACCGCGATTCGCTCGTTATTTGTGGTGAACACGTCACAACGGACGCTGGAACAGGTTGCGTGCATACGGCCCCAGGACACGGGGAAGACGACTTTATTGTCGGCCAAAAATACGGCTTAGGTGTGCTTTGTCCAGTTGACGAGCGCGGCTATATGACAGAAGAAGCGCCAGGGTTTGCCGGCATGTTTTACGATGATGCGAACAAAGCGATTACGGAAAAACTACAAGAAGTCGGCGCCCTGTTAAAACTATCGTTTATTACCCACTCATATCCGCACGATTGGCGGACGAAGCAACCAACGATTTTCCGAGCGACTGCGCAATGGTTTGCATCCATCGATAAAATTCGCGAGCAACTGTTGCAAGCGGTTGAAGAAACGAAATGGGTGCCAGCATGGGGTGAAATTCGCATTCACAACATGATTCGCGATCGCGGTGACTGGTGCATTTCCCGCCAACGCGCATGGGGTGTGCCGATCCCTGTCTTTTATGCGGAAAATGGCGAGCCAATTATTACAGACGAAACGATTGAACATGTATCGAACTTATTCCGCCAATACGGTTCTAACGTTTGGTTTGAACGTGAAGCAAAAGATTTACTTCCAGAAGGGTTTACGCATCCAGGTAGCCCGAACGGACGCTTTACGAAAGAAACGGACATTATGGACGTATGGTTTGACTCCGGTTCTTCTCATCAAGCGGTATTGGAAGAACGCGCGGATTTACAACGTCCAGCCGACCTTTACTTAGAAGGTTCCGACCAATATCGCGGTTGGTTTAACTCATCGCTTTCTACAGCGGTTGCCGTGACGGGAAAAGCGCCGTATAAAGGCGTTTTAAGCCACGGATTCGTATTAGATGGCGAAGGACGGAAAATGAGCAAATCGCTCGGCAACGTCGTCGTGCCGGCAAAAGTGATGGAACAGCTCGGTGCGGACATTTTGCGCCTTTGGGTTGCTTCTGTCGATTATCAAGCAGACGTGCGCATTTCTGATAACATTTTAAAACAAGTCGCCGAAGTGTATCGAAAAATTCGCAATACGTTCCGCTTTATGCTCGGTAACTTATTCGATTTCAATCCGGCAGAACGCGTGGCGATCAATGAATTGCGCGAAGTCGATCGCTATATGCTCATTAAACTGAATCGTTTAATTGAAAAAGTAAAACAAGCGTATGAAACGTATGAGTTTGCGACCATTTACCATGAAGTGAACAACTTCTGTACCGTTGATTTAAGCGCGTTTTACTTCGACTTCTCGAAAGACGTATTGTACATTGAAGCGGCAAATAGCCATGAGCGTCGCTCCATTCAAACGGTGTTGTACGAAACGCTTGTTGCGTTAACGAAACTTGTTGCGCCAATTTTACCGCATACAGCAGATGAAGTATGGTCATACATTCCGCACGTAAAAGAAGAAAGTGTGCAACTTGTCGATATGCCAGAAGCGGTGCGTATGGATGATGAAGATCGCATCGTTAAAAAATGGGATGCATTTATGGAGTTGCGCGACGAAGTGTTAAAAGCGTTAGAAGTGGCGCGCAATGAAAAACTAATCGGTAAGTCGCTCACTGCGCACGTCATTTTATATCCGACAGACGAAACGAAAGCGCTCATCGATTCGATTGAAGAAGATATGAAACAACTATTAATCGTTTCAGCATTTTCGATCGGTGGAACGTTTGCGGACGCACCAAGCGAGGCGCAAACATTTACAAAAACAGCGATCGTCGTCAAACAAGCAGAAGGAAAAACGTGTGCGCGTTGCTGGGTTGTGACACCAACGGTCGGCGAAGATGCCAACCACCCAGAGCTATGTCCACGTTGTGCGGCAATTGTCAAGCAATAACCGACATCCCCCCTCTCTTTTAAGGGGGGATTGTTTATGATAAAATGAAAAAGAATTTCGCTTTGGAGGGGTATGATGTTATATTATTTGCTTGCTTTTGTCGTCATTATCATCGATCAATGGACGAAATGGCTCGTCGTTCGCTATATGGAATTAGGTGAAAGCATTCGTGTCATCGAAAACGTGTTGTACATTACGTCTCATCGCAATCGCGGAGCGGCATGGGGCATGTTGCAAGGGCAATTTTGGTTATTTTATCTCATTACGATTGTCGTCGTCATTGGGATTATCGTATATATTCAGCGCTTGAAGCCGACAGAGCGGTTATTTGGGATCTCTCTAGGGCTTATGCTTGGCGGGGCGATCGGCAACTTTATTGATCGCGTGTTTCGAAAAGAAGTCGTCGATTTTGTACATACGTATATTTTCGATTACAGCTTTCCGATTTTTAACGTCGCCGATGCCGCATTAACGGTTGGTGTGACGCTTTTGTTTATCCAAACATGGATGGAAGAAAAAAAACGAAAGGGAATGAGCGATGGAGCAAATTCAACTAACGATTGAAGAACAACATGATGGGGAACGCATTGATAAAATTATCGCTGGCTTAAATGAACAATGGTCGCGTTCCCAAGTGCAACAATGGCTAAAAGAAGGACACGTGCTCGTCAACGGGAAAGCGGTAAAGCCGAACTACAAATGCCACGTCGATGATGAAGTCGTCATTTCCATTCCAAACCCTGAGCCGTTAGATGTCGAGCCTGAGTCGATTCCGCTCGACATTTATTACGAAGATGCTGATGTATTAGTCGTCAACAAGCCGCGTGGCATGGTCGTTCATCCAGCGCCAGGTCATATGCGCGGAACGCTCGTCAATGCGTTACTTGCTCATTGTCAAGATCTTTCAGGAATTAACGGCGTATTGCGTCCGGGCATCGTTCATCGCATCGATAAAGATACGTCCGGCTTATTAATGGTTGCTAAAAACGATCTCGCCCACGAATCGCTCGTCAATCAGCTTGTTAATAAAACAGTGACGCGGAAATATCATGCGATCGTTCATGGCGTCATTCCGCACGATTACGGGACGATTGATGCGCCAATCGGACGCGACCCGCGCGACCGACAAAGCATGGCGGTTGTTGAAAACGGGAAAGAAGCGGTGACGCATTTTCGCGTCCTTGAACGGTTTGAACATTATACGTACGTCGAATGTCAGCTCGAAACAGGGCGAACGCATCAAATTCGCGTTCATATGAAATATATCGGCTACCCGCTTGCCGGAGATCCGAAATACGGTCCGCGCAAAACGTTGCCGATTGACGGACAAGCGCTTCATGCGGGCGTATTAGGATTCCATCACCCGCGGACAGGCGAATATTTGCAGTTTGAAGCCCCGCTTCCTCATGAATTTGAACGATTGCTCGATATGTTGCGAAATAATCGTTGACAAAACAAAAAAAGAAACGTAAAATGAGTTCAAGTGAACAAGACCTTTAAATTCAGTCCCGTGAGGCTGAGAAGGTGTCGGATTTAGGTGACGTATGCCTACATGTACCCTCTCGCCAAACGGTGAGAGGGTTTTTTGTATGGAGGTGAGACGATGCAAAAGGCAGTTGTCCTTGATGAACAAGCGATTCGACGCGCGTTAACGCGCATTGCTCACGAAATTATTGAGCGCAATAAAGGCATTGATGGCTGCGTGCTCGTCGGCATTAAAACGCGCGGCATTTACTTAGCGAAACGATTAGCCGAACGCATTGAACAAATTGAAGGAACGTCCATTCCGGTCGGTGAGTTAGATATTACGTTATACCGTGACGATTTAACGGTAAAAACAGAAGACCGTGAACCGCTTGTGAAAGGAACGGACGTCCCGTTTTCCGTTACAAATCAAAAAGTCATTTTAGTCGATGATGTGTTATTTACAGGACGAACGGTGCGCGCAGCGATGGATGCCGTCATGGATCTCGGTCGCCCGGCGCAAATTCAACTAGCCGTTCTCGTTGACCGCGGTCATCGCGAACTACCGATTCGCGCCGATTTCGTCGGCAAAAACATTCCGACATCTAGCGCAGAAATGATCGTCGTCGAATTAAAAGAAGTGGATGACATCGATCAAGTGAGCATACATGAATAAAGCACCCTTTTTAAAGGCAGTCCAGCGAGGCTGACAAAGGGGATTCGTTTCCTATACCCTCTTTGTGCCTTCGTACGGACAAAGAGGGTTTTTTATTAAATGTAGAAAGGGAGAGAGAAAATGAACAAACCGGTTTTAGATGTGAAAGATGTCCCTTCTTTTGGACAGCTCATGACACTTAGTTTACAACATTTATTTGCGATGTTTGGTGCCACGATTTTAGTGCCATACTTAGTCGGATTAAGTCCAGCGATGGCGCTCATTTCAAGCGGACTTGGCACAATCGCCTTTTTAATCGTTACAAAATGGCAAGTGCCTGCTTACCTCGGTTCATCGTTTGCGTTCATTACGCCAATTATTGCAGCAAAAGCAACAGGCGGACCAGGAGCAGCGATGATCGGTAGCTTTTTAGCAGGGCTTGTATACGGCATCGTCGCTTTAGCGATTAAAAAAGCAGGTTATCGTTGGATTATGAATTTACTTCCGCCGATCGTCGTCGGTCCGGTCATTATCGTCATCGGATTAGGATTAGCAAACGTCGCTGTCAGCATGGCGATGAACGGTCCAGATGGAAAATATAGTTTAACGCACTTTTCTGTTGCTGTTGTCACGCTTGCCGCAACAATTATGTTTTCGATTTTATCAAGAGGAATGTTTAGCCTCGTGCCTGTACTCATGGGAATTATCGTCGGTTACGTATACGCGTTAGCCATTGGTGTGGTAGATTTATCCGGGGTTGCGAAAGCAAAATGGATTGAAATGCCAGATTTCTTATTGCCGTTCGTTCATTACGATGTGCGCGTGACGCTCGATATTGTGCTATTAATGGTCCCTGTCGCCATCGTCACGTTATCTGAACATATCGGTCATCAGCTAGTGTTAAGTAAAGTTGTCGGCCGCGACTACATTAAAGAGCCGGGGTTACACCGCTCGATTCTCGGTGACGGATTAGCGACGATGATTTCAGCTCTCATCGGTGGTCCACCAAAGACGACATACGGAGAAAACATCGGTGTATTAGCGATTACGCGCGTATATAGCGTATATGTGTTAGCTGGTGCAGCTGTGCTCGCCATCGCCTTCGGATTTTTAGGAAAAGTGACGGCGCTCATTAGTTCGATTCCGACACCAGTCATGGGTGGCGTATCGATCTTACTGTTCGGCATTATCGCCTCTTCTGGTTTACGCATGCTTGTCGACAGCAACATCGACTTTGGCGACAAGCGAAACTTAGTGATCTCATCCGTCATTCTCGTCATTGGAATTGGCGATGCGGTCGTGAAAGTATCGGAACAATTTGAAGTGCACGGCATGGCGCTTGCCGCTATAACAGGCATTATCTTAAATCTCATCTTGCCGGGTCGTCCGAAAGTGAATGATAGCGTATTTGAACAAACACACGATGTTGCATAACACACCTTTTAAAAGAAGTCCAGCGAGGCTTACAAAGGTGTGAATGAGGAAATCCGTTTGCCCAAACGGTCTCTTTCCTCATGTTTTCAAACACCTTGCCTCGCTTGGCAAGGTGTTTTTTACTAAAAAGGAGGAATGTTGCATGAACCATTTACTAACGTTAGCAGAGTTATCGGTTGATGATGTGCTTGCCATTTTGCATGAAGCGGAACGATTTGCGAACGGGGAAACGTGGAAAGTGAATAAACAAACGTTTGTCGCCAACTTATTTTTTGAGCCGAGCACGCGGACGCGTTGCAGCTTTGAGATGGCGGAACGAAAACTCGGGCTTGAAGTCATTCCGTTTGATGCAGATATGTCGAGCGTCCAAAAAGGAGAAACGTTGTATGATACGATTCGGACGTTGCAAGCAATCGGCGTGGAAGCCGTTGTCATTCGCCACCCATCCGATCATTATTTTGAACCGCTCCGTCATGCGATTGACATTTCGATCATTAACGCAGGCGATGGGTGCGGTCATCATCCGACGCAATCGTTGCTCGACTTAATGACGATTCGTCAACAATTTGGCACATTTATTGGGCTTGATGTGGCGATCGTTGGTGACATTCGTCATAGCCGAGTGGCGCGTTCTAATGCTGAAATATTAACAAGGCTAGGTGCAAACGTCTTATTTTGCAGCCCGCCGGAATGGCAAGATACAGAAAACGGTTATGGCACATACGTCGATCTTGATACGGCAGTAAAAGAGGCGGATGTTGTGATGCTTCTTCGCATTCAACACGAGCGCCATGACGAAAAAATGGGTTGGACAAAAGAGCAATATCACGAGCAATATGGCTTAACGATCGAACGAGAAAAACAAATGAAGAAAACGAGCATCATTTTACATCCAGCCCCTGTGAATCGCGATGTAGAAATCGCAAGCGAACTCGTTGAATGCGAACGGTCTCGCATTTTTAAACAAATGGAAAACGGCGTATACGTGCGCATGGCTGTATTGAAACGTGCATTACAAAAAGGAGGGACACAAAATGGCTACCATATTCAAACGTGCGCGCTTGCTTAACGAACAAGGCGAGTTCATCTCGGCTGATATAAAAATCGATGAAGGTCGTATTACTCATATCGCTTCTCATATGGATGAGGACGATTGTGATGAAGTGATTGACGTAAACGGACAGTTTGTCGCTCCGGGGTTTATTGACGTCCACGTTCATTTGCGCGAACCGGGGGGAGAACATAAAGAAACGATTGCGACAGGTACGCTCGCTGCGGCAAAAGGCGGATTTACAACGATTGCAGCGATGCCAAATACAAAACCTGTTCCAGATACGAAACAACAAATGGAATGGCTCGTCCATCGCATTCGCGAAACAGCGCACGTGCGCGTTTTGCCGTATGCGGCGATTACTGTACGCCAAGCCGGAAAACAGCTTGTCGATTTTGCCGCATTAAAAGAAGCAGGGGCATTTGCGTTTACAGACGATGGCGTTGGCGTACAAAGCGCACGCATGATGTATGAAGCGATGCAACAAGCCGCCGCTCTTAATATGCCGATCGTTGCGCATTGCGAAGATGAAACGTTGACGTATAAAGGGTGCGTGCACGATGGGGCATTTGCGAAACGACATGGGCTTTCTGGCATTCCTTCCGTTTGCGAAGCTGTACATATTGCGCGCGATGTGTTATTGGCGGAGGCAACGGGCTGTCATTATCACGTTTGCCATATCAGTACGAAACAGTCGGTACGCATCGTGCGCGAGGCGAAGCGGGCAGGCATTCGCGTTACCGCTGAAGTAACGCCGCACCATTTGTTGCTTTGTGAGGAACATATTCCTTCGCTCGATGCGAATTTTAAAATGAATCCGCCGTTGCGAACGAAAGAAGATCAACAAGCGTTAATCGAAGGATTGCTTGATGGAACGATTGATTTCATTGCTACTGACCATGCACCGCATACGGAAGAAGAAAAAAGTGAAGGGATGGTGCTTGCCCCATTTGGAATTGTCGGATTAGAAACGGCCTTCCCGCTTTTATATACACATTTTGTTGAAAAAGGAGTATGTACGTTAAAACAGCTCATCGATTGGTTGTCGAAAAAACCAGCCGAGACGTTTCGTCTCGATGGCGGACAATTAAAAGTTGGCGCAAAAGCAGATTTCGTTGTCATCGATTTACATACAACACAAGTGATTGATCCGGCTACGTTTGTTTCGAAAGGAAAAAACACGCCATTTGCAGGCTGGACGTGTAAAGGATGGCCGACGATGACAGTCGTCGACGGAAACATTGTTTGGCAGAAAGGGAGAGAGTGATGAAACGACAACTCATTTTAGAAGATGGTACACGTTTTGTTGGAGAAGCGTTCGGAAGTAAAAGGCAAGCAGTTGGTGAAGTCGTTTTTAACACAGGGATGACAGGATATCAAGAAATTTTAACTGATCCGTCGTATTGCGGACAAATTGTAACGATGACATATCCGTTGATCGGCAACTACGGCGTAAACCGCGACGATTTCGAATCGATCGAACCGCACGTGTTCGGGTTTGTTGTGAAAGAAGCGTGCCTATCTCCGTCCAATTGGCGAAGTGAAATGACGATTGACGAATATTTACGTATGAAAAACATTCCCGGATTAGCAGGAGTAGATACGCGCAAGCTGACGCGCATCATTCGTCAACACGGCACGTTAAAAGGGATGATTTGCGACATGGACGTTTCGGTGACAGAGGCGATCGCGTATTTAAAAGAAACAGAGCTTATACGCGATCAAGTGAAGCGCGTATCGACAAAAAGTGCGTACGCTAGTCCGGGGCGCGGTCATCGCGTCGTTTTAATCGACTTTGGCATGAAGCACGGCATTTTGCGCGAGTTAAATAAACGTCATTGTGACGTCATCGTGCTGCCATACAATGCAACGGCAGAAGAAGTGTTGCAGCTGCATCCGGATGGAGTCATGTTATCGAACGGACCGGGGGATCCGAAAGATGTACCAGAGGCGATTCATATGATTCAAGGCATACTCGGTCACACTCCACTTTTTGGAATTTGCCTCGGTCATCAACTGTTTGCACTTGCTTGCGGGGCGAATACGGAAAAAATGAAGTTCGGTCATCGCGGCTCGAATCATCCGGTTCAACATATCGAAACAGGAAAAGTCGCCATTACTTCACAAAACCATGGCTACACCGTCACGGAGCAGTCGCTTTCACGCACGCGGTTACAAGTGACACATATCGCTTTAAACGACGGAACGATTGAAGGGCTTCGCCATCGCGACGTTCCGGCATTTACAGTGCAATACCACCCAGAAGCGTCACCGGGACCAGAAGATGCAAACGATTTATTTGATGATTTTATTGCGATGATTGAACAGTTTAAAAAAGAAAGAGGGGTCGTTCATGCCTAAACGCCAAGATATTGAAACGATTCTTGTCATCGGTTCAGGACCGATCGTCATCGGTCAGGCAGCAGAGTTTGATTACGCAGGGACGCAAGCATGTTTGGCATTAAAAGAAGAAGGATATAAAGTCATTCTCGTCAACTCCAATCCAGCAACGATTATGACCGATACAGAAATTGCTGACAAAGTGTATATGGAGCCGTTAACGCTTGAATTTGTCTCGCGCGTCATTCGGAAAGAGCGTCCGGATGCGATTTTGCCGACGCTTGGCGGGCAAACGGGGCTAAATTTAGCGGTCGAATTAGCGAAAGCAGGAGTGCTTGAGGAATGTGGCGTTGAAATTCTCGGCACGAAATTAGAAGCGATTGAAAAAGCAGAAGACCGCGAACAATTTCGCGCGCTCATGAACGAACTTGGCGAGCCGGTGCCGGAAAGCGCCATCGTTCATAGTTTACAAGAAGCGTATGCGTTCGTTGAACAAATTGGTTATCCGGTCATCGTCCGCCCAGCATTTACGCTCGGTGGAACAGGTGGGGGCATTTGTACGAACGAAGAAGAGCTTGTCGACATCGTTTCTAGCGGTTTAAAAATGAGTCCGGTTCATCAATGTTTATTAGAAAAAAGTATCGCAGGCTATAAAGAAATTGAGTACGAAGTCATGCGCGATGCAAAAAACAACGCGATCGTCGTTTGCAATATGGAAAATATTGATCCTGTCGGCATTCATACGGGCGATTCCATCGTCGTCGCTCCGAGCCAAACGTTAAGCGATCGCGAATATCAACTGTTGCGAAACGCCTCGCTTCGCATTATTCGCGCGCTCGGTATCGAAGGGGGATGCAACGTCCAGCTCGCTCTTGATCCGCACAGTTTTCAATATTACGTCATTGAAGTAAACCCGCGCGTCAGTCGCTCATCGGCGCTTGCATCTAAAGCGACGGGGTATCCGATTGCCAAACTAGCAGCAAAAATTGCGGTTGGCTTAACGCTGGATGAAATGATGAATCCGGTCACAGGAAAAACGTACGCTTGCTTTGAGCCAACGCTCGATTACGTCGTTACAAAAATTCCGCGCTTTCCGTTCGATAAATTCGAATCAGCGAACCGCCATCTCGGTACGCAAATGAAAGCGACAGGGGAAGTGATGGCGATCGGGCGCACGTTTGAGGAGTCGCTATTAAAAGCGGTCCGCTCGCTCGAAACGAGCGTCTATCATCTCGAGTTAAAAGAACAAGTCGACGACGCCTTGCTGCAAAAGCGTATTCGAAAAGCGGGCGATGAGCGTCTATTTTACATCGCCGAAGCGTTTCGCCGCGGCGTAACGGTCCAACAAGTACATGCATGGAGCCAAATCGACCCGTTCTTTTTAACGAAAATCGCCCGTATCGTCGCCTTCGAAACGGTTTTACGTGACCATGTTGGCGATATGACTGTTCTTCAACAAGCAAAAGAAATGGGCTTTTCTGATGTGGCGATCGCTAACTTTTGGCATATGACTGAACGCGACGTATATGAGATGCGTAAGCGCGCCCAAATCACACCTGTATATAAAATGGTCGATACGTGCGCAGCGGAATTTGAATCCGAAACACCATATTATTACAGCACGTACGAAGAAGAAAACGAATCGATCGTGACCGCCCGTGAAAGTGTCGTCGTCCTCGGCTCTGGTCCGATTCGTATCGGGCAAGGAATTGAGTTTGACTACGCGACCGTTCATTGTGTATGGGCGATTAAAGAAGCGGGATATGAAGCAATCATTATTAACAACAATCCAGAAACCGTTTCAACCGACTTTAGCATTTCCGATAAGTTGTACTTTGAACCGTTAACGATTGAAGATGTGATGCACGTCATCGACTTAGAACAGCCGATTGGCGTCATCGTCCAATTCGGTGGACAAACGGCCATCAACTTAGCGGCGGAATTAGCGGCACGCGGCGTGCGCATTCTCGGCACATCGCTTGAAGATTTAGATCGTGCGGAAAACCGCGACAAATTTGAACGGACGCTTGCGCAACTCGGCATTCCGCAACCGAAAGGAAAAACAGCATGTTCCGTACAAGAAGCGGTCCATATTGCGAACGAAATCGGTTACCCTGTTCTCGTTCGACCATCGTACGTGCTTGGCGGTCGGGCGATGGAAATCGTGTATAAGGAAGAGGAATTGCTTCATTATATGGAACATGCGGTCAAAGTAAATCCGCAACATCCGGTACTCATCGACCGTTATTTAATCGGAAAAGAAATCGAAGTCGATGCGATTTCGGACGGGGAAGACGTGTTGATCCCAGGCATTATGGAACATATTGAGCGCGCTGGCGTCCATTCTGGCGATTCGATTGCCGTATATCCGCCACAAACGTTATCAAAAGATATTCAACAAAAAATTGTCGATTATACAATTGCGCTCGCGAAAGGGTTGCGCATCGTCGGACTGTTGAACATTCAGTTTGTATTATATGACGGCGAGGTGTACGTACTAGAAGTGAATCCGCGTTCGAGCCGAACCGTTCCATTTTTAAGTAAAATTACGAACGTGCCAATGGCGAATATAGCGACAAAAGTCATTTTAGGAGAAACGTTGCAAGCGCTTGGCTACAACACCGGATTAAAAGAAGAAAGCGACGGTGTATATGTGAAAGCTCCTGTCTTTTCGTTTGCGAAGTTGCGCAACGTCGATATTTCGCTCGGACCAGAAATGAAATCGACAGGTGAAGTCATCGGAAAAGATGAAACGTTTGCGAAGGCGCTTTATAAAGGACTTGTCGCTTCAGGCATTCACATTCGTCCACACGGTGCCGTGTTGTTGACGATCGCCGACAAAGATAAAGAAGAAGCGATCGACATCGCCCGCCGGTTTTACCATATCGGTTACCAGTTGCTTGCGACAAACGGTACAGCACAAACGTTACGGGAAGCAAACATTCCGGTCACTGTCGTCAATAAAATTCATACCGGTTCACCAAACATTCTTGATGTGATTCGTCAAGGCAAAGCGCAAGTCGTCATTAATACATTAACAAAAGGAAAAGAAACGGAAAGCGACGGCTTCCGCATTCGTCGCGAAGCAGTCGAAAACGGCATTCCGTGTTTAACGTCGCTCGATACAGCGAAAGCGATGCTTCTCGTCTTAGAAGCGATGACGTTTTCGACAATGGCGATGACAGAAAAGAAGGTGGGCGTATGAAGGAGAATATGACGATCATCTCTAACCGCCAAATCGCCAAAGGCATTTATGAGTTGACGCTCGCAGGTTCGCTCGTTCAGCGCATGCGTACACCAGGACAGTTTGTGCACATGAAGGTGGCAAACAGCGGACCGCTGCTCAGACGTCCGCTCAGCCTTTGCGACATGAATCTAGAAGCGAATGAATGTACGATTATTTACCGCGCGGAAGGGGCAGGAACGACGCTCCTTTCGCAAAAATTGCCCGGAGACACGGTCGATGTGCTCGGTCCGCTCGGAAACGGTTTCCCGATTTCTGCGCTGTCAAGCGGACAACGCGCGCTTCTTGTCGGTGGGGGCATCGGTGTGCCACCGTTATATGAATTAGCGAAACAACTCGTGAAAAAAGGAGTATTTGTGACGATTGTGCTCGGCTTTCAAACGAAAGATGTCGCATTTTACGAGGAGCGATTCGCATCGTTTGGCGAGACGTACGTTGCGACCGTAGACGGCTCGTACGGCATGAAAGGATTTGTCACCGACGTCATTCATCACTATCGCCTTTCGTTTGATGTGTTATACGCATGTGGACCGAAGCCGATGTTACGGGCGCTCGCAAACGAGTTTCCACATCAAGACGTATATTTGTCGCTCGAAGAACGGATGGGATGCGGTGTCGGGGCTTGTTTTGCATGCGTATGTCGCGTGCCGCATAGCGAAACGGCATATAAAAAAGTATGTAGCGACGGTCCGGTATTTCGGGCGGGGGAGGTCGTGTTATGAATCGATTAGCCGTGGAGTTGCCAGGACTTTCATTAAAAAATCCGATTATGCCTGCCTCCGGCTGTTTCGGATTTGGACGAGAATACGCGAAATTTTACGATTTAAGCGTGCTTGGGGCGATCATGATTAAAGCGACGACGCTTGACGCGCGCTTCGGCAATCCGACGCCGCGCGTAGCGGAAACGCCAAGCGGCATGTTAAATGCGATCGGATTGCAAAATCCAGGTGTCGATGTGGTGCTCGCTGAAGAATTGCCATGGTTAGCGCAATATGACGTGCCGATTATCGCCAACGTGGCTGGTTCGACCGTAGAAGAATATGTAGAAGTGGCTCGGCGCATTTCGAAAGCGCCAAACGTTCATGCGCTCGAGTTGAACATTTCATGCCCGAACGTGAAAAAGGGCGGCATCGCATTCGGAACGGTTCCAGAAGTCGCTGCGGAGCTGACGCGGGCGGTCAAAGAAGTGTCGGACGTGCCTGTTTATGTGAAACTATCACCGAATGTCACAAACATCGTTGCGATGGCGAAAGCGGTTGAACAAGCAGGGGCGGACGGATTGACGATGATTAATACGTTATTAGGCATGCGCATTGATGTGAAAACAGCGAAGCCAATTTTAGCGAACCGAACAGGTGGGTTATCTGGTCCAGCGATTAAGCCGATTGCGATTCGAATGATTTATGAAGTGAGTCAAGCGGTATCGCTTCCGATTATCGGCATGGGCGGGATTGAAAGCGCGGAAGATGTCATCGAATTTTTTTATGCCGGTGCGAGTGCGGTCGCGATCGGTACAGCGAATTTCATCGACCCGTACGTTTGTCCAAACATTATTCGCGACTTACCGAATGTTTTAGATGAACTTCGTATCGATCATATTTCACAATGTACGGGAAGGGGATGGAACAATGGACAAACCGTTTATTGTAGCACTTGATTTTGCATCAAAAGAAGAAGTGCGAACGTTTTTACAACCATTTTCTCATACGTCGCTCTTTTTAAAAGTCGGCATGGAGCTATATTTTCAAGAAGGTCCAGCAATAATTGACGAACTGAAACAGAAAGGCCATCATATTTTTTTAGATTTAAAGCTTCATGATATTCCACATACAGTGAAGAAAGCGATGAAAGGGTTAGCAAAACTAGGCGTTGATTTAGTAAACGTTCATGCTTCAGGAGGAAGTGCAATGATGCGCGCGGCGATCGAAGGATTAGAAGAAGGAACACCACACGGGATGAGCCGTCCACGTTGCATTGCCGTTACGCAGCTGACGAGCACAAGCGAGCAAGTTCTCTGCAATGAATTGCTGATCGATCGCCCGATGAAAGAAACGGTCGTTCATTACGCATCTCTCGCTTACCGTAGCGGACTTGACGGTGTTGTTTGTTCCGCCCAAGAAGTGCCGCTTCTTCGCGCATCGTTCGGCACATCGTTTATCACCGTCACGCCAGGCATTCGCTTTGCGGGCGACAAAACAGACGATCAAGTGCGCGTCGTCACACCGTATGAGGCAAAACAGCTCGGAACAAATTATATCGTCATCGGACGAAGCATCACAAAAGCAAGTGATCCATATGCAGCATATGAGCGTCTAAAACGGGAATGGGATGGTGGACAATGATGAAAAAAGAAATCGCAAAACAACTTCTTTCCATTGGCGCAGTATCGTTGCGTCCAAATGAACCGTTTACGTGGTCTTCAGGCATACAATCGCCCATTTATTGCGATAATCGCTTGACGTTAGCGTATCCCGCGGTTAGACAAGCCATTGCCGACGAGATGACATCACTCATTCGCACGCATTTTCCGCATGTAGAAGTCATCGCTGGCACAGCGACGGCAGGCATTCCCCATGCCGCATGGGTGAGCGAGCGGTTGAATATGCCGATGTGCTACGTTCGCAGTCAAGCGAAAGGACACGGAAAAGGAAAGCAAATTGAAGGGAAAGTAGAACAGGGGCAACACGTCGTCGTCGTCGAAGATTTAATTTCAACAGGCGGCAGCTCATTGCATGCGGTGCGCGCTTTGCGTGAAGCAGGATGCAACGTGCTTGGTGTCGTTGCGATCTTTACATACGGATTAGAAAAAGGAAAACGAGCATTTCAACAAGAACAAGTCCCATACTATACCGTTACCGACTACGATACGCTCATGGAAACAGCGAAAGAACTTGGCATCATCACCAAAGAGGAGCAAACAACGTTGCACCATTGGCGTGAACAGCTAGAAGCATAACAATAAGGGTGTCCAACGAAAGCCGGACACCCTTTCTCATTATTTCGTGGAAATTGCGTTTGTTTTTAAATAGTGGATATCGTTTGCTTGTTGAATCGAACGGAGTGAAAGTGCTTGTAGGACCGTTTCTTGATGATCTAACTTCTCAAACCCTTCTTGCATTTGTTGCGACAACTGTTCGATTTGTTGTTTCATCATTGGAATTTCTTGTACATGCAACTCAACAACAGTCATTCGTTCCATTAATTGTCCAACCATTTCACGAATCGCTGGCACAAGCGCCACATCGTCTTTCGTAGCCATGCGCTGCTCGATGCTTGCGATATCGTCTTTTGTGGCCATCGTCTGTTCAATATGACTGACGCGACTTTCTAACGCTCGAATATCATCTTTTAACGCAGCGACGTCTGCTTTCGTTGCCATATTCGCACGCAAAAACGCCAACTCATCAAAAATGCGTTGCAACAACTGCTCCATTTTTTTCACCTCCTTTTTTCCGCTTCTATTATACCACCATTCGACAGAAAGAAGAGAGACGAAACAGAAAATATGACAAAAAATTTTTTGAATTTTTTTCTTTAGGTACATATATTGTCCATGTAAAATAGTAATATATTGTTATAAAAAGTTTTTCATAACTTAAGTGTTTATTAATTGATAAAAAATAAAATATTTGGTTCATCACCACAACATGTACTTGACAAGTGATACGCTTTCTTGAACAAAAATGTACAGAAATCATTGGTTTACTGCTTCTTCCTCACAAGCATCGGTAGAGTGTGTTATAAAAAATCAAGTACAACTTTTGGTGAAGAGCCAAATATTTGATAATATTCAAACAGGAGGGATTTAATGGACTGGATTGTCGGGATAGCTTTAATTATCATCATTTTTTTTTCAACTAGTACAATAGAAAAAACTCTTAAAACAATAAAAAGCCAAAATGATACAATTATCGAGTTATTAAAGGAGATAAAAAATAAAAAGGAATCGTAAATGCTTAATGGCAGGTGCAAGTACATCTTTTGGTGATGAACCAAATAACAAAATATTTTGATGAAAATGAAAAAACCCGCCTACCTAGACGGGTTTTTTCATCTTCACCACCATCTCCTCATCCGGCGTGACGTAAATCGTCTGCTGGTTTTCGTAAATGACGAAGCCGGGTTTGGCGCCGTTTGGCTTTTTGACGTAGCGAACGCGCGTGTAGTCGACCGGAACGGAGCTGGAGTGGCGCGCTTTGCTGAAGTAAGCGGCTAAGTGGGCAGCTTCGATGATCGTTTGTTCGGATGGCTGTTTGCTGCGAATGACGACGTGCGAGCCAGGGATGTCTTTCGTATGAAGCCAAATGTCGTCTTTGCTTGCGAATTTGTTCGTTAAATAGTCGTTTTGTTTGTTGTTTTTGCCGACGAAAATGTCGGTTCCGTCGCTTGATACGTAGTGTTCCAGTTCAATTGTGCGCGACTTTTGTTTTTTTTGTTTTGTCGCTTTGGCGCGCAAATAGCCTTGTTCGATTAATTCGTCGCGAATGTCGTCAATGTCTTTCGGCGATGCGGTTTCAAGCTGCTGCAACAGCGTATCGAAGTATGTGATTTCTTCTTTCGTTCGCTCGATTTGTTCCTGCACGATGGAAAGAGAATTTTTCGCTTTTTGGTATTTTTGGAAATAGCTTTGTGCATTTTCTGACGGCGATTTTTGTTGATCAAGCGGAATGGTGATTGTAGCACCGTTTTCGTCATAATAGTTGACGACTTCGATTTCGCTCATTCCTCGCTTGAGCGCATAAAGGTTTGCGGTTAACAATTCCCCATATAGTCGATATTGTTCTGCCTGTTTTGCTTCTTCAAGCGTTTGGTGAAGTTTCAACAGTTTCTTTTCATTTTTCGCTTTTTCATTCGCGACAAAGCGTTCTAAATCGTGCGCTTGTTGTTTCACGCGGTCGCGTTCCGCTTTGCCGAAATAAAAACGGTCAAGCATCTCGCTTAACGTAGCAAAATGTTTTCCTTCCCCTTCGATATGGGTAAGCGGCAACGCATAAAATACGTCTTTTGTTCCGTTTGTGTATATACACGGAGTAAATTTCTCGCTGCGTACATCTTCCATCAAAGAGATAAAGCTTTTCGGCAACGTCGCCCGGTTAGCAAGCTCTGCGCGATAGATGACTTCGCGCGCAAAAAGCGGCGAAATGCCCGTAAATGTGGCGACGAGTTGATCGGCTAATTTTCCTGCGAGAAAATCGATCTTTTTTAACACCGTCTCTTCCGTCGCATGAAGCGGATTGATTTTGTCGTGCGATGGAGGCAATATATAAGGCGCCCCAGGAAGCACCGTTCGGTATCGGTTCACCGCAGGGGAGAGATGTTTAACGCTGTCGATGATCGTGTTCGTCTGTTCATCAACGAGAATGATGTTGCTGTGGCGGCCCATCAATTCAACGACGAGCTGCTTTGTACATACATCGCCGAGCTCATTTCTTCCTTTGACATGAATGATGATGATGCGATCAAAATCGACTTGCGTAATCGCTTCAATGACGCCTCCTTCAATATGTTTGCGCAGAAGCATACAAAACATCGGCGGCTCATGAGGGTTATCGTACGTCTCGTTCGTCAAATTGACGCGCGCATACGTCGGATGAGCAGATAATAACAATTTATAATTGCTTCCGTGCGAACGAATATGAAGCACTAATTCGGACGGAAACGGCTGATAAATTTTTGAAATGCGCCCCCCGACAAGCGTGCGCTGTAATTCTTTTGTCATCGCATATGTAAATACTCCGTCAAACGACATAAAAAACACCTTTCTCTTTTTTTCTTTTCATTATACCATATCATTTTTTCGTACATGCCTGAATAAGCTGTCATAGATAAGACAAGCGGAAGGGGGAGAGAAATGAGCTGGCACGGATTGCGTATCGAGCAGGTGGAACAACAAGTAAATACAAAGATTGGCTTTGGATTAACGGAAAAAGAAGCGAAAAGACGATTAAAACAATTCGGCAAAAACGAACTGTCGGAAGAAAAAAAGCCGTCTGCGCTAAAACAATTTTTTAGTCAGTTTCAAGATTTTATGGTGCTCGTCTTATTGGCGGCAACGGCGATTTCCGCCGTATTAGGCGAATACATCGATGCGATCGCCATCGTGGCAATTGTCATCATGAACGCTTTTTTAGGATTTATACAAGAGCGTCGGGCGGAAAAGTCGCTTGAGGCACTAAAACAATTATCCGCCCCAGAATCGCTCGTTTTACGGGATGGGGAATGGGTAAAAGTGCCGTCTGCTCAGTTAGTCGTTGGCGATATTGTCAAATTCGCAAGCGGTGATCGCATCGGGGCGGACGTGCGCATCGTTGAAGCGAAAGGGTTATATATTGAAGAATCGTCGTTGACGGGCGAATCGCTTCCTGTCGAAAAACAAACAGCGCCACTTGTAGATGATGTGCCATTAGGTGATCGCACAAACATGGCGTTTATGGGGACGCTTGTGACAAACGGAAGCGGAATAGGCATTGTCGTAGCGACAGGCATGCATACAGCGATGGGACAAATTGCCCACTTAATCCAGTCGGCGCCAACGATGACGACACCGTTGCAACGAAAGCTCGAACAGCTCGGCAAAATTTTAATTGTCATCGCTTTAGCGCTCACAGCGCTCGTTGTCGTGCTTGGCGTATGGCAAGGACATGCGGTATATGACATGTTTTTAGCTGGTGTGTCGCTTGCGGTTGCCGCCATTCCAGAAGGATTGCCTGCGATCGTTACCGTCGTATTGGCGCTCGGTGTCCAACGCATGATGAAGCGAAACGCCATCGTGCGCAAACTTCCTGCGGTTGAAACGCTCGGTTGTGCCTCGGTCATTTGTTCTGATAAAACAGGAACGATGACGGAAAATCAAATGACAGTCACGCATGTGTGGGTGAATAATCGATTATGGACAGTAAGCGGGACGGGCTATGAACCGAAAGGAACGTTTTTATATAACGGCAAACAAGAAAAGGTAGATGCTGCCTTACAGCAAATCTTATTATTTGGGGCGCTATGCAATCATGCGAACATAAAGAAAAAAGGAAAAACATATATGATTGATGGCGATCCGACCGAAGGGGCCCTCGTTGTTGCGGCGGCGAAAGCGGGATGGACGAAAGAAAAAATCGCTGCCGAGTTTACGATTGAACATGAATTTCCGTTTGATTCGACGCGAAAAATGATGTCGGTCATCGTAAAAGATCGCGCGAATCGGCGCTTTATTGTCACAAAAGGTGCGCCAGATATGTTGCTTGAACGTTGTCGTTTCATATATATGGATGGTCAAGCGAAACGAATGCGCGACCAAGAGCAGAAAATGGTGCAGCAAACGGTCAATACGCTCGCTTCTCAAGCGTTGCGAACGATTGCGATCGCCTATCGGCCGCTTTCTTTGACGGAAACAATGAACGATGAAACGAAAGCGGAAAGCGACTTAACGTTCATCGGTTTACAAGGGATGATCGATCCGCCGCGGAAAGAAGTAAAACAAGCCATCGCGGAATGTAAAAAAGCAGGCATTAAAACAGTGATGATTACAGGAGATCATGTGTTAACGGCGAAAGCGATTGCCCAACAACTGCACATGATGCCACCGAACGGCAAAGTGATGGACGGCAAAACGTTAGCGACGTTATCTGTTGATGAATTAGAAGACGTCGTTGAAGATGTATACGTTTTTGCGCGCGTATCACCAGAACATAAATTAAAAATTGTGCAAGCGTTGCAAAAAAGAGGGCATATTGTCGCGATGACAGGCGATGGCGTCAATGATGCTCCGGCCATTAAAACAGCAAACATCGGCATCGCGATGGGAGTGACAGGAACAGATGTATCAAAAGAAGCCGCATCGCTCGTTTTGTTAGATGATAACTTTGCGACAATTAAAGCGGCGATCGAAGAAGGACGAAACATTTATGAAAACATTCGTAAATTTATTCGCTACTTGCTTGCGTCAAACGTCGGTGAAATTTTAGTGATGTTATTTGCGATGATATTTGCGCTTCCTCTTCCGCTCGTGCCGATTCAAATTTTATGGGTAAACCTCGTCACAGACGGACTACCTGCCATGGCGCTCGGATTAGACCCAGCGGAAGAAAACGTCATGAAGCGGCCACCGCGTCATCCGAAAGAAGGAGTTTTCGCCAGAGGGCTCGGTTGGAAAATTATTAGTCGCGGCTTTCTCATCGGCATGGTGACGTTGATCGCTTTTCTTGTCGTGCATACGCGACATCCGGAAAATTTAACGTATGCCCAGACGGTTGCCTTTGCGACGCTCGTGCTCGCTCAACTCATTCACGTGTTTGATTGCCGAAGCGAACGGTCGGTGTTTGACCGAAATCCGTTTGAAAATATGTATTTAGTGCTCGCCGTGTTGTCGTCGCTTTTCTTGTTGCTTGTCGTCATTTACTATCCGCCGTTACAGCCGATTTTCCATACGGTTTCGTTGCCGCTGACCGATTGGTTGCTTATTGTTGGCTTATCGTCTATTCCGACGTTTTTACTTGCTGGTTCGTTATTTACACGCCGCCGCTCATGAAATATTTTCGATATATAGTGATATATGCTATAATGGGAGAAGGTAATGGAGTGAATCTATTACCTTCTTTTATTGTCGATAACGTACAATGGATGTGAGAGTATGATCGTAAGTATGACAGGATTTGGTCGAGGAAAAAAAGAAGGCGAAAACGTGAGCGTTACGGTGGAAATGAAGTCAGTCAATCACCGTTTTTGTGAAATTTCGATCCGCATGCCTAGACAGTGGGTGATGTTTGAAGATAAAATAAAAAGAGTCATTACACAACATATTGCCCGTGGACGTGTCGAAGTGTTTATTACAATTGAAGGGGAACAGCTCGTCGAACGAACGCTTCACGTCGACTGGCAGCTTGTTGATGCGTATTATCGCATGCTTACTGATGTGCGCCGTCGGTTTCATTTCGCCGATGATGTATCGCTTCGAGATGTTGTACATATGCTATCGGATGCGGTTGAAATGACGGAACAGCCGATCGAAAACGATGCCCTTCTTTCTCTTCTTTTAGAAGCGACAAAAGAAGCGGTCGAGCAATTGAAACATATGCGCGAACAGGAAGGAAACGCGCTATTAGCAGACATGCTGATGCAGCTGGAGACGATTGAGAAAAGCGCACATCGCATTGAACAACTTGCGCCAACAGTCGTCGCTTCTTATCGCGAACGCATACATAAACGAGTGAGTGAATTTGTACAGGGTGTCGTTGATGAACAACGGCTATTGACGGAAGTCGCTTTATTTGCGGAAAAAGTGGATATTCATGAAGAATTAAAACGTATATATAGCCATATTGAACAATTTCGTCGCATCGTTTCTGAAGGAGGAGCGGTCGGACGAAAGCTTGATTTTCTCGTCCAAGAGCTCAATCGTGAAATGAATACGATCGGTTCAAAAGCGAACGATCGCTATATTGCTTCCGAAGTTGTCGAAATGAAAAGCGCCCTTGAAAAAATTAAAGAACAAGTGCAAAATGTAGAGTAGTTTGTTTATCAATAGAAGGTGGGGATGACCGTGAAAGAACGAGGGTTATTAATCGTCCTATCGGGACCGTCTGGCGTCGGAAAAGGGACGGTACGAAAAGCATTATTTTCACAACCAGATATTCAATTGCAATATTCCATTTCTGTGACGACGCGCAAACCACGTGAAGGGGAAGTCGATGGCGTCGATTACTTTTTCAAAACGCGCGAGCAGTTCGAACAAATGATTCGCCAAAATGAGCTGCTAGAGTGGGCGGAATATGTCGGAAACTACTACGGCACGCCAATTGATTATGTAGAAAAAACATTGCAAGAAGGAAAAGACGTATTTTTAGAAATTGAAGTACAAGGAGCGATGCAAGTTCGCAAAGTGTTTCCAGAGGCGCTCTTTATTTTCCTCGCTCCGCCAAGTTTAAGCGAATTGCGTAAACGAATTGAAATGCGCGGAACGGAATCAGAAGATTTAATTCGCGATCGTTTACAAGCGGCGAAAGAAGAATTAGAAATGATGGATGCATACGATTACGTTGTCGAAAACGATCAAGTAGAACTCGCATGCGAGCGCATTAAAGCGATTGTCATGGCAGAACATTGCCGACGCGAACGCGTGGCACAACGATACAAAAAGATGTTGGAGGTGGAGTAATATGTTATATCCTTCCATTGATTTGCTCATTACAAAACTCGATTCAAAATATACGCTCGTCACAGTTGCGGCAAAGCGCGCCCGCCAATTGCAAGTGAAAAATGACTTAACGATCGAAAAACCTGTGTCGAAAAAATTTGTCGGCAAAGCGTTAGAAGAAATTGCGGCGGGTCATATTGAAGTCGTTAGCGAAGAAGAAGCAACGCAATAAACTACTTACGACAACCTAGTTTTTAGGTTGTTATTTTTTTACAAATACCGAACGAAAGGGGCAACGTCGATGCTTCAGCAAAAAAACATTTTATTATGTGTTACAGGTGGCATTGCTGTATATAAAGCAGCGGCGCTCACAAGCAAACTTGTGCAAGCGGGGGCGAATGTCAAAGTCGTCATGACGGAAGCTGCTTGTCAATTTGTTACACCGCTTACGTTTCAAGCGTTATCAAAAAACGAAGTATACATTGATACATTCGACGAAAAAAAGCCGAACGTCATTGCACACATTGATTTAGCTGATTGGGCACATCTCGTACTCGTTGCCCCTGCGACCGCAAACACGATCGCAAAACTGGCGCATGGTTTAGCTGATAACATGGTGACAACGATTTTACTTGCGACGAAAGCACCGGTTTGGCTTGCGCCTGCGATGAACGTCCATATGTACGAACATCCAGCGGTACAACAAAATATGCGCACGTTGCAGTCGTATGGCTATCGCTTCATTGAACCAGCGGAAGGGATGCTTGCGTGCGGTTACGTTGGAAAAGGGCGATTAGAAGAGCCAGAAACGATCGTCGCATTGCTTGAACAACATGTTGCATCAAACGAACTGTTAAAAGGAAAAAAAGTGTTAGTGACAGCCGGTCCGACGCGCGAAAAACTTGACCCTGTCCGCTTTTTCAGCAATCACTCGACAGGAAAAATGGGCTATGCTATCGCAGAGGCAGCGCGCGATTTAGGAGCGGACGTCATCCTTATTTCCGGCCCGACATCGCTCGCTCGTCCGGAAGGGGTACAGACGATTAGGGTAGAAAGTGCACAAGACATGTATGAAGCGGTGATGGAGCATTTTCAACATAGCGATATCGTCATTAAAACAGCGGCAGTAGCAGACTACCGCCCTAAATATGTCGCCGACAATAAAATAAAAAAACAACAAGGAGACTACACTGTCGTTCTTGAGCGAACGATCGACATTTTACAAACGCTCGGCGAACAAAAAACGCACCAATTTTTAGTTGGCTTTGCGGCAGAAACGAACGATGTGGAACGATATGCGAAAGAAAAGCTTGCGCGCAAAAATGCCGATATGATTGTCGCAAATAACGTTGTCCAAGAAGGAGCTGGGTTCGGTACGGATACAAATATCGTGACGATATTTAAACGAGACGGAACGGCAAAGCAACTTCCACTCTTGCCAAAATCGGAAGTGGCCAAACAAATTTTATATGAAATTTATCATGAAATTGAGGGACGCCTATGACAGTCGCTTCTGTCATCGTCGATATTCCTACGAGTCAAACGGATCGCCCGTTTGATTACGTGATCCCAGCTGAACTTGTCGGCGTTGTACAACCAGGCATGCGCGTTGTCGTACCATTCGGCACACGTTTTTTACAAGGATTTGTCATTGAGCTGAAAGAAACGACGGACATGCCGCGCGAACAATTAAAGCCCATTCATTCTCTTTTTGACGTTGTTCCTGTATTTAATGAAGAATTGTTGCAACTTGGAAAGTGGCTAACTGAAACGACGCTTTGTTTCATGGTATCGGCGTTTCAAGCGATGTTGCCTGCCGCAATGAAAGCGAAATATGAAAAAGACATTCGACTCATTGAGCAACATATGCCGTTCATACACGAAAAAGTACGTGCGTTGTTTCGCGACCGTCTCGTCATTCCGTGGAGTGAAGTGGCACAAACGCCATACGTGCCGCTGTTGCAAAAAGAAATCGCAAACGGCCATATTGAAGTCGTTTACCGAGTTGAAGAAAAAGGAAAAATAAAAACAGAAAAGTGGGTCGAACTGCGCGCAAGCGACGATGAGATCATACATGCGCTTGCATCGCTCCCGCAGCGTGCCATAAAACAAAAACAAATGCTTGAGCGTTTGCTTACAGCCCGCTCTTTCCCTTTAAAACAATTGTTAAGTGAAACAAATAGCACGTTTGCTACTGTTCAAGCGCTCATGAAAAAACAGCTCGTCGCCGTGACAGAAAAAGAAATATATCGCGATCCGTATGCCAACCGCTCGTTTACAAAAACAAAACCGCTCCCTTTAACAGACGAACAACGCCAAGCGTTACAGGCGATCGGAAAAGCGATTGACGAAGATGTGCATGACGTTTTTTTAATGTACGGCGTCACAGGAAGCGGCAAAACAGAAGTGTATATGCAAGCGATTGATCTCGTCTTAAAAAAGGGGAAAGAAGCGATTGTGCTCGTACCTGAAATTTCGCTTACACCTCAAATGGTGAAGCGGTTTAAAGAACGATTCGGTTCGCAAGTCGCTGTTCTTCATAGCGGGTTATCGCTTGGAGAAAAGTATGACGAGTGGCGAAAAATTCAACGAAAAGAAGTGCAGCTTGTCGTTGGAGCTCGTTCTGCTATTTTTGCCCCGTTTGAAAACATCGGCATCATCATTATTGATGAAGAACATGAAACGAGCTACAAACAAGAAGAATCACCGCGCTATCATGCGCGCGATGTGGCCATTTTTCGCGGTCGTTACCATCGTTGTCCGGTTGTGCTTGGCAGCGCTACGCCATCGCTCGAATCGTTTGCGCGCGCTCAAAAAGGAGTATATAAACAAGTCACGTTAACGAAGCGAATGAACGATCATGCGATGCCGCCTGTGGCCATTGTGGATATGCGTGAAGAACTGCGCGCAGGAAACCGCTCGATGTTTTCCCGCCTTTTATTTGAAAAATTAACGGAACGTTTACAAAAAGGAGAACAATCCGTTTTATTTTTAAATCGTCGCGGTTATTCTTCTTTCGTCATGTGTCGGGATTGCGGTCACGTCATTCAATGTCCGCATTGCGATATTTCACTGACGTATCATCGCGTCCAACAACAATTGAAATGTCATTATTGTGGATACGAACAGCGAATGTCGTCGCATTGTCCTGCTTGTCAAAGCGAACATATTCGCTTTTTCGGAACGGGAACGCAAAAAGTAGAAGAAGAATTAACAAAGCTGCTTCCAGAAGCGCGCGTCATTCGGATGGACGTCGATACAACGAGCCGAAAAGGAGCACACGAGCGAATGCTTCATCAATTTGGAGAAGGAAAGGCTGACATTTTACTCGGCACGCAAATGATTGCCAAAGGGCTCGATTTTCCAAATGTCACATTAGTTGGCGTATTAGCAGCAGACACGATGCTTCACGTCCCTGATTTTCGCGCGGCAGAAAAAACGTTTCAGCTGTTGACGCAAGTAAGCGGCCGAGCAGGGCGGCATCATTTGCCGGGAGAAGTCGTTATTCAAACGTATACACCTGAACATTACAGCATTCAATTCGCAAGCAAACATCATTATGAGGCGTTTTATGAACGGGAAATGATCAATCGAAAAAAACACGGATATCCACCGTTTTATTATTTAACGCTCATTACGGTGTCGCATATTGATGCGCTAAAAGGAATAAGCATCGCTGAAAAAATTGCTACACATGTGAAAAAACATTTGTCAGCTGAAGCGGTTGTACTCGGACCCGTTGCTTCTCCGATTGCGCGCATGAACGATAGATATCGTTACCAATGCATGATAAAATACAAGCGGGAAGCGAACTTAACGACAGCGCTCCGCACGGTTATGGAACATTATCAGCGCGAGATGGCGCGCGGCGATGTGACGATTACGATTGATTTAAATCCATATATGATGATGTAAATAAGGGAGGAACCATTTTGGCTATTTTACCGATTGTAACATATCCTGCCCCGATTTTAGAAACCGTTTGCCAGCCGGTCACTGTTTTTGACCGCAAGTTGACGAAAATATTAAACGACATGTACGATACGATGATTGCGGCCGATGGGGTCGGATTAGCTGCCCCGCAAGTCGGCATCGATCAACAAATTGCGATTGTTGACATTGGCGACCGCCATGGGCGCATCGAGTTAGTGAATCCCGTCATCGTTGCCCAAAGCGGAGAACAAATCGGACCAGAAGGATGTTTAAGTTTTCCGGGATTATTTGGAGAAGTAAAACGTTCTCAATATGTGAAAGTACGCGCGCAAAATCGGCGCGGTCGTCCGTTTGAAATCGAAGCGACAGGTTTTTTAGCTCGCGCGTTACAACATGAAATCGATCATTTACATGGCATATTATTTACGTCAAAAGTCATTCGTTATTATGAAGAAGGGGAGTTCGAACAATGAACATTGTATTTATGGGAACGCCTGATTTTGCTGTTCCGATTTTAGAACAGTTGATCAAAGACGGATACAACGTTGTTGGTGTCGTAACACAACCGGACAAGCCGAAAGGACGAAAACAACAATTAACCCCACCGCCAGTCAAAGTGACTGCACAGTCGTACAACATTCCGGTATTGCAGCCGACAAAAATTCGTGAAAAAGATCAATATGAACAAGTGCTCGCCTTACAGCCGGATATGATCATCACTGCTGCATTTGGACAAATTTTACCGAAACCGCTCCTTGAAGCGCCAAAGTATGGGTGCATTAACGTGCACGCCTCGCTTTTGCCAGAATTGCGCGGAGGGGCCCCTATTCATTACGCCATTTTGCAAGGAAAAGAAAAAACAGGAATTACAATCATGTACATGGTTGAAAAACTCGATGCAGGCGACATATTAACACAAGTGGAAGTGCCGATTGATGAACGCGATACAGTCGGGACGTTGCACGACAAACTTAGCGAAGCAGGGGCGAAACTACTTTCTGAAACGCTTCCGAAACTGCTTCGTGGCGACATTACACCGATAAAGCAAGATGATGAACAAGCGACGTTTGCATACAACATTAAACCAGAACAAGAACGAATCGATTGGACAAAAGCGGGCGAAGACATTTATAACCATATTCGCGGTATGAATCCGTGGCCTGTCGCTTATACGATGCATGGCGATGAACGTTGGAAAATTTGGTGGGGAGAAAAAGTACAAGCATCTTCCCAAGCGAAGCCAGGCACCATTGTTGCTGTTGAACGCGATGGCATTGTTGTTGCAACCGGCAACGAAACAGCGATTAAAATCACTGAATTGCAACCAGCAGGAAAACGGAAAATGAGCGCTATTGACTTTTTACGCGGTGCAACGATTGAAATCGGGACAGTATTAGGAGGAACGAATGAGTAAAAAAAACGTCCGAAACTTAGCGTTAGATGTGTTAATCGATATTGAAAAAAAACGAGCATATAGCAATTTATCATTACATCATGTGATCGAAACAAACGAATTATCCGCCCAAGATGTTGCGCTTTTAACAGAATTAGTATACGGCACGATCCAACGACGCGATACGCTTGACTACTATTTACAGCCGTTTATAAAAGGAAAAATTGAGCTATGGGTGCGCCTATTGCTTCGTCTGTCGCTTTATCAAATGGTATTTTTAGACCGGATTCCTGATCGCGCAGTATTATTTGAAGCGGTAGAAATAGCAAAGCGTCGTGGGCATCGCGGCATCGCCTCGCTCGTAAACGGTGTATTGCGCTCCATTCAGCGCGAAGGATTGCGCTCATTTGATGAAATAAAAGACGACTTCGAACGTCTAGCCGTTGCGACAAGTCATCCGCTTTGGCTCGTGCGTCGATGGGTCGAACAATTCGGATGGGATGAGACGAAACGAATGTGCGAAGCGAACAACTTGCCACCAGAACAAACAGCAAGGGTAAACGCGATGCGTGTAACGGTTGACGAAGCGATCGCCCGCTTAAAAGAAGAAGGGATTGAAGCCGTTCCTTCTTCTGTCGTGCCGATTGGAATAAAAATGGTCAAGGGCAATGCAGCGAAAACGAGCGTGTTTCAAGAAGGGCTTGTGACGATTCAAGACGAAAGCTCGATGCTTGTTGCTTACGCCCTTTCTCCAACCGAAACAGACGTCGTGTTAGATTGTTGCGCGGCACCGGGCGGAAAGACGACGCATATGGCTGAACGAATGAACAATAAAGGCCGCGTCGTTGCGCTAGATATTCATGATCATAAAGTAAAACTGATTGAGCAGCAGGCAAAGCGTCTAGGCTTGTCGAATATTGAAGCGAAACAACTCGATAGCCGTCAAGCGCATACGCAATTTGCTCCTGAAACGTTTGATCGCATATTAGTCGATGCCCCGTGTTCAGGGCTTGGCGTCATTCGGCGAAAGCCGGAAATTAAATATGCGAAAAACGAAAACGATATGGCGCAACTTGCTGCTATTCAACGAAATATTTTGCGGTCGGTCGCTCCGCTTTTAAAACGCGGTGGAACGCTCGTATATAGCACATGTACGGTCGATCGGGAAGAAAACGAACAAGTCATCGCTGCATTTTTAGACGAACATCCACAATATGAGCTCGATGAAACGCTTGCTTCGCGCTTGCCATCATCGGTGGCGCCATATGTACGTCACGGCATGTTGCAATTGCTTCCACATCACGTATATAGCGACGGATTTTTTATCGCAACATTGAAAAAGAAAGGTGAAATGATATGAAACCATCCATTTACTCGCTGCGTTTAGAAGACTTGCAAAGTTGGGTGGAACAGCAAGGGGAAAAGCCGTTTCGCGCCACACAAATTTTTGAATGGTTATATAAAAAACGAGTGACGTCATTTGAAGAGATGACGAATATTCCAAAAGCGTTGCGCGAGCGGCTACATGAACAGTTTGTCATCACGACATTAAAAACGCTCGTACAACAAACGTCAAAAGACGGAACGATGAAGTTTTTATTTGAACTTCATGACGGCTATTCGATTGAAACGGTGCTTATGCGTCATGACTACGGTAATTCGATTTGTGTGACGACACAAGTCGGCTGCCGAATCGGCTGTACGTTTTGTGCTTCGACATTAGGTGGCTTAAAGCGCAATTTACAAGCAGGTGAAATTGTTGCGCAAGTCGTCAAAGTACAAAAAGCGCTCGATGAAACGAACGAACGAGTGAGCAGCATCGTCGTTATGGGAATTGGGGAACCGTTTGATAACTATGATGAGCTCATCAAGTTTTTAAAAATCGTAAACCATCCGAAAGGGTTGCATATTGGCGCGCGTCACATTACTGTATCAACAAGCGGCATCATTCCGAAAATTTATCAATTTGCCGATGAAAATATGCAAATTAACTTCGCCATTTCGCTTCATGCGCCAAATACAGAATTGCGCTCGAAGTTGATGCCGATTAACCGCGCTTATAAATTGCCAGAGTTGATGGAAGCTGTGCGCTATTACATTGAAAAAACAGGGCGGCGCGTGACTTTTGAATACGGTTTATTTGGCGGTGTGAACGATCAAATTGAACATGCCGAAGAGCTTGCTGCGCTTATTAAAGGATTAAAATGTCATGTCAACTTAATCCCGGTGAACTACGTGCCTGAACGCAACTACGTGCGCACGCCGCGCGAGCAAATTTTTGCGTTTGAGAAAACGTTGAAAAAACATGGCATTAACGTAACGATTCGCCGCGAACAAGGGCACGATATTGATGCGGCATGCGGTCAGCTACGTGCGAAGGAGCGGAAAGAAGAAACGAAAGCGTAACGATGTGGACACACAGATCGAAGTAAGGAAGTGATACGTATATGAAGGCGGTATTTCAAACGGATGTCGGGAAAATCCGGTCACATAACGAAGATAACGGTGGCGTTTTTATGAATCAAACAGGCGACTATTTAGCCGTTGTCGCTGATGGAATGGGCGGTCATCTTGCTGGTGATGTGGCAAGCGAAATGACGATGACCCAGCTAAAACAGTTTTGGGAAGAGACGGAAGAAATGACGTCCCCACAACAAGCGGAGACGTGGTTAAAAGAACATATTATGAAAGTGAACGAATCGCTTTTTCAACACTCTCAAACGAACGATCATTGTCAAGGAATGGGCACGACGATCGTTGCCGCCATTTGTACAAAACAGTTTGCTACGATCGGGCACATCGGTGATAGTCGTTGTTATTTACTAAACGCAAACGGATTTCAACAAATGACAGAAGACCATTCTCTTGTCAACGAATTAGTGAAAAGCGGGCAACTATCAAAAGAAGATGCGGAATATCATCCACGTAAACATGTGCTATTGCGCGCGCTCGGAACAGAGCAAGTCATTGAACTCGATGTGAAAACGGTCGCTGTCGATGAAGGAGATATGTTATTGCTTTGCTCTGACGGCCTTTCGAATAAAGTGTCTGAACAGACGATGGTAGACGTATTAACGTCGGATCGCTCGCTTGAAGAAAAAGCGCAAGCGTTAATTGATGTTGCAAATGAGCGTGGTGGAGAAGATAACATTACGTTAGCGATCGTACAATTTTTAGATGTGAGTGAAAGTAGGTGATCGCTCGTGCTCATCGGCAAACGATTAAACGGTCGTTATAAAATATTACAACTCATTGGCGGCGGCGGAATGGCGAACGTTTATTTGGCGAGAGATATGATTTTAGACCGAGACGTTGCCGTAAAAGTGTTGCGTTTAGATTTTGTAAACGATGAATTATTTATTAAACGGTTTCGACGTGAAGCACAAGCCGCGACAAGTTTAAACCATGAAAATATTGTTACGATTTACGATGTTGGAGAAGACGACGGCATTTACTACATGGTCATGGAATATGTGCGTGGCTGCACGTTAAAACAATACATTCAACAACGTGCTCCGCTTCCTGTTCAAGAAGCGTTGCGCATGATGGATGAATTAACAGGAGCGATTGCTCATGCTCATCAAAATGGAGTCATTCATCGCGACATTAAGCCACAAAACATTTTAGTCGCAGAAGACGGAACGATTAAAATTACCGATTTCGGTATAGCTGTCGCGTTAAGCTCGACAACGATTACGCAAACGAATTCAGTTTTAGGATCGGTTCATTATTTATCGCCTGAACAAGCAAAAGGTGGAATGGCGACAGAAAAATCGGATATTTATTCGCTCGGCATCGTCATGTTTGAATTATTAACGGGACAATTGCCGTTTTCCGGTGAATCTGCCGTAGCAATTGTGTTAAAACATTTGCAAACGGAAACGCCGTCTGTACGACGATGGAACCCAAACATTCCACAAAGCGTAGAAAATATTGTGTTAAAAGCGACAGCAAAAAATCCGCTGCATCGTTACAATAGCGCATTAGATATGCAAAAACATATTCGCACTGCTCTGTCGCCTGAACGCATCAACGAACAAAAATTTACGTTGCCAACCGAAGATGACGACGAAGAAACGAAAATCATTCCTATTGTGAAGCCGACCGCTTCTCCACCGTCAGAAAAGAAAGAGGACGTGCCTCCTCCAAAAGAAAAGCGATCAAAAAAATGGCTCATTTTATGGGCGGCATTTCTTTTCTTGCTCGTCGGCGCTGGAGTGAGTGCGGTGACGTGGATTCCTGATTTATTTTTCCCAAAAGATGTGACGGTGCCTGATGTGACGAACAAAAATTACGATGATGCCGTGACGGAATTAACGTCGTTAGGCTTAAAAATCGAAAAGACGGTCGAAGAAGAACACGATGACATCGCCGAAGGATTTGTCATTCGTACGAATCCGCAAGCTGGAAAAGTCGTCAAAGCCGGTACAGCAGTGACGATTTACAGAAGTATAGGAAAGAAAAAAGTAGCGTTTCAAAATTATGTTGGTGAGCCAATTGATGACGTTGAGCGACAATTGCGATCGGAAAACTATTTGCTCATCGACAAAAAAGAAGTATATAGCGACGAACCGGCAGGTACGATTATTGAACAATTCCCGCTTCCAGGCGAAAAAGTTGTGCCAGAAGAAACAGAAGTGCGTTTGACGGTCAGCCTTGGACCAGAAAAAATTATTTTAAAAGATTTAACAGGATACACGGAAAAAAGTGTGCGCGATTATGCTGCAGACCAACAGCTGTACGTCATCGTGAAACAGCAATATTCGGATACGGTCGAAAAAGGGCTCGTCATTTCTCAAACACCACAAGCGAACGCGAGATTAGAAAAAGGGGCAACCGTTACGGTCGTCATTTCTCTCGGAAAAGAACCGGTATTGACAAAAAAAGTGATCCAACAGATTGACATTCCGTATGAACCGCCTGTTGATGTAAACGAACCTGTCATGGCAGAATTATATATAGAAGATGAAAACCATTCATTTGAGCAACCGTACAAACGTTATCGTCTAACAAATGATGTGAAAGAGCGTGTAGAATTTGTTATTCAACAAGGAAAACAAGGGCGTTATCGCGTCGTCGTGAACGGCAAGATGGTGTATGAGGGCATCGTTTCATATCCAACTACACCTTAAAAGGAGGGAAGTCATGGCGGAAGGAAAAATTATTAAAGCGTTAAGCGGCTTTTATTACGTGTTAAGTGAAGGGCGAGTGTATCAATGTCGTGGTCGTGGGGTGTTTCGCAAGCGGAACGTGACGCCGCTTGTCGGCGACTACGTTTCCTTTCAGGCGGAAAATGAACGAGAAGGGTACATATTAGACGTATTTGAGCGGAAAAATGAACTTGTTCGCCCGCCGATTGCAAATATCGACCAAGCGATTTTAGTGTTTTCAGCGGTAGAGCCAGATTTTAGCCCGGCATTGCTCGACCGCTTTCTCGTCTTAATTGAAGCAAAGCACATTCGCCCAATTATTGTTGTAAGTAAAATGGATTTAGTAGACGATGAAACAAAGCCACGCATCGAACAATATATTCGCGATTATCGTCAAATCGGATATGATGTGTTAGAAGTGTCGACGAAAACGCGTGCAGGGGTTGAATCATTACTCCCTTACTTCGAAGGAAACGTATCCGTATTTGCAGGACAGTCAGGTGTCGGAAAATCGTCTTTATTAAATGCGTTACGTCCCGACTTGCAGTTAAAAACGGGCGACATTTCTCACCATCTCGGACGAGGAAAACATACGACAAGACATGTCGAATTAATTGAAATCGGAGGCGGTTTCGTTGCGGATACGCCGGGATTTAGCGCATTAGAATTTAACGGAATCGAACTAGAGCAATTGCCGCTTTGTTTTCCTGAGTTTGTTGCTAGAAGCGGCGATTGTAAATTCCGCGGTTGTACGCATACAGCGGAGCCGAAATGCGCGGTGAAAGAGGCGTTAGCATCCGGAGACATTCCTTCTTACCGTTACGAACATTACGTAAGCTTTATCGAGGAAATCAAAGAACGAAAGCCGAGGTATTGAACATGATTAAAATTGCGCCATCGATTTTATCTGCGAACTTCGCTAAACTTGGGGAAGAAATTGTAGACGTAGAACGGGGAGGAGCGGATTACATTCATGTCGATGTGATGGATGGTCATTTCGTTCCGAACATTACTATCGGACCACTGATCGTAGAAGCCATTCGTCCGGTGACGACACTCCCGCTTGACGTTCATTTAATGATTGAACAACCTGATCGCTATATTCCGACGTTTGCGAAAGCAGGAGCAGATTATTTAACGGTGCATGTCGAAGCTTGCCCACATTTACATCGCACGATTCATTTAATTAAAGAACACGGTGTGAAAGCAGGAGTAGCGCTAAACCCGCATACGCCGATAGCGATGATTGAACACATCATAGAAGATATTGACTTAGTTTTATTTATGACGGTCAATCCGGGCTTTGGCGGACAATCGTTTATTCCAGCTGTGCTGCCAAAAATTCGTGCGTTTTCGACACTCGTTCGCGAACGAGGGCTTTCTGTGGAAATTGAAGTAGACGGTGGCATTCACGCTGAAACGGCAAAGCGTTGTGTGCAAGCCGGTGCGAACGTTCTCGTTGCAGGATCAGCCATTTATAATCAAGCTGATCGCGCTCAAGCGATTCGCGCCATTCGTGAGGGTGTGTCATCTTGACACATCCTTCTTTTATAAAGGGGGGATATCGGTTGATTATTCATATTGTTGCAGGTGGTCCGATTCATTTTTTACCTCATTTACAGGCATATGATGGAGATGATGTATATTGGGTAGGGGTAGATCGGGGGGTTCTCGCATTGCTTCATGCCGGCATCATACCAAAACGAGCGTTCGGAGATTTTGATTCCATCAGCGAACAAGAGCTACAACAATTAAAAATGAAATTACCGCACATCGATATATGGCCAGCGGAAAAAGATCAAACCGATACAGACATTGCACTTGAATGGGCGCTTGAACAACAAGCGACAAACATTCGTTTGTTTGGAGCGACAGGCGGACGACTTGATCATTTATTCGGAAACGTTCAGCTTTTGTTTAAAGGAAAAGATGGACAAATTGAGTTAATCGATCGCCAAAATGTCGTAACGCTGTATCGCAGCGGGGAGCATATCGTTGAAAAGCGAGACGAATACACGTATATTTCATTTATTCCTTTGACCCCGATTCGCGCCTTAACGCTTCGCGGATTTAAATATCCGCTCGATGCATGCGATGTGCCGCTCGGATCAACATTATGCGTAAGCAATGAACTCATCCATCATTTTGGTACTTTTTCATTCACTGAAGGCATATTAATGATGATAAGAAGCAAGGATGAAAAATAAACGCTTCGAGGTACGATTTGTGCGGAGATGAATATATTAGTGGAAGAATGTGCACAGTAGGGGAGGGAATGATCGTGAAATTTTATACGATTAAGTTGCCGAAGTTTTTAGGTGGAATTGTTCGGGCGATGTTAAATTCGTTTAAAAAAGGATAAAAGCACCAAATGATTGGTGCTTTTTTCTATTACACACGTTCTACTTTTCCGGATTTTAATGCGCGAGCAGAAACCCAAACGCGCTTTGGCTTTCCGTCAACTAAAATGCGAACTTTTTGAAGGTTTGCTTTCCATGTACGGCGGCTCGCATTCATTGCATGAGAACGAGCGTTTCCGAAAGATTTTTTCTTACCAGTCACAAAGCATTTTGCCATTTTGTTTCCCTCCTCACTTGCCAAACTACGTGCTCAAAACACTACTATAATTTATCATACATAAAAACGGATTGCAATACTTCTGACATACTCTTTCAAGAAAATAACCTTGACATCTGTTTTCTGTTTCGGGTAAATATACTATGGGTAGAAGCTTTTAAAAATAAGCTGAGTATAGTACAATGGCGTTAGCTACCTAATCAGAAAGGGGACTTGAGCGATGTCCATTGAATTACAAACAAAATACGGTCGTGTTGAAATTAGTAACGATGTCATTGCAGCGATTGCTGGGGGAGCGGCAGTCGATTGCTATGGGATTGTCGGCATGGCATCAAAAAATCAATTAAAAGACGGCATTGCTGAAATTTTACGCCGTGAAAATTTCGCCAAAGGAATTGTTGTCCGTCAAGAAAACGACGAAGTGCACATCGATTTATACGTTATCGTTAGCTACGGTACGAAAATTTCTGAAGTTGCACATAACGTACAAACGAAAGTGAAGTATACGTTAGATCAAACGTTAGGTTTATCTGTTCAGTCAATCAACATCTATGTTCAAGGGGTTCGTGTGACGAATCCGTAGTGAGGAGGAACAAGTCTGTGGTCATGACAACATTAGATGGGAAACGCTTTGCACAAATGGTATTGCAAGGCGCGACACATTTAGCGAACAATGCAAAAACAGTAGACGCATTAAACGTCTTTCCCGTTCCAGATGGCGATACAGGGACAAACATGAACTTGTCGATGACTTCTGGGGCGAAAGAAGTGAAAAACCACGTATCGGACCATATTGGAAAAGTGGCGAGCGCATTAGCGAAAGGATTATTAATGGGTGCTCGCGGAAACTCAGGCGTTATTTTATCGCAACTATTCCGCGGATTTGCGAAAGCGGTTGAACAAAAAAGCGAAATCAATAGCAAAGAGTTTGCTGCAGCGCTTGAAGCGGGCGTGCAAACGGCGTATAAAGCGGTAATGAAGCCGGTTGAAGGAACGATTTTAACCGTTGCGAAAGATGCGGCGAAACGCGCTGTTACCGTTGCGAAAAAAGAAACGGACATCGTCACCGTCATGACGGAAGTGTTAAAAGAGGCAAAAGCGTCGTTAAAGCGCACGCCAGACTTACTTCCTGTATTAAAAGAAGTAGGCGTCGTTGACAGCGGTGGACAAGGTCTCGTGTTCGTATACGAAGGCTTTTTAGCGGCATTAAAAGGGGAAACGATTGCGGAATCAGAAACGTTGTCGATGGAACAACTCGTCCGCACCGAACATCACCGCAATGTACAAAGCCATTTGAGCGCAGATGACATTGAATTTGGATATTGTACGGAATTTATGGTGAAATTTGAGCAAGAAAAAGTAGCCAAACATCCGTTTCAAGAAGAAACGTTTCGCCAAGATTTGAGCCGCTTCGGCGATTCGCTTCTTGTGATTGCGGACGATGAATTAGTGAAAGTGCACATTCATGCAGAACAGCCAGGAGAAGTGCTCACATATGCGCAACGTTACGGAAGTTTAATTAACATTAAAATCGAAAACATGCGCGAACAACATGCGAATATTGTCCACGAAAATGTGCCGCAACCGAAAAAGCAAGAACGTCTCCCGTACGGTATCGTTACGGTAGCGATGGGGGATGGCATTGCTGAATTGTTTAAAAGCATCGGCGCTCATGCGGTCATCGAAGGTGGACAAACGATGAATCCGAGCACAGAAGACATCGTCAAGGCGATTGAAGAAGTGAATGCGGAAACGGTATTTGTTTTGCCAAATAATAAAAATATTATTTTAGCAGCTCAACAAGCCGCTTCGGTCGCTTCATGTGATGTTGTCGTCATTCCGTCAAAAACTGTGCCGCAAGGAATGACTGCATTGCTTTCATTTAATCCTTCTGCGACAAAAGAAGAAAACGAAGAAGCGATGACAGAGGCGCTTCATCGTGTAAAAACAGGACAAGTGACGTTTGCTGTCCGCGATACAAATATTGACGGTGTTGAAATTACGAAAGACGATTATATGGGCATTGCGGATGGGAAAATTGTCGTCTCTCACAAAGAGCTCATGCATGTCGTTGAAACGTTACTTTCCCATATCATTAGCGAAGAAGATGAAATCGTCACCATTCTTTCTGGCGAAGATGCGACAGATGAACAAATCGCACATGTCGTTCAATGGATTGAAAAACAATTCCCGGACGTTGAAGTGGAAACACATCACGGCGGACAACCGTTATATCCATTTATTTTTGCGATTGAATAAAGCGTGTTGCTGTAATTCACATACGATAAAGAAGGGGAACGTTCCCCTTCTTTTTCATGAAGATGACAAAGGGGAGAATAAAAGGTGAAATATCGGAGTGTATTTGACATCATTGGTCCGATTATGATTGGCCCGTCGAGTTCGCATACAGCCGGGGCGGTGCGCATTGGCAAAGTCGCGCGCAATTTATTCGGGAGAAAACCAGCATGGGCGGACATTTTCTTTTACGGTTCATTCGCTGAGACGTATAAAGGACACGGAACGGATGTCGCTATCGTCGGCGGGTTATTAAACTTTGATACGTTTGATGAGCGGATGAAAACATCGTTACACATCGCCAAACAAGAAGGGATCCGCATTACGTTTCATGAAGAGGAAGCGATTCCCCCTCATCCGAATACAGCAAAAATTCGTCTTGGGGATGAAAAAGGGGAGCTCGAGCTTGTCGGCATTTCTATTGGCGGCGGAAAAATTGAAATTATTGAACTAAACGGCTTTGAGCTTAAGCTTTCTGGCCATCACCCTTCACTTTTAATTATGCATAACGATCGTTACGGGGCGATTGCAGGCGTTGCGAACGTATTAGCGAAATACGCCATCAATATCGGTCATATGGAAGTATCGCGAAAAGAAAAAGGAAAACAAGCGCTGATGACAATTGAAGTAGATCAAGATATTGATGATGCGATTGTGGAGCAATTAAAAACGTTGCCACATATTATTGACGTAACAAAAATTGTGGAGTAAAGCGGCGCAAAGGGGAGACAACGATGTTTCGAAATGTAGCAGAACTTGTAGAACGAGCAGAACGAGAACAAATAAAAATTGCAGAAGTGATGATTCGTCAAGAAATGGAAGTGACCGAGCGTAGCCGAGAGGATATTGTGGCGCAAATGGAGAAAAACTTACAAGTGATGGAACAAGCCGTTATGCGCGGATTGGCGGGCGTTCGCTCTCATTCTGGATTAACAGGTGGCGATGCGACACGCTTACAACAATATATAGCGCGTGGACAATTTTTATCAGGGGAAACGATTTTAGATGCCGTCAGCAAGGCGATGGCAACGAACGAAGTGAACGCGGCGATGGGGATGATTTGCGCGACACCAACAGCAGGATCCGCCGGTGTCGTCCCGGGCACATTATTTGCGGTGAAAGAAAAACTTCAACCAACACGTGAACAAATGGTTGAGTTTTTATTTACAGCTGGTGCGTTCGGATTTGTTGTCGCAAACAACGCATCCATTTCAGGTGCAGCAGGAGGTTGCCAAGCAGAAGTTGGATCAGCGGCAGGCATGGCGGCAGCGGCGCTCGTCGAAATGGCTGGTGGCACGCCGAGACAAGCGGCAGAGGCGATGGCTATCGCTTTAAAAAATATGCTCGGACTCGTCTGTGACCCAGTCGCAGGGTTAGTTGAGGTACCGTGTGTAAAACGAAATGCGATCGGAGCAGCGAATGCGATGATTGCTGCTGATATGGCGCTTGCTGGCATACAAAGCCGCATTCCGTGCGATGAGGTCATTGAAGCGATGTTTCGCATCGGCCAAACGATGCCGGTTGCATTAAAAGAAACTGCACAAGGAGGGTTAGCGGCAACGCCGACTGCGCGCAAATTAGAAGCGCGCATTTTCGGCAAGCCGAATGAGAAACGTGAGTGACGTATTACAACAAACAGTCACAGCGATTAAAGGAATTGGAGAAGAAACAGCCATATCGCTTCATGAAATGGGAATTGATACGATTGAACAACTGTTGTATCACTTCCCTTTTCGTTATGAAGATTACCGCATATGTGCATTAGAAGAAGCAAAACACGATGAAAAAATAACGATTGTCGGCAAAGTGTACAGCGAGCCTACTCTTACATATTATCAACGCAAAAAGTCGCGCTTAACGTTTCGTGTGCTTGTAGACCGTTTTTTAGTGACGGCTATTTGTTTTAACCAACCTTATTTAAAAAAGAAACTGACTTTACACGAGACGGTGACGTTGACAGGAAAGTGGGATAAACATCGCCAAACGATAACCGTACAACAGCTTCATATCGGTGAAATGAAACAACAAAAGGAGATTGAACCGGTCTATTCGACGCGTGGCGACTTAACAGTGAAAGGGATGCGCCGCTTTATTGCCCTTGCGTTACAACAATACGGTCATGCGATTGTCGACCCGTTGCCGAACGAGCTGTTGCAAACATATCGGCTCGTATCGAAACGTGATGCGATACGAGCGATTCATATGCCGCTTTCGCACGAGCAGCTGAAACAAGCGCGACGGCGACTCGTTTATGAAGAATTTTTACTTTTTCAATTAAAAATGCAAGCGTTAAAAAAATATCGCCGTGAACAGTCACCGGGCATTGCGCATCGTTTTTCAGATGAACAACTTCAATCGTTTATTCAATCGCTTCCTTTTCCGCTTACGAATGCGCAACAGCGGGTTGTGCGTGAAATTGTTCAAGATTTAAAGTCGCCATATCGGATGAATCGGCTATTACAAGGCGATGTCGGCTCAGGAAAAACAGTCGTTGCGGCCATTGTGTTGTATGCGGTATACGTTTCAGGATATCAAGGGGCATTAATGGTGCCGACCGAAATTTTAGCCGAACAGCACGCCGAATCGCTTCGTGCGCTTCTTGAACCGATGGGCATTCGTGTCGAACTATTGACGAGTTCTGTGAAAGGAAAAAGGCGGAAACAGCTACTTGAACAATTAGCAGAGGGAGACGTTCATGTTGTTGTTGGGACACATGCGCTCATTCAAGATGACGTTAATTTTGCTCAGCTTGGAGTAGTCATTACAGACGAGCAACATCGTTTCGGTGTCGAACAACGGCGCATTTTACGTGAAAAAGGACAATCGCCTGATGTATTGTTTATGACGGCAACACCGATTCCGCGTACCCTTGCGATTACTGCATTTGGAGAAATGGACGTTTCCGTCATTGATGAGATGCCGAAAGGAAGAAAAAAAATTGAAACGTATTGGGTTAAGCACGACATGCTTGAGCGCGTATTTCAGTTTATTGCCAAACAAGTTGAGGCAGGCCATCAAGCATATGTGATTTGCCCGTTGATTGAAGAGTCGGAAAAGCTTGATGTTCAAAATGCGATCGACGTTCATGCGATGTTAACGCACTATTACAAAGGGCGTTATCGCATCGGATTGATGCACGGTCGGTTATCTTCAGAAGAAAAAGAAGAAGTGATGCGTGCGTTTAGTACAAATGATATTCATATTTTAGTATCTACAACCGTTGTGGAAGTTGGGGTAAACGTTCCGAACGCGACGGTCATGGTCATTTATGATGCTGATCGATTCGGCCTTGCTCAGCTTCATCAATTGCGCGGGCGAGTGGGGCGCGGACAAGCTCAATCGTATTGTATTTTAGTTGCCGATCCAAAGTCGGAAACCGGAAAAGAGCGCATGCGCATTATGACGGAAACGAACGACGGATTTGTGCTGTCTGAAAAAGATTTAGAACTGCGCGGGCCGGGCGACTTTTTTGGCACGAAACAAAGCGGCATGCCGGAGTTTCGTCTCGGCGATCTCGTCCACGACTATCGCATTTTAGAAGTGGCACGACAAGATGCAGCACGCCTCATCGACTCTCCTGCCTTTTGGCGGGACGAAAAATACGCCCTTCTTCGCGAACATTTACAACAATCAGGCATTTTAAGCGGTGAAAAATTAGATTAAAAGTGGTTGAAATGTCATCTTGGGTGTTATATACTACTATTAGTACCTAGTAATAATTCGGATGGTGGATCGAAAATGAGAAGAAATAAACGAGAACGGCAACGATTATTGCAAGCAACGATTGAAGAAAACCCATTTATTACAGATGAACAGCTTGCCGAAAAATTTTCAGTCAGCATTCAAACGATCCGCCTCGATCGCCTGGAACTGTCGATTCCAGAGTTGCGCGAACGCATTAAACATGTAGCTGAGCGCACATTTGCTGACGAAGTAAAGTCGTTGCCTATTGAAGAAGTGATTGGAGAAATCATTGATATACAGTTAGATGAAAGTGCCATTTCGATTTTTGATGTAAAAACAGAACATGTATTTAAACGAAATCAAATTGCGCGAGGACATCATTTATTTGCACAAGCGAATTCGCTTGCGGTAGCGGTCATTAACGATGAATTAGCTTTAACGGCAAAAGCGAACATTCGTTTTATGCGCCCCGTCAAAGAAGGAGAGCGCGTCGTCGCGAAAGCGAAAGTAAAAAACTTAAATGAAAATGGGCGCACAGTCGTTGAAGTGAATAGCTACGTCGGTCAAGAGCTTGTCTTTCAAGGAGAATTTCACATGTATCGTTCAAATGTTGTCAAAAAGGATGGAGAAGAAAAATGAAAATCGCAATCGATGCCATGGGAGGCGATCACGCTCCGAAAGAAGTCGTGATCGGTGCACAAAAGGCGATTGAGCATTTTCACGATATTGAAATTACGCTTGTCGGGAATGAGACGCTCATTCGCCCATACATCACAAACGATGAACGACTATCGATCATTCATACAGAACAAGTCATTGAAGCAACAGACGAACCTGTTCGTGCCGTTCGCCGTAAAAAAGAGGCGTCCATGGTATTAATGGCAAATGAAGTGAGCGAAGGGCGCGCTCATGCGTGTATTTCGGCAGGAAATACAGGAGCTTTAATGGCAGCAGGGTTGTTTATCGTCGGCCGCATAGACGGCATTGATCGACCTGCCTTAGCTCCGACGTTGCCAACGATTGATGGAAAAGGATTTGTGTTATTAGACGTTGGCGCAAACGTTGATGCTCGCCCAGAACATATATTGCAATATGCATTGATGGGCGCGGCATATGCCGAAAAAGTGCGCGGTGTTGCTCGCCCGCGCGTCGGTTTATTAAACGTAGGAACAGAAGATCAAAAAGGAAATGAATTAGCAAAAAAAGCGTTTCAACTGATTCAAGAGACACCGCTAAACTTTATCGGCAACGTGGAAGCGCGCGATTTATTAGAGGGAGTAGCTGACGTCGTCGTCACGGATGGGTTTACCGGCAACGTGGCGTTAAAAACAATTGAAGGAACGGCGATCGCTGTTTTTTCGATGTTAAAATCGGCGCTGACAAGCGGAGTAGTAAGTAAAATAGCCGCGCTTGCTTTAAAGCCACAGCTTATGCAATTAAAGAAAAAGATGGATTACGCTGAATACGGTGGGGCAGCGTTGTTCGGGTTACGTGCACCTGTCATTAAAGCGCACGGTTCATCGGATGCCCACGCTATTTTTCATGCCGTACGCCAAGCGCGTGATATGGTCGCCAACGAAGTCGTACAAACGGTGAAACAATCGATCGCGGAAATTACAAAATAAGAGGTGCTATGATGGGGAAAATCGCATTTATTTTTCCGGGACAAGGTTCGCAAACCGTCGGGATGGGAAAAGAATGGGCGGAAAAAGATGAGAAGGTAGCATCGATTTTTCGCCAAGCAGATGAACGATTGCAAATGTCTTTGTCACAACTTATTTTTGAAGGACCACAAGACGTATTAACAAAAACAGAAAACGCTCAGCCGGCATTGCTCACGACAAGCATCGCATTTTTACAAAAAGTAAAAGAAGCAGGCATTCATCCGCATTATGTAGCGGGACATAGCCTCGGAGAATATAGCGCGCTTGTTGCAGCGTCTGTGTTGTCGTTTGCTGACGGTGTATATGCGGTGCGAAAGCGCGGAGAATTGATGGAAAAAGCCGTTCCAGCGCGACAAGGGACGATGGCAGCGGTGCTTGGCATGGATGAGGCGACGTTACAGCACATTGTTGATGAAATCACGACGGAATCATCGCCTGTGCAATTAGCGAACTTAAACTGCCCGGGACAAATTGTCATTTCCGGAGCAAAAGAAGCGGTTGAGCGAGCGTCACAACTGGCGAAAGAAAAAGGGGCAAAACGAGTTATTCCACTTGAAGTAAGCGGACCGTTTCACTCCGTTTTAATGAAGCCGGCGGCAGAGCAGTTTTCATCTGTGCTTGACACATTGTCGTTTCAAGAAAGTGCTGTGCCAGTCATTTCAAACGTAACAGCTGAGCCGATGACAAATCCAACGGAAATAAAACAACGTCTTGTTGAACAATTGTATTCACCTGTTCGTTGGGAGCAATCTGTTCAAACGATGATCGATCTTGGTGTACATACGTTCATCGAAATCGGTCCTGGAAAAGTATTAAGCGGTCTAGTGAAAAAAATAAACCGTCATGTCAACGTCTATTCGATTTTTGATGAAGCTTCGTTTGCAGCGACGGTGACTGCGTTGAAAGGGGAATGAAGATGGAAGGAAAAGTAGCGATTGTGACAGGGGCATCACGTGGAATCGGACGTGAAATTGCTTTACATCTCGCTCGCCTCGGTGCAAAAGTAGCGGTCAATTATGCAGGGAGCGAAGCGAAAGCGAATGAAGTTGTTGCACAAATTGTTGCACAAGGTGGCGAAGCGTTCGCTGTGCAAGCCGATGTGGCAAATAGCGAAGCGGTAGAGCGCATGGTGAAAGAAGTGCTTGAGCGTTGGGGGCGCGTCGACATTTTAGTAAACAACGCAGGCATTACGCGCGACAATTTGCTTATGCGCATGAAAGAAGAAGAATGGGATGCAGTCATTAACACAAACTTAAAAGGCGTCTTTTTATGTACGAAAGCCGTCACACGTCCGATGATGAAACAACGTTACGGACGAATTGTAAACGTTGCATCAATCGTTGGCGTGAGCGGCAATCCCGGTCAAGCGAACTACGTTGCAGCGAAAGCAGGCGTCATTGGTTTGACGAAAACAGCAGCAAAAGAACTGGCGAGCCGAAACATTACGGTAAACGCCGTTGCGCCTGGATTTATTACGACAGATATGACAGACCAATTAAGCGAAGAGGTGCGCCAAGCGATGTTGCAACAAATCCCGCTCGCACGCTTCGGAAATCCAGAAGATATTGCCCATGTCGTCGCGTTTCTTGTTTCAGATGGGGCAAGCTATATGACAGGGCAAACGATTCACGTCGATGGCGGCATGGTCATGTAAAAATTCGTTTTATTTTCTGATATAATTCAGTATAATGACTTGAGGGGAGGTGAATAAAATGGCAGACGTATTAGAGCGTGTAACGAAAATCATCGTAGATCGCCTTGGTGTCGAGGAGTCACAAGTGACGCTTGAATCTTCATTCAAAGAAGATTTAGGAGCAGATTCGCTTGATGTCGTTGAGCTTGTTATGGAGTTAGAAGACGAATTTGATATGGAAATTTCAGATGAAGAGGCGGAGAAAATTGTTACTGTCGGTGACGCAGTAAACTACATAAAAAGCCGTCTATCATAATAAGCAAAGTCCCGTTTTGTAAGCGGGGCTTTCTATGCTTTTTACGTTTATAGTTGGGGGTTCATATGCATGTCGAAGCAACGACCGTACGTGAAGTTTAAACAGTTTCAAGAGCAAATTGGCATTTTTTTTCGCGATGAAAAATTGCTCATCCAAGCATTTACCCATTCATCATATGTGAATGAGCATCGAAAGCGGCTACATGAAGATAATGAGCGCCTGGAATTTTTAGGAGATGCCGTCCTTGAATTGACCGTTTCGCAATATTTATTTGAACAGTTTCCGCAAATGAGCGAAGGGGAATTAACGAAACTGCGGGCAGCGATCGTTTGCGAACCATCGCTTGTTACGTTCGCTCATGCGCTATCGTTTGGCGATCTCGTTTTGCTCGGCAAAGGAGAAGAGCTAACGGGGGGGCGAATGCGTCCATCATTGTTAGCGGACGTGTTTGAAGCTTTTATTGGAGCGCTTTATTTAGATCAAGGTATAGAGGCAGTCGTACAATTTTTAGGGAAAACGATGTTCCCGAAAATTCGCGAAGGTGCTTTTTCTCATGTGATGGATTACAAAAGTCAACTACAAGAGCTCGTACAACGTGATGGCAGCGGCATTTTAGAATATAAAATTTTACAAGAACGAGGTCCTGCACATAATAAAGAGTTCGTATCGCGCGTATCGTTAAACGGGGAAGAGCTTGGCGTTGGCATTGGTCGCTCGAAAAAAGAGGCAGAACAACGCGCCGCACAAATGGCATTAGCTAAGCTAAAACAATCACAACAAGGCTGATCCGGTGCGAAAGGACAGCCTTGCTTATTGTTACATCTTTTACATGAAGGGGGATATATGTGTTCCTCAAACGATTAGAAGCTATCGGATTTAAATCTTTTGCAGATCGCATTTCAATCGATTTTGTTCCGGGGATGACGGCCATCGTCGGTCCGAACGGAAGCGGAAAAAGCAACATTACAGATGCGATTCGTTGGGTGCTTGGGGAGCAATCGGCGAAGTCGCTTCGCGGGGCAAAAATGGAAGACGTCATTTTTTCAGGAAGCGAATCGCGCAAACCGTTAAACGTGGCTGAAGTAACATTAACGCTTGATAATAGCGATCAATTTTTGCCACTTGAATACGAAGAAGTAAGTGTAACAAGACGTGTGTATCGCTCGGGAGATAGCGAATTTTTTATTAATAAACAGCCGTGTCGCTTAAAAGATATCGTTGATTTATTTATGGATTCAGGCGTTGGTCGCGAAGCGTTTTCGATCATTAGCCAAGGAAAAGTCGAAGAAATTTTAAGCAGTAAACCGGAAGACCGTCGCATGATTTTTGAAGATGCAGCCGGTGTGTTAAAATATAAAATGAGGAAAAAAAAGGCTGAACACAAGTTAAGCGAAACAGAAGATCATTTACAACGCGTGCAAGATATTTTACATGAGTTAAACCAACAACTAGAACCGTTGAAACAACAAGCGTCCATTGCGAAAGAATATATCGAGAAAAAAGAACAATTACAAACATACGAAGTCGGGCTAATCGTCTATGAAATTGAACAGCTACATGAAAAATGGGAAGCGTTAAAAGAACAGCTCGCTATACATGAACAAAACGAGATCGAATTAGCAACGACGCTACAAAAAGAAGAAGCGCACATCGCTGAATTGCGCCATGAACTGACGGCGCTCGATGAGTCGATTGACGGCTTACAACAAGTGTTATTGCTTGTGAGCGAAGAGCTTGAAAAAATGGAAGGAAAAAAACAAGTATTAAAAGAGCGAAAAAACAACGCCCATAAGCAACAACACCAAATGGAACAAACGGTGGCCCAACTGGCTGAGCGCGAACGTGTACTGGAAGCGACCATTGCAGAAAAAAAGAAGTTGCTTCAACAGCTTCAAACAAATGTGCAAGCGCTTCAAGCCGAATTAAAAGAAAAAAATAACGTGCTTTCCGCTTACGGTCCGAAAGCAGAGGCCGAAATTGAACGGCTAAAAAGCGAATATATCGATCTCGTTCACGAGCAAGCGACGTTGAAAAATGAACGGACGCACACGGAAGCACAGTTGCAAAAAAACGAAGAGAAACAACGACAGCTGATCGCTGCAAACGACGAGCATATTCGGGCATACGAGCAAATCGTTCAACAATGGGAACAAAAGCAACAGCTTGTTCACCAATTACAGCAGCGCATCGCCGAGCAAGAAGAAGCAGTAAAAACAAAAGAACAACAATTAGCGGTTCAAAAAGAACAATATCGCAAAAAAGAAGCGACGTTATATGAAGCGTACCAATACGTACAAAAAATGAAATCAAAAAAAGAAATGCTTGAAGCGATGCAACAAGAATATGCTGGATTTTTCCAAGGTGTGAAAGAAGTATTAAAAGCAAAAGATCGCCTTCCAGGCATTCATGGGGCTGTCGTTGAACTGATGACGGTGCCGTCTGAGCTAGAGACAGCGATCGAAGTGGCGCTTGGCGGAGCAGCGCAACATATCGTCGTAGAGAACGAACAAAGCGCACGCGAAGCCATTCAGTTTTTAAAGCGACATGCGTACGGACGAGCTACTTTTTTACCGCTCAACGTCATTCAAGGAAAATCGCTTCCTCCATCTGTTCGGGCGGATATGATGAAACATCCCGCTTACGTTGGCGTCGCTTCCGAATTAATTTCGTATGAAGCAACGTACGCGCAAGTGATGACAAACATTCTTGGAACGGTCATTATTACGCGCGACTTAAAAGGAGCGAATGAGCTTGCGCGCCAACTGCAATACCGCTATCGTTTCGTCACGCTTGACGGAGATGTTGTGAATCCTGGTGGAGCGATGACGGGAGGAACGGTAAACAAACAGACGAGTTCATTATTAAGCCGCACACGTGAACTTGAAGAAGTGACAGCAAGTTTTCGCGAAATCGAACGAAAAACGATTGAACTCGAACAGCGCATCCAGCGTGAAAAAGAGACGATTGCCCAAGACGAACAGCAACGAGAGCATCTTTATGCGGAACTGGAAGCAAACCGTATGGCGCTGCAAGAAGAAAAAAGCGCATGGACGGAACTAGATCTCCGAAAAAAACATATGGATGAGCGACTAGCTGTGTATCGCTATGAACGACAAACGCTTGAAGAAGAAAAACAACAGCTGACCGCTCGACTTCACGATGTCATGCAGCAGCTTAATGAGTTAGAGAAAAACATCGCTCATATTGACGAACAAGTACAGCAATGGACAGAAAAAAAACAGCTCGAACAACAATCAAAAGAACAAATGCAAGAACAGCTGACCGCTTTAAAAGTCGCGCTTGCAGAAAAGCAAGAACATGTAAGAAATGAAGAACAACATGTGCGGCGACTTGTCGAAGAATGGGAAGAAACGAAGCGAACGCGCGCAAAAATGGAAGAAGAGCGGCATCAACTTATTCAGCATATGAACGAGCAAACGGAAGATGAACAACAGCTCGAACGAATATGCAAAGAAAAAACGAAACAAAAAGAAGAAACGATTCAACTGATCGCTAGCCGCCGTGAACAACGACTACAATACCAAACGAAGCTTGAACAGCTCGAAAAAGAAATAAAAGAGCTGAAACGTCAACATAAACAGCTAACAGATACGTTAAAAGACGAAGAAGTGAAGCTCGCTCGTTTTGATATGGAGTTAGATCACTTGTTAAATCGACTTCGTGAAGAATATAAACTATCGTTTGAAGCGGCGAAAGAAGCGTTCCCACTTCACATCCCAGCGCAAGAAGCGCGGAAAAAAGTAAAGCTCATTCAATTGGCGATTGATGAGCTCGGGACGGTGAACCTTGGCGCGATTGAAGAATATGAACGCGTATTTGAGCGCCATCGCTTTTTAACGGAACAAAAAGAAGATTTACAACGCGCGAAAGATACACTTTATCAAGTGATTGACGAAATGGACGATGAAATGAAGCGAAGATTTGCGGTGACGTTTGAACAAATTCGTACGCAATTTGCGCGTGTGTTCGTCGAATTGTTTGGAGGAGGAAAAGCGGATTTAAAGCTGACCGATCCGAACGATTTACTTCATACAGGTGTCGATATTGTCGCACAGCCGCCGGGCAAAAAACTGCAACATTTAAGTTTATTATCAGGCGGTGAACGAGCGCTGACTGCCATTGCGCTTTTATTTGCTATTTTAAACGTTCGACCTGTTCCGTTTTGCGTGCTCGATGAAGTGGAAGCCGCACTAGATGAAGCGAACGTGCAACGATATGCGAAATATTTAAAGAAATTTAGCCACGAAACACAATTTATCGTCATTACTCATCGAAAAGGAACGATGGAAGAAGCAGACGTATTGTACGGAGTAACGATGCAACAATCAGGCGTATCGAAACTTGTTTCTGTTCGATTGGAAGAAGCAGCTGGAAAGAAAGGATGAGAAACGGTGAGTTTTTTTAAAAAGTTAAAAGAAAAAATTGCAAAACAAGCGGATACAGTAACGGAAAAGTTTAAGCGCGGCTTAGAAAAAACGCGCGACTCTTTTGCGGGAAAAGTGAATGACTTAATCGCCCGCTATCGAAAAGTGGACGAAGAGTTTTTTGAAGAACTAGAAGAAATTTTAATTGCGTCAGACGTTGGAGTAGCCACGGTTATGGATTTTATTGATGAGTTGAAAATGGAAGTGAAGCGCCGCAACATTCAAGACCCGAAAGAAATGTATAGCGTCATTTCTGAAAAACTCATTGATATATATCAAGCGAGCGGCGATGAAACGACAGAACTAAACATTCAGCCAAACGGCTTAACGGTTATTTTATTTGTCGGTGTCAACGGCGTCGGAAAAACGACGACGATCGGAAAACTCGCGTATAAATTAAAAAACGAAGGAAAAAAAGTGATGCTTGCCGCAGGCGATACGTTCCGCGCGGGGGCGATTGAACAGTTAGAAGTATGGGGAGAGCGAGTAGGTGTCGAAGTGATTAAACAGTCAGCAGGCTCCGATCCGGCTGCGGTGATGTATGATGCGATTCAAGCGGCGAAATCGCGCAACGTCGATATTTTGCTGTGCGATACAGCTGGTCGCTTGCAAAATAAAGTGAATTTAATGAAAGAGCTTGAAAAAGTGAAACGCGTCATTGAACGAGAAGTACCTGGTGCACCGCATGAAGTGTTGCTCGTGTTAGATGCAACGACGGGACAAAATGCGATGAGCCAAGCGAAAACGTTTAAAGAAGCAACGAATGTGACCGGTATCGTGTTAACGAAGCTTGACGGAACAGCAAAAGGGGGCATCGTGTTAGCAATTCGCCACGAGCTAAACATCCCGGTGAAATTTGTCGGCTTAGGAGAGAAAATGGACGATTTAGAGCCGTTTAACGCAGAACAATTCGTTTACGGATTATTTTCATCGTTTATGGAGCGTGAAGAAGCGCAAGGAGAATAACTTGACAGCATCGGTTAAAACATATACACTAAAGTCATGTAAAGGCGTTTCACTTAACAGGGGGGAGTTTCATGCTAGAAAAAACAACGAGAATGAATTACTTATATGACTTTTACCAATCGTTGTTGACGCCGAAGCAACGGAACTATATGTCCCTTTATTATTTAGACGATTACTCCCTCGGTGAAATTGCCGAAGAGTACGAAGTGAGTCGTCAAGCTGTATACGATAATATTAAACGGACGGAAGCGATGTTAGAAGATTATGAGCAAAAACTATTGCTCTTTCAAAAGTTTCAACAGCGGCAAAAATTATTAGATGTATTAAAGACGCATATTGCCGAACGCTATCCGAACGATGAAGAGCTGATAAAGCTCGTTGCGGAGTTGGAGAAATTAGAGTAGGGGGCGGTAACGATGGCATTTGAAGGATTGGCCGACCGTCTGCAACATGTCATGAATAAAATTCGTGGCAAAGGCAAAGTCACGGAAGCCGATGTAAAAGAAATGATGCGCGAAGTGCGGCTAGCGCTATTAGAAGCTGACGTCAATTTTAAAGTTGTTAAAGACTTTGTGAAAAAAGTAAGCGAGCGAGCTGTCGGACAAGAAGTGTTGAAAAGTTTGACCCCAGGGCAGCAAGTCATTAAAGTCGTCAAAGAAGAATTGACGGAATTAATGGGAGGAGAAAATAGCAAAATTGCTGTCGCAAGCCGTCCGCCAACCGTCGTCATGATGGTCGGTTTGCAAGGGGCAGGGAAAACGACGACAACAGGGAAATTAGCGAACTTACTGCGCAAAAAACATAATCGCAAACCGTTGCTTGTTGCCTGTGACATTTACCGTCCGGCAGCGATCAAACAGCTTGAAACACTAGGTAAACAATTGAACATCCCTGTGTTTTCGCTCGGTGATCAAGTGAGCCCGGTTGAAATTGCCAAGCAAGCGATCGCAAAAGCGAAAGAAGAACACTACGATTATGTGTTAATCGATACCGCAGGGCGACTGCACATCGACGAAGCGCTGATGGACGAATTAAAACAAATGAAAGAAGTGACGAAACCAGATGAAATTTTCCTCGTCGTCGATGCGATGACAGGGCAAGATGCGGTAAACGTCGCACAAAGCTTTAACGAACAGCTTGGCTTAACGGGCGTCATTTTGACGAAGCTTGACGGCGATACGCGCGGCGGAGCGGCGTTGTCCATTAAAGCGGTCACAAACACGCCAATTAAATTCGTCGGTATGGGCGAAAAGCTCGATGCGCTTGAACCGTTTCATCCGGAGCGGATGGCATCGCGCATTTTAGGCATGGGCGATGTACTGACGCTCATTGAAAAAGCGCAAGCGGCGGTCGATGAAGAAAAAGCAAAAGAGCTCGAACAAAAAATGCGCACCGCATCATTTACCCTTGACGACTTTTTAGAACAGCTTGGACAAGTGCGCAAACTTGGTCCGCTTGATGAAATTTTAAAAATGTTGCCGGGCGCGAACAAAGTGAAAGGGCTCAACAACTTACAAATTGATGAAAAACAAATTAGCCGCGTAGAAGCGATTATTCGCTCAATGACAAAAGAAGAAAAAATGAACCCAGACATCATTAACTCAAGCCGCAAAAAGCGAATTGCCAAAGGAAGTGGAACGACGGTTCAAGACGTCAACCGCTTGTTGAAACAATTTGACGAAATGAAAAAAATGATGAAAATGATGACAACTATACCAAAAGGGAAAAAGAAAGGGTTCCGTTTCCCGTTCATGTAAGCAAAATGATAGTGTTAAGAAAAAACACTTTACAAACAAAACGTTTATTGCTAATATACTATCTTGTGTGAAATATTTTCGGAGGTGCTACAATTATGGCAGTAAAAATTCGTTTAAAACGTATGGGTGCAAAAAAATCACCATTTTATCGTATCGTTGTTGCAGACTCTCGTTCTCCACGTGACGGTCGTTTCATCGAAACAATCGGCACATACAACCCATTAACAGAGCCTGCAGAAATTAAAATTAACGAAGAGCTTGCGTTAAAATGGTTACAAAACGGTGCGAAACCATCTGACACGGTGCGCAACTTGCTTTCAAAACAAGGAATTTTAGAAAAATTCCACAACTTAAAGTACGGAAAGTAATGTATGAAAACGTTGCTTGAGACGATTGTTCGGTCACTTGTCGATCATCCGGAATGCGTCGTCATTCGCGAAACGGAACAACAACAATCGATCACATATTCGATTGCCCTTCATCACGAAGACGTTGGAAAAGTGATCGGAAAAAACGGACGAATCATTCAAGCGATTCGTACCGTTGTTCAAGCAGCAAACGAATCGAAGAAGCGAATAGACGTACGCATCGAAGAGTAAGGGAGAGGGAGATACCTCCCCTTTTTTCGTTCAGAAAGGCGGTGCGCCATGAAAATTATTCAAACGGTTGAAGTAAGACAACGATTAACAGAAAAAAGTAAGCAACAACTCATTCAACAATTGACGGCACAAAAACGACAGCTTGAACAGCAATGTGAACAGCTTATTTTTGAACAAAAACGAATGGAAAAGCAAACATCGTTTCCACCGAAACAAATTAAAGAAAAGTTTGAAAGAGAAATGCAAGTTCGACGTCAAAAAATAGCGGAACTTGACTTCCTTCTCGAACAATTGCACATATTACCGATAGGAAGCGAAATAAAAGAACGAGAGGTGGAGGCGATTATCGACGTTCACATCGGTGCACGTTGGTCGCCTCAAAAAACAATTATTATTGAAGATGGAATTGTTGTTGATATACGCGAGGGGTGATCGTTGTGAAATGGTTTAATGTCGGAAAGATTGTAAATACGCACGGCATTCGCGGTGAAGTGCGCGTCATTTCACGCACAGATTTTGCGCAAGAACGGTATAAAATCGGAAATGTGCTATATATTTTTATGGGAAGCGAGCCGCCAATTGAAGTGAAAGTGGCGAGCCATCGAGTTCATAAGTCGTTTGATTTATTGACGTTTGAAGGATATGACAACATCAATTTAGTTGAAAAATTCAAAGGCGCGATGATTAAAGTGCCAGAAAGCCAACTTCAACTGCTTGATGAAGGAGAATATTATTTCCACGAAATTATCGGCTGCACCGTTGTGACCGAAGAGGGCGAAACGATTGGCGAAGTAAAGGAAATTTTAACGCCAGGAGCAAACGACGTATGGGTCGTTAAACGGAAAAAAGGCGGAGATGTATTTATCCCTTATATTGCAGATGTCGTCAAACAAGTCGATGTCGAAAATAAAACGATTACCATTCATGTCATGGAAGGACTGCTTGACGAATGAAAATCGACGTGCTCACTTTATTTCCAACGATGTTTACTGGCGTGCTTCAAGAGTCGATTTTGAAACGAGCGCAAGAAAAAGGAGCGGTTACGTTTCAACTCGTTAATTTTCGCGAGTTTGCCGATAATAAACACCAAACGGTAGATGACTATCCTTATGGCGGTGGCGCTGGGATGGTATTAAAACCACAGCCGATTTTCGATGCGGTCGATCATTTAACGAAACAGAGCGAACATCGCCCGCGCATTATTTTACTTTGCCCACAAGGAGAACGCTACACACAAAAAAAGGCGGAGGAACTCGCCAAAGAACAACATTTAATTTTCATTTGTGGCCATTATGAAGGATATGACGAGCGCATTCGTGAGCATGTCGTAACGGATGAAATTTCAATTGGAGATTATGTGTTAACGGGCGGAGAGCTGGCGGCGATGGTCGTTATTGATAGCGTCGTTCGCTTGCTTCCGGGCGTGCTTGGCAACGAACATTCTTCTGTCCTTGATTCATATAGCTCGGGCTTACTTGAACATCCGCATTATACGCGTCCTGCGGATTTTCGAGGCATGAAAGTACCAGATGTCCTTCTTTCTGGAAACCATCGTTTAATTGAAGAGTGGCGTCAAAAAGAATCGTTGCGTCGTACGTGGTTGCGACGACCAGATTTACTTGAGACGTATGAACTAACAGAACAGCAAAAAAAATGGATTGAACAATGGGAAAAAAATGAGCGGTAACTCTTGCATCCGATACATCTTTATGCTAGTATAAACGTTGTGACTTACGTCGCACGTAAAACGATGTTCCGCTGCTATGAACGATAAACATAAGCATGAGCATCTGTTGGAAGGAGATGAATATGATGCATCATTTAATTCAAGAAATTACAAAAGAACAACTACGTAACGATCTTCCTGAGTTCCGCCCTGGTGACACAGTGCGCGTTCACGTAAAAGTAGTAGAAGGAAACCGTGAGCGTATTCAAGTATTTGAGGGCGTTGTCATCAAGCGTCGTGGTGGTGGAATTAGCGAAACATTTACAGTACGTAAAGTATCTTACGGTGTAGGTGTTGAGCGTACATTCCCATTACACACGCCGAAGATTGCGAAATTAGAAGTTGTTCGTCGCGGTAAAGTTCGTCGCGCGAAATTGTACTACTTGCGTCAACTCCGCGGTAAAGCAGCACGCATCAAAGAAATCATCTAACAAAAGACATGATTGCGAGGAGCTTGATCATCAAGCTCCTTTTTCAACATTCATCATATAGGTGGGAGAAGGATGGAAAAACAAAAAAACGAATGGTTTGAATGGCTAAAAGCAATTGTTATTGCGGTGGCGTTAGCAGGAGGTATTCGCTATTTTATTTTTGCCCCGATTATCGTTGAAGGGGAATCGATGATGCCGACATTACATAACCAAGATCGTATGATCGTGAATAAAGTGGCATACAAAATTGGCGAACCAGAACGATTTGATATTATTGTGTTTCATGCAGAAGAAGGAAAAGACTATATTAAGCGCGTCATTGGGCTGCCGGGCGATCGCATTGAATATAAAAATGATACGTTATATGTTAACGGAAAGCCGTATAAAGAGCCTTATTTAGACGAAGAGAAAAAGCAAGTATTTGATGGGCCGCTAACAGAATCGTTTACACTTGAAGAACTATGGGGACGAAAAACGGTTCCAGAAGGTCATTTATTCGTGCTCGGAGATAATCGTCGCTACAGCAAAGATAGCCGGCATATCGGCTTTATTCCAATGGATAAAGTTGTAGGCAAAACGTCGGTCGTCTATTGGCCCCTTTCTGATGCGCGAATTGTTGAATAACATCATACAAAGTAGGTGGCAACGATGACGATTCAATGGTTTCCCGGCCATATGGCGAAGGCGAAACGAGAAGTAACAGAAAAATTAAAGCTCATTGATATCGTATTTGAACTTGTCGATGCGCGCATTCCGATGTCATCCCGCAATCCGTTAATTGATGAAATCATCGCCAATAAGCCGCGCATGATGTTGTTAAATAAAGCGGATATGGCTGATCCAGACGTCACAAAGCAATGGATTGAATTTTTCGCCACGCAACAAATCGAAGCGATTGCGATCGACTCACAAAGCGGAACGGGCGTGAAGCAAATTGTGACGGTCGCAAAAGAGAAGTTGCGCCCAAAGTTTGAAAAAATGATGGCTAAAGGAATTAAACGTCCTCGCGCGATGCGCGCGTTAATTGTCGGTATTCCAAACGTCGGAAAATCGACGCTCATTAACCGACTAGCAGGAAAACATATCGCGAAAACGGGCGATACACCAGGAGTGACGAAAGCGCAACAATGGATTAAAGTCGGCAAAGAACTTGAGCTGCTTGATACGCCAGGGATTTTATGGCCGAAGTTTGAAGACGAAGAAGTCGGATTCAAGCTTGCGACAACAGGGGCAATTAAAGATACGATTTTAAATTTACAAGACGTCGCTGTATACGCGTTACGCTTTTTAGCTGCTTATTATCCTGAGCGTTTAAAAGAACGGTACGCGCTTTCGGATATTCCAGAAGATATCGTTGTATTGTTTGATGAAATCGGAAAAAGACGAGGCTGTTTAGCTGCAGGAGGCGTCGTAGATTACGATAAAGTAGCTGAGCTTGTGTTGCGCGATATTCGCACAGAAAAATTAGGACGGCTCAGTTTTGATCGCCTGTAAGGTTCGCATAAGCGGGCCTTTATTTTTTTGCCAATTTGCCGATATAGGATATAAGGAGTGATCGAGTGTGAATATGCAAGAGATCAAACAACGATTACAAACGATTTGTGATGAAACAGATGAATGGTTTCAACAACTATTACACGATGAGCGAAAAGGCGTCCAACGCCTCGTTCAACAATGGTATAAACAAAAAGAAACAGAAAAACGCGAACGGGAACGTTTTTCGCATATGTTGCAATATGAGCAGGCGCTATATGAAAAAGGCGTGCGCTACATCGCTGGCGTAGATGAGGTGGGACGCGGTCCGCTCGCTGGCCCAGTTGTTGCCGCTGCGGTCATTTTGCCGAAAGACGTTTTTTTACCTCATTTGGACGATTCGAAAAAACTATCGGAAACGAAGCGAGAGCAATTGTTTTCTGTCATTCAGCAAACGGCGCTTGCGATCGGCATCGGCATAGTGAGCGCCCGTGAAATTGACGAGCTAAACATTTACGAAGCGACGAAAAAAGCGATGGTGCAAGCCGTCCAAGCGCTTGCGATCGCTCCCGAACATTTGCTTATTGATGCGATGCACATTCCGCTATCGATTCCGCAAACATCCATCATTAAAGGAGATGCGCATAGTGCATCCATTGCTGCAAGCTCCATTATAGCGAAAGTGACGCGCGATCGGATGATGAAACAACTAGGTGAGAAATATCCACAATATGGATTTGAGAAACATATGGGATACGGAACGAAAGCGCATATCCAAGCGGTTGAACGATATGGTGTCATTGAAGAACATCGACGTTCTTTTGCGCCAATTCGTGAGCGAATGAAACGAGGGGAATGAAATGAACGTCCAATGGATGCGCACGTTATTTGACGATAGGCAGACGGTCCGCTTGCCAAAAGG